>NZ_JBEXQJ010000053.1:0-40617 GCF_040612515.1 Streptomyces sp. NPDC006372 | reverse complement strand
GGTGGGTCCGCAACCCGGCGGAGCGGGGTGCCGCTGCGCCCACCCGTGCCGCCCCAGCGGCACGACTGCCCGCAGCTAGGGCGGCTCGCAGCCGCCGTGCCACGGAAGGGGACGTGTCGGGGGGTGTCCGCCCGCAGCGGTTGGCGCGTCAACGCCAGTCAGTCGGTGTGAGACCCCATCGCGCCGTTCCGAGGACGGACACCCCCCGGCGCGGCCCCGACCCACCACGCGGCCTCACGCGCTACGCGCACCCCCACGGCGGTCACCGCACCAAGCACGGACGCTTGGCGTCGAACTCCCACCCCGGAACCAGGTACCGCATCCCCGCCGCATCATCGCGCGCCCCCAACGCCTTCTCCCGGTACAGCTCGTGCGCAGCGAGAAGCCGGTCCTCGTCCAGCCGTACGCCCAGCCCCGGCGCGTCCGGCACCGCGATCTCTCCGCCGACGATGCGCGGCGGATCGACGGTCAGCCGCTCCAGCCCCTCCTGCCAGATCCAGTGCGTGTCCAGCGCGTTGTACTCCCCCGGCGCCGCCGCCCCGCAGTGGGTCACCATCGCCAGCGAGATGTCGAAGTGGTTGTTGGAGTGACACCCCCAGGTCAGCCCCATCGCGTTGCACAACTGCGCCACCCGCACCGACCCCTGCATGGTCCAGAAGTGCGGATCGGCCAGCGGGATGGACACCGACTGCAGTGCCAGCGCATGCGCCATCTGACGCCAGTCCGTCGCGATCATGTTCGTCGCCGTCGGCAACCCGGTCGCACGGCGGAACTCCGCGAGGATCTCCCGCCCGGAGTAACCCCCCTCCGCCCCACAGGGATCCTCCGCGTACGCCAGTGTCCCGACCAGCGGCCGGCACAACTCCACCGCCTCCCGCAGCGACCACGCCCCGTTCGGGTCGAGGGTGACCCGGGCCTCCGGGAACCGCTCCTTCAGCGCCCGCACGGCCCGCACCTCCTCCGCCCCCTCCAGCACACCCCCCTTGAGCTTGAAGTCCCGGAACCCGTACAGCTCGTACGCCGCCTCCCCCTGCCGGACGATCGCCTCCGGCGACAGCGCCTCCTCGTGCCGCACCCGGTACCACTCCACCGGTGAGTCGGGCTCCCGCACGTACTCCAGATCCGTCCGGTCCGGGTCACCCACGTAGAAGAGATAGCCCAGCACCCGCACCGAGTCCCGCTGTTGCCCGTCCCCCAGCAGCGCCGCCACCGGCACGTCGAGATGCTGCCCGAGCAGATCGAGCAGCGCCGACTCGACCGCGGTGACGGTGTGCACCGTCGTCCGCAGGTCGAAGGTCTGCGCACCCCGCCCCCCGGCGTCCCGGTCGGCGAACCGCTCGCCGATCTCCCGCAGCACCCGCTTGTAGTCGCCCACCTTCGCCCCGACGACCAGCCCCTCGGCGTCCCGCAGCGTCCGCGTGATCTTCTCCCCGCCGGGCACCTCGCCCAGGCCCGTACGCCCCTCGGAGTCCGTGAGAACCACGATGTTGCGGGTGAAGTACGGCCCGTGCGCGCCGGAGAGGTTCAGCTCCATGCTGTCCCGGCCGGCGACGGGGTAGACGGCGAACGCCGTAACGGTCGGCACCGTCGACTTGTGCCCGATGCTCATCGGATGTCCCTTCTCGAACACGTGATTCACAGACCAACGCCGTCGAGCACCCACTCGACCACCAGCACCCCGCCCAGCCCCAGCACGGCGAGCACCGTCGTGTAGGACGTACGGACCTTGATCGCCTCGATGACGGAGAGGTTGAAGTACTCCTTGAACAGCCAGAACCCGGGGTCGTTCACATGGGAGAACGCGATGGAGCCGCAGGCGACGGCCAGCACCATCACCTCCGGGTGCACCCCACTGCCCGCCAGGAGCGGCAGCGCCACCCCGGAGGCCGTGACGACGGCGACCGTGGCCGAGCCGAGCGCGATGCGCAGGATGACGGCGACGAGCCAGGCGAGGACGATCGGGGAGATGGACCAGCCGTCGGTGGCGTCCTTGATGTAGTCGGAGATCCCGCCTTCGACCAGCACGTTCTTGAAGGCCCCGCCCGCGCCGATCACCAGCAGGATCATCGCCATCGCCTGGGCCGCCGAGGTGCAGGAGGCGCCGACGTCGGCGAGGCTGCGGCCGATCCGCGGCCCGAACGCCCACACCGCCAGGCACAGGGTCAGCAGCAGCGCGATCGGCGCCGAGCCGACGAAGGCGACGACGTGCAGGAACGGGCTCTCACCGGAGGTGGCCATGTCGGTCACGGCGGCGGCCACGATCAGCACCACGGGGAACAGCGCCACGAACAGCGACCAGCCGAGCCCGGGCATCTCCTCCTCGGTGAACTCCCGTTCGCTGACCAGGCCCTTGGGGATGGCCGGCGTCAGCCGCGCGACGAACGGGAGCCGGGGCCAGGTGAGGGCGATGAGCGCCCCGGCGGGCACGGCGACGAACAGGCCGTAGAACAGCGTCAGTCCGACGGAGGCGTGGAAGGTCGCGGCGACGGCGGTGGGGCCGGGGTGCGGCGGCAGGAAGCTGTGCATGGTGGACAGGGCGATGGACATCGGCAGGCCGACCCACAGCAGCTTCGCCCCGGTGACCCTGACCAGGGTGAACGCGATGGGCACGATGATGATGAACGCGACCTCGTAGAACATGGTCACGCCGATCAGCATGGACGTGACCACCATGGCGACCTGGACCCAGCGCGGGCCGAAGGCGTCGAGGAGCTTGCCGGCTATCCGCTGCGCGGCGCCCGAGTCCCCCATCACACGGCCGACCATGGCGCCGAGCCCGATGGTCAGCATGGTGTCGCCGATCTGGTCCCCGATGCCCTCGGAGAGGACGTCCGGGATGGTCGCCACCGGAATGCCCTGGACCAGTGCCACCCCGACCGCCACGAGCAGCAGGGCGGCGAAGCCGTTCAGTCTGAGCCTGGTCATGAGGAGAAGCAGAATCAGGACACTGATCCCGACTACGAGCAGAGGCAAGGCAGTTCCCCTTTGAACTGGTGGGAGCTCATCCCTGTATGCAGATGTCGTCCACGTATGAAGATGGAGGCTAAGTGGGTGAACGCGCGGGGTCAATGGTCGTGCGATCACGGATTGCGGCGGACCGGATCGCCGCGGACCTACGATGAGCCCATGCAGGAGAGGAGAGGCGTCCGCGGCGTGAAGTCGGCGGCCCGGACCGTCGCGCTGCTGGAACTGCTCGCCGAGCGGGGCGAGGAGCCCTCCCGCCTCGACCAGCTCACGGAGGACCTGGGCGTGCCGCGCAGCAGCATGTACCAGCTGCTCCAGACGCTCGTCGACTCCGGCTGGGTCCGCACCGACACCACCGGCTCCCTCTACGGCATCGGCATCCGGGCGCTGCTCACCGGCACCGGCTACCTCGACGGGGACCGGCGCATCCGGCTGGTCCGCCCGTACCTGGACGAGGCGTCGGACGCGCTGGGCGAGACGATCCACCTGGCCCGGCTGGACGGCCGGGACGTCGTCTACCTCGCCACCCGGGAGTCGCACGAGTACCTGCGCACCCTCAGCCGGGTCGGCCGGCGCGTCCCGGCCCATGCCGGTGCGCTGGGCAAGGCGCTGCTCGCCGAGCGCACCGACGACGAACTACCCTTCGACGACGGCCCGTTGGCCGCCCTCACGGAGAACACGCACACCAGCCGGGCCGCCCTGCTCGCCGACCTGGCCGGGGTGCGCGAACGCGGCTACTCCGTCGACCGCGAGGAGACGGTGCCCGGCATCGCCGGCTTCGGTTTCCCCCTGCGCTACGACACCCCGGCCGTCGACGCCATCAGCTGTTCGATCCCGGTGGCCCGGCTGACCCCGGAGCACGAGGCCCGGGTCATCGCCGTGATGCGGGACACCCGGGCGAGGATCGAGTCCCGGCTGCCACCGGCGCCGGGAGGGCCCGACTGGCGCTGAGGATCAGTTCAGCCGGCGGCCCCCTCCGGCAGGACCCCCGCCCGGAACGGCTCCACACCTTCCAGCGTCCGCACCCGCGTCGGCTCGATCAGCAGCATCACCCGGCGCTCCCCGGGCAGCAGCCACGGGTACCGGTCCTCCCCGAGGTACTTGCGCGCGAGCCGGTCCATGCCCCGCTCCGCCTCCTCGCCCTCGACGAACCGGACGACCTTGCCCCGGATCTCCGCACGGTCGTAGGGGTTCTCGGGGTCATGGTGAGAGAGGGAAACGTACGGATTGCGCCGCAGGTTCTCCTCCTTCACCCGCCCGATCGAGGTGTTGACCATGACGTACTCCCCTTCGATGTCCGCCCACATGGGCGACACCTGAGGCGCACCGTCCGCACCCACCGTCGCGAGGTGCCAGAAGTTCGTCGCCAGCAGACGCTCGCGAATATGCCCGTTGAGCTTGCCGTTCACGTTTTTCACTGCCTTTCCGGACCCGCGTCCGCCGGGCCCGGCGCCATCCTCACCACCGTTCCCGCCCGGTTGACAAGACGATCTTCAGCCCCGGTCGAACCCGCGAGTAGCCGTAGCTTCCTACAATCCGTGATCCTGGCCGAACAGACCGTAGTCGCCGCGGTCCCACGCCCCTAGCTTGTGGCGCGTGCGCCGACCTTCACCCCGCCCGAGTGAACCGACCCCGCCCCCCACGCCGCCGCCCTTCAACGCCCCCGCCGCCCGCCGGCTGCGCGCCGCGCTCGGCATGACGCCCGACCACGTCGCCCACGACATGCGCGTCTCGTACGGACACCCGCACATCACCCCGGACCACGTCATCGCCTGGGAACGCGGGGCCGCGGCCCCGTCCGGAACCGAACTCACCGCCCTGGCGGGCGTCCTGTGGTGCTCGCCCGGCGAACTCATCGGCAGACCCCGCACCCTGCGCGAGCACCGCACCGCCCGCGGCCTCGCCCCCGAGGACGTCGCCCGGATCGTCGGGCACGAACTCCACGCGTACCTGCGCATGGAGGAGACCGACTCCTGGCGCGGCAGCGACCGGCAGTCCGCCGCCCTCGCCGATCTGCTCGGCCTCCGGCTGCCCGACTTCGTCACCGTCACCGGCCGGAACGCCAGACTCGGCGACCTGCTGCGCAGCGCCGTCACCACCCGCTGGCAGGCCTACGTACGCCCCGTGGCGAAGGTCGTGCCCCTGGACCGGCGGTTCCTGGAGAACGCCCTCCAGGAACTGCACCAGGACTACCAGGGGCACATGGCCGCCACCCTGAGCTGGGGCGGCGGCAGCAGCGCCGCCGGCGACTCCGCACGCGACTTCCTCGACCGGATCGTCGAGCACTTCTGGACGACGATCCAGGAGAGCCCGGCCTAGAACCCGGATGCCGCCCGGCTCAGAAGACCGACTCGGCCTCGTCCATCCGGTCCTTCGGCACGGTCTTCAGTTCGGTGACCGCCTCCGCGAGCGGCACCATGACGATGTCCGTCCCGCGTAGCGCCGTCATCCTGCCGAACTGCTCCTGGTGCGCCGCCTCCACCGCGTGCCAGCCGAAGCGCGTGGCGAGCACCCGGTCGTAGGCGGTCGGGGTACCGCCGCGCTGGACGTGGCCGAGAATGACCGGCTTGGCCTCCTTGCCGAGCCGTCGTTCCAGCTCGTGGGCGAGTGCCGTTCCGATGCCCAGGAAGCGCTCGTGGCCGAACTGGTCGATCTCGCCCTTGCCGTAGTCCATGGAGCCCTCGGCGGGGTGGGCCCCCTCGGCGACGCAGACGACCGCGAACTTCTTGCCGCGGGCGAAGCGCTCCTCGACCATCTTCACGAGGTCGGCCGGGTCGAACGGACGCTCCGGCAGACAGATCCCGTGCGCACCGGCCGCCATGCCGGACTCCAGCGCGATCCACCCGGCGTGGCGCCCCATGACCTCGACCACCATCACCCGCTGGTGGGACTCGGCGGTGGTCTTGAGGCGGTCCATCGCCTCGGTGGCGACGCCGACCGCCGTGTCGAAGCCGAAGGTGCGGTCCGTGGAGGAGATGTCGTTGTCGATCGTCTTCGGGACGCCCACGACCGGCAGGCCCGCGTCGGACAGCATGCGGGCCGCCGTCAGCGTGCCCTCGCCGCCGATCGGGATCAGTGCGTCGATGCCGAACTGGTGGATCATGTCGCTGGCGTTCTCGCAGGCCTCGCGGAGCCGGTCGCGCTCCAGCCGGGACGAGCCGAGGATGGTGCCGCCGCGGGCGAGGATGCCGCTGACCGCGTTCAGGTCGAGGTTGCGGTAGCGGCCGTCCAGCAGGCCCGCGTACCCGTCCTCGAAGCCGATGACCTCGTCGCCGTAGTTGTCGACCGCCCGGTGCACGACCGACCGGATCACGGCGTTCAGGCCGGGGCAGTCGCCGCCTGCGGTGAGGACTCCGATACGCATCGTGCTGTGTCTCCTGCTCGCTGTGGATACCGGTGAGCCTCCGCCGATTGTTTCACGCTCCACAGCCCGATGGGGCACCCCACTCTGACGGGCGCCTTATCCAGCGGCGGAGGTATTGTCAAGCTGGTTCTGCTCACCTCGGTGGGCGATTTTTCGACGTCCGGTAAGACGTCCGGTAACAAGACATCCCCCTGAGCAAGAAGACATTGCCCTGAGACGGAACGGAGAGCGCGCGTGACCCGCAGCGTGTACGTGACCGGCATCGACCGCGGTGACGGCCGCCAGGTCGTCGAACTGGGGGTCATGGAACTCCTCACCCGGCAGGTCGACCGGGTGGGTGTCTTCCGTCCCCTCGTCCACGACGGGCCCGACCGCCTCTTCGAGCTGCTGCGCGCCCGCTACCGGCTCGCCCAGGACCCCGCGACCGTCTACGGCATGGACTACCACGAGGCCTCCGCCCTCCAGGCCGAGGCCGGCACGGACGAGCTGGTGTCCACGCTCGTCGAGCGCTTCCACCTGGTCGCCCGGGACTACGACGTCGTCCTGGTCCTGGGCACCGACTTCGCCGACACCCAGCTCCCGGACGAGCTGTCGCTCAACGCCCGGCTGGCGAACGAGTTCGGCGCGTCCGTGATCCCGGTCGTGGGCGGCCGCAAGCAGACGGTCGAGTCCGCGCTCGCCGAGACGCGCAACGCCTACCGCGCCTACGACACCCTGGGCTGCGACGTCCTGGCCATGGTCACCAACCGGGTGGCCCGCGAGGACCGCGACGAGATCGCCCGCCAGCTCGACTCCCGGCTCCCCGTGCCCTGTTACGTACTGCCCGACGAGCCCGCGCTGTCCGCCCCGACCGTCTCGCAGATCAGCCACGCCCTCGGCGGCAAGGTGGTGCTCGGCGACGACTCGGGCCTGGCCCGGGACGTGCTCGGCTTCGTCTTCGGCGGCGCGATGCTGCCGAACTTCCTCGACGCCCTGACCCAGGGTTGCCTGGTCGTCACCCCGGGCGACCGGGCCGACCTGGTCGTCGGCTCGCTCGCCGCACACAGCGCCGGCACCCCGCCGATCGCGGGCGTGCTGCTCACCCTGGACGAGGTGCCCGGCGACCACATCCTCACCCTCGCCGACCGCCTCGCCCCCGGCACCCCGGTGCTGTCGGTGGCCGGCACCAGCTTCCCCACCGCCGAGCAGCTCTTCTCCCTGGAGGGGAAGCTGAACGCGGCCACCCCCCGCAAGGCGGAGCGGGCGCTCGGCCTGTTCGAGCGGTACGCCGACACCGCCGACCTGGCACACCGGGTCTCCGCGCCGAGCAGTGATCGCGTCACACCGATGATGTTCGAGCACAAGCTGCTGGAGCAGGCCCGCTCCGACCTGCGCCGCGTGGTGCTCCCCGAGGGCACCGAGGAGCGCGTGCTGCACGCCGCCGAGGTGCTGCTGCGCCGGGGCGTGTGCGAACTCACCCTGCTCGGCCCGGTCGACCGGATCCGCAAGAAGGCCGCCGATCTCGGCATCGACCTGGGCGAGTCCCAGCTGATCGACCCGGCCGCGTCCGACCTGCGCGACGCCTTCGCGGAGAAGTACGCGGCGCTGCGCGCCCACCGGGGCGTCACCGTGGAGCTGGCGTACGACGTCGTCTCGGACGTGAACTACTTCGGCACGCTGATGGTGCAGGAGGGTCTCGCCGACGGCATGGTCTCGGGCTCGGTGCACTCCACGGCCGCGACCATCCGCCCGGCCTTCGAGATCATCAAGACCAAGCCGGACGCCGACATCGTGTCGTCGGTGTTCTTCATGTGCCTCGCCGACAAGGTGCTCGTCTACGGCGACTGCGCGGTCAATCCCGATCCGAACGCCGAGCAGCTCGCGGACATCGCCATACAGTCGGCGACCACGGCCGAGCAGTTCGGCGTGGAGCCGCGGATCGCCATGCTGTCGTACTCCACGGGTACGTCCGGCTCCGGCGCCGACGTCGACAAGGTGCGCGAGGCCACCGGGATCGTCCGCAGGCGGCGGCCCGACCTGCGCATCGAGGGCCCGATCCAGTACGACGCCGCGGTGGAGCCGTCGGTCGCGGCGACCAAGCTGCCCGGCTCCGAGGTCGCCGGGCAGGCGAGCGTGCTGATCTTCCCGGATCTGAACACCGGCAACAACACCTACAAGGCCGTGCAGCGTTCGGCCGGCGCCATCGCCGTCGGCCCGGTGCTGCAGGGTCTGCGCAAGCCGGTCAACGACCTGTCCCGGGGCGCCCTCGTCCAGGACATCGTGAACACCGTCGCCATCACGGCGATCCAGGCCCAGTCCCCCGCCCCGTCCCCGAGCGAGAAGGCAACCGCCCAGTGAGCAGCCCGACCCGTGTCCTCGTCCTCAACTCCGGTTCCTCGTCACTGAAGTACCAGCTGCTCGACATGCGCGACGGCGACCGGCTGGCGGTGGGCCTGGTCGAGCGCATCGGCGAGCAGACCTCCCGGCTGAAGCACACTCCGGCCGGCGGCGAGAGCCGGGAGCGCGGCGGGGCGATCGCCGACCACGACGCCGCTCTGAAGGCCGTGGCCGAGGAGCTCGCGAAGGACGGCCTCGGCCTGGACTCGCCCGAACTGGCCGCGATCGGGCACCGGGTGGTGCACGGCGGCAAGTTCTTCACCGAGCCGACCGTCATCGACGACGCGGTGCTCGCCGAGATCGAGCGGCTCATCCCGGTGGCCCCGCTGCACAACCCGGCCAACCTCACCGGGATCCGTACCGCACAGGCGCTGCGGCCCGACCTGCCGCAGGTCGCCGTCTTCGACACCGCGTTCCACACCACGATGCCGGAGTCGGCCGCCCGCTACGCGATCGACGTGAAGACCGCCGACGAGCACCGCATCCGCCGCTACGGCTTCCACGGCACCTCGCACGCCTACGTCTCCCGGGCCACCGCCGAGCTACTGGGCAAGGACCCGGCCGAGACGAACGTGATCGTGCTGCACCTGGGCAACGGGGCGTCCGCCTCGGCCGTGCGGGGCGGTCGCTGTGTGGACACCTCCATGGGGCTGACGCCTTTGGAGGGGCTCGTGATGGGTACGCGCTCCGGAGACATGGACCCGGCCGTCATCTTCCATTTGATGCGTGTTGGTGGAATGTCCGCCGACGAGATCGACACTCTTCTCAACAAGAAGAGCGGTCTGATCGGTCTGTGCGGCGACAACGACATGCGGGAGATCCGCCGTCGCGTCGACGAGGGCGACGAGCAGGCGGAGCTGGCGTTCGACATCTACATTCACCGCCTGAAGAAGTACATCGGTGCCTATTACGCCGTACTCGGGCGGGTGGACGCGGTCGCCTTCACCGCCGGTGTGGGCGAGAACGCGGCTCCCGTGCGGGCGGCCGCCCTGGCGGGCCTGGAGGAGCTGGGCCTGGCGGTGGACGGCGAGCGCAACGCGCTGCGCGGCGACGAGGCGCGGCTGATCTCGCCCGAGGGCGCCCGGGTGGCGGTGGCGGTGGTACCTACTGACGAGGAATTGGAGATCGCGACGCAGACCTACGCGCTGGTAATTGGTTCGGGGAATCACACCTGAGCGGCAACCCGCCCTTTTGTATTTTCCGCCAGACGGAATATTCCGTTGCGAAACAAACCGATAGGATCGCCCCCATGCGCCGTTCGAAAATCGTCTGTACTCTCGGCCCCGCGGTCGACTCCCACGAGCAGCTTGTCGCGTTGATCGAAGCCGGCATGAACGTGGCCCGCTTCAACTTCAGCCACGGCTCGCACGCCGAGCACCAGGGCCGGTACGACCGGGTCCGTGCCGCCGCCAAGGAGACCGGCCGGGCCATCGGGGTCCTCGCCGACCTCCAGGGCCCGAAGATCCGTCTGGAGACCTTCGCCGAGGGTCCCGTGGAGCTGGTCCGCGGTGACGAGTTCACCATCACCACCGAGGACGTCCCGGGCGACAAGACGATCTGCGGGACGACCTACAAGGGCCTGCCCGGCGACGTGACCAAGGGCGACCAGGTCCTCATCAACGACGGCAACGTCGAGCTGAAGGTCACCGAGGTCGAGGGCCCCCGGGTGAGGACGATCGTCATCGAGGGCGGCGTCATCTCCGACCACAAGGGCATCAACCTGCCCGGCGCGGCCGTCAACGTGCCCGCGCTGTCCGAGAAGGACGTCGAGGACCTCCGCTTCGCCCTCCGCATGGGCTGCGACCTCGTCGCGCTGTCCTTCGTCCGCGACGCCAAGGACGTCCAGGACGTGCACCGCGTGATGGACGAGGAGGGCCGGCGCGTCCCGGTCATCGCCAAGGTGGAGAAGCCGCAGGCGGTGCAGAACATGGAGGACGTCGTGATGGCGTTCGACGGCGTGATGGTCGCCCGCGGTGACCTCGCCGTCGAGTACCCGCTCGAGAAGGTCCCGATGGTGCAGAAGCGCCTGATCGAGCTGTGCCGGCGCAACGCCAAGCCGGTGATCGTGGCGACCCAGATGATGGAGTCGATGATCACCAACTCCCGTCCGACCCGCGCCGAGGCCTCCGACGTGGCCAACGCGATCCTGGACGGCGCCGACGCGGTCATGCTGTCCGCCGAGTCGAGCGTGGGCGCGTACCCGGTCGAGACGGTCAAGACGATGTCGAAGATCGTCACCGCGGCCGAGCAGGAGCTGATGTCCAAGGGCCTGCAGCCGCTCGTCCCGGGCAAGAAGCCGCGCACACAGGGCGGTTCGGTGGCCCGTGCGGCCTGCGAGATCGCCGACTTCCTGGGCGGCCGCGGCCTGGTGGCCTTCACTCAGTCCGGCGACACCGCCCGCCGCCTGTCCCGCTACCGCGCACAGCAGCCGATCATCGCCTTCACCACCGACGAGGGCACCCGCAACCAGATGGCGCTGAGCTGGGGCGTCGAGCCGTACGTCGTGCCGTTCGTGAACAGCACCGACGAGATGGTCGACCTGGTGGAGCAGGAGCTGGTCAAGCTCAACCGCTTCAACGAGGGCGACATCGTGGTCATCACCGCCGGTTCGCCCCCCGGCGTCCCCGGCACCACCAACATGGTGCGCGTCCACCACCTGGGCGGCTCCGCCAACTGATCCACCCTTCCGGAAGGGCCTGAGTGCAGGCCCGTGTACGGCGCAGAGGGCGCCCCCTGTCACGCGGGGGGCGCCCTTGCTTGTGGGTGACGAAGTACACCTACCGGAAATCTGTTTCCTGTGTAACTCTTGTGAAGCCCTGGGGGAGAGGGTACGGGGGAAGTGTGCCTGACCAGCGCACAGGAGTCTCTGACCGGAGTGCGGACGTTCGCCGACGGAAGTAACCGTCGGCCGTCCGAACACGTCCGCCACCGCACACCCACACTCGCGCCCGCCTGCCTCCTGGGTCGAACATACGTCCAGTAGACAGGCGACAACATGCGAAGAGCCATGCGCTCACGGGGGTTAGCCGGCACCGCACTGGTGGCGGCATCAGCCGTACTGACAGGACTGGTGTACGCGACACCCGCCCGGGCGGACGATCCGCCGGCCGAGGACCCGGACGCCGGCCAGTTCCGGATCAGCCTCGGACAGGACGCCCGGATGAACCGGTGCGTGGCCGGTACGGCGCTGCACATCGGCGGCCCCGCCCTCAAGGCCGCCGCGGCCAAAGCCCTCAACGGGACCGACGCCGACCTCACCGCGGCCCTGGAAGGGCACCAGGTGGGCCTCGGCACGCTCGGCGACGCCCGCGGGAAGGACAACCAGGGCGTCATCGACTACCTGAGCCAGTCCAGGAAGCGCACGGAGCGCTGGGAGACGGCCAACAAGATCTACGCACAGACGGGCTGGGACTCGGGCACCGAGTACCACGCTCCCGAGTTCGACAAGGACGTCGTCGCCTTCACCCTCGGTCCGCAGCAGGACCTGTACAACCGGCTCGGCCAGGACGGCCGGAGCGTGCCCACCAAGAGCTCGGTCGACCAGGCGAAGAAGATCGCCGCCGAGATCAAGGGCCAGGACGACTGGAACGACTTCGCCGCCGACGAGATGTTCGGGGACACCGACGTCCGCGGCCCCTACAACTGGACCACCGCCAGCGACGTCGCCTCCTTCCTGCGCCACGGCGGCTTCGTCACCAAGCCGCTGGAGGAGGGCTCCGCCGAGTACCGCATGGAGGTCGAGTCCCTCAAGGTCGGCTGGGGCGGTTGTGACAGCTACAACCCCGTCGACGCCCGGCGGATCCTCACCCCGGTGGTCCTGACCGCCCATCAGGAGTGGGAGCAGGAGTACGCCGCTCAGGCCAAGCCGCGGACGACCATCATGGCCGCCGAGGCGACCGCTTCGGCCGAGGCCCGCAAGGCCACCGAGTCGATGATCGAGTCCATCGGACAGGCGTGGCTCGCAGAGCAGATCCTGCTCTGGCAGAAGTACTGGGCCGGTCAGCCCAAGGACAACATCCACCGGCCCAAGGCAGCGGTCTTCACCCAGGCCAAGACGGACCTCGCCAACGCGCAGAAGAAGGCCGCCGAGCAACTCGCCCTGGCCAACAAGTCCGTGGCCGTGGCCAAGACGGCCTCGGAGCAGGCCGGCACCGCGCAGAACGACGCCTACGCCATCGCGGACGCCGCCAAGACGCCGCGCGGCCGTGGCCTGCTGTACGCGCAGCAGTCGGTGCAGGCCGCCAAGGCCTCGTACGCCGCCGCCCAGGCGGCGGCGAAGGCCACCCAGACCGCGGTGAACGCCGCCAAGGCGACGGTCGCGGACAGCAAGGCCCTGTTCGCGCTGTCCAAGACCCAGGCACACGCCGTCAACACCGAGTTCCGCCGGATCGCCGCCCAGGAGGCGGCGGCCCAGGCGAAGGCGGCCAGGGTGTCGGCGGACGCGCTGGCGAAGGACGCCGCGGCCAACGCCACGAAGGCGAAGAACGCGCAGGCCACCGCCGAGCAGGCGGAGGAGACGGCCCGCGTGGCGGCGGAGACCGCCAAGACGCAGCGCGCCAAGGCCGAGCACGAAAAGGCCGTCGCCGCGAAGGAGCGCAAGACCGCGGCCGGCGAACGCGCCAAGGCGCAGGCTGCCGAGCAGCGCGCGGCCGACGAGCGCGAGACGGCCGGGCAGGCCCGCACCAAGGCGGAGAACGCAGCCAGTACGGCCGACGAGCAGCTCTCCGTGGCGCTCCTCGCCGAGGGCAAGGCCGCCGCCGCGCGTGAGAAGGCCGAGGAGGCGGAGCGCAACAAGAAGGCCACCGCCGCCCGAGCCGCCGCCCTGGAGTCGGCCGCCGCCGCGGCCGTCGGCACCAGCGCCGCGGGCGAGACCCGGCAGGCCGCCAGTGAGGCCCGAGCCGCCGCCGACGAGGCGGCCGGCGCGGCCACACGGGCGAACACCGCCGCCGGCGAGGCGAGCACCGCGGCGCAGAACGCCCGCGCCGCCGCCACCCGTGCCGACGCCGCGGCGCAGCGCTCGCGCGCGGCCGCCGACAAGGCGTGGTCTGCCTACCAGACGGCCGTCGCGGCCGGAGCGACCGCGCACGCCGCGGCCGCCGAGGCCATCGACGCCTCCGATGCCGCCTCCGCAGACGCCGCCAAGGCCGAGCAGGAGGCCAAAAAGGCCCAGGCCGCTTCCCTCAAGGCGAACCAGGAAGCGAAAGCGGCCGGCGCCGAGGCCGCCAAGACCAGCGCCTGGGCGGCCGTGACCGCCGGACACGCGTACGCAGCCGGCCAGGCGGCCTCCGCGGCCCGTGACTCGGCCGCCGAGGTGATCAAGCCCGCCAACCAGGCCATCGCCATCGGGACTCCGTACAAGGAAACCGACATCTCGGCCGCGTTCGCGGTGCTCGTCGGCCAGGCCTCCAAGCCGATCGCGGAGCGGCAGGCCGCCGCGGCCGCCGCCAAGGCCAAGGAGGCCGACAAGGCCGCCGCCGACGCCAAGGCGCTGGCCGAGAAGGCCGCCGGTGACGCCAAGCTCGCCGCACAGGCGGCAGCGGCGGCGGCAGCCGACGCGGCAGCCGCGCTCAAGTCCGCCTCCGCCGCCCGGGCTTCGGCTGCTGAGGCCGCCAAGGCCGCCGAGGCGGCCAAGAAGGCCGACGCCAGGACCAGCGAGTACGTCGCCCAAGCGGGCACGGACTGGTTCTACGCCGACAGCGCCGCCCGTGACGCCTCGAGCGAGGCCACGGCGGCGAACAACGAGGCCACCGAGGCCGAGAAGAGCGCCACGAACGCCCGCGCCTCCGCCGACGCCGCCACCCGCGACGCAGGCGCCGCCGACTCCGCGGCCACCCAGGCCGAGAAGGACGCGGACACCGCGGAGCAGTCCGCCGCCAACGCCAACGAGGACGCGAAGGCGGCCGACGCGGCGGCCGACCGCGCCGAGAAGGAGTTCCTCGAGGAGCAGGAGAAAGCCCGCCAGGCCGCGATGGAGGGTCCCAAGCCCGAGACCGGGCCGGACCTCACCCAGGACGAGGAGGCCCTGCTCCTCGCCCAGTGCGGCCAGACCTGCGTGGACGAGTTCCGCGAGGCCAAGCAACTCCTGGCCATGGACGTCATGGACTGGGTGGTCGCCAACGGCGGCCAGATCATCCTCGACGAGCTGGGCTACAACGACGCCAAGAAGTGCTTCACCAAGCGCGACGTCGAAGGCTGCCTCTGGACTCTGGTCAACGTCATCCTCGTCGGCACGGCGGTCACCAAGATTCCGGCGGTCGGCAAGGCGATCTACCGGGTCGGCAAGGGCATCCACTCCTTCTGGGAGGGCCTGGACAAGGCCAAGGACACCCTGGACCGGTTGCGCACGGTCGTGGACCGGGTCAAGAAGGGCCAGAGCGCCGTAGCGTGCCTCGTTCCGTTCGCCGGAGGCGCTGCCGCCCAGCGGGCCGCGTTCCACGGAGCCTCCGCGAAGTCAGGGGCACTCGCCGTCGCCTCCGCCGGGAAGCCGAAGATCTGTGTGACCTCGGCGCTCGGCAAGAACAGCAGGCTCGCCAAGCTCGCCGAGAAGTCCACGAAGAACCAGGACGTGCAGCGCGAGATGAACCAGCTGATCAACAAGCTCATGGACGGCAACGACCAGCCGGGCAGGGGTTCCAAGGCGCTGTCGCACGGCATCCGCTACCTTCGGAGCGACAAGGGCGCCCGGCTCTTCTTCCGCGAGGTCGACGGCGGCTTCGAGATCATCGGTAAGTCCGACAAGCCGAACGAGCCGCACGTCATCAAGGAGTTGCTGAAGATCTATGGCTCATGAGCCGCTGGTGACCGTGGAGACGGCCGACTTCTCCGTCACCTATGTACTCGGCCTGGAGGACGACGCCGACACCGTCGAGGACGTCGACGCGGTCATCCGCGCCCATGACGGCAAGGGGTGGACCGCGAGCTTCATGACCCCTCGGAAGATCGCAGAGGTGATGGACCGCTGGTCCACCACCGGCGAGTGTGCCAACGGCCTGTACCTCCAGATCCCCGACCTCGTGATCGTCCGTGAAGGCGGCCTGGACGCCATGACCAGAGCCCTGGTCGACCTTTTCGGCGAGTACGGCATGGACACCAACGTCCTGCCGCGCTTCGAGGACGATGAGGACGAGGACGACTGAGCTGGAAAACGCAGCTGTGCCCCGCCGGGTGGACACCCGGCGGGGCACAGATTTCGCGGCTCCCGGAGAAGACCGGATCAGTCGGTGACGTACTGGTGCAGCCCCGGCACGGTCAGCGTGCCTCCGAACTGGCCTGCCTGGGTGACCTTCACGTTGGTGAAGTAGATGTACGGGATGTTCAGGGGCGGCGGGTGCTCCGGGTCGAACGTGACCGGGATCAGGCCGAGCAGGTTTCCGGAGATGCTCTCCGTGTACATCACCGTCTTGCCGTCGGTGATCGTGGACGTCGACCCCTTGGCCGCCTGGACGTGGTGCGTCTTGCCGGACAGCTTGTCCTTGACGAGCTGGTGCAGGTCCCCGATGTCGGTCCCGTCGTTGATGACGTACTTCAGGACCTTCTTGGTGGCGCCGCTCGCGGTCTTCACCTCGACGATGCCCTGGTAGTCGGCACCCTTCAGCGTCAGCGAGCTGGCCTCCAGGCGCCAGGGCTCGTCGGGCACGAGGATCTTGTTGTCGATCCCGCCCTCGGCGTCCGTGGCGGCCGGGCAGTCCTCGGGGTCCACGGAGGAGCTCTCGGACGGGCTCGGGGAGGCGGTGGCCTTGTCCGCCGCCTCTTCGGCCGCCTTCTTCGCCGCCTCGGTGGTGTCCTCAGCCGCCTTCGACGCCTTGTCGGTCGTGTCCTTCACCGCGTCCTGCGCCGTGTCGGTGACCTTGTCGGTGGTCTCCTTGACGGTGTCGGACGCGTCGTCCTTGCTGGTGGCCTCGTCGTCGGCCTTGTCCCCGGACGGCGAAGCGGACGCGGACGGCGTGGGGCTCGGGCTCGCGGTGGACTTGCCGCCCGTGAGGATGCCGCCGATCGCGTCGCCGATGCCCTCCAGCAGACCGCCACCGCTCTCGGACGCCGAGGGACTCGGCGTGGCCGCGTCGTCCTCGCCCGAGGTGCCCGAGGAGGCCGAAGGGGTCGGCGTGGGCTCGGTCTTGTCGCCCGTGTCGTCGGAACCTGAATCCGACGAATTCGACGAACCCGACGAGCCCGACGGGGTCTTGTCCGCGTCCGCTTCCGAACCGCCTGCGGACGCCGAGGGGCTCGGCTCGGCCGCGTCCTGGTCCTTCTTGCCGTCGGTCCCGCTGTCACTCGCCGAGGGCGAGGGAGAGGCGCCGTCCTTGTCGTCGTCCAGCGCCGCGACGCAGTCCTTGTACTCGTCCGCCTTGAGGCTGTTCGCCGTGGACGGGTGGTCGTCGGCAAGGGCGAGAGTCGGGGTGAATCCCATGCCCATGAGCACGGCGGTGGGCATCGCCGCCATGGCTATCGCCTTGCCGGCCGGCATCTGGAACCGGGTGAACAGCGGCTTCTTGGGGGCCGCGTGACGAGGCCCCGTTCTCGCTCGCGCCGTGGACTCGGGCAACTGGTGGTGGGCGTCAGCCGACACGGTACCCCCCGTGATGGGCCTCGGGCCGGGCGCCACCCGCCGATCCGCTGTCGTCGGTCCCGAAGGGAGAGAACGTCTGCCCCGGCTCCCCTGCGACACCGTCGGAAGCGGGTTCCGCCGCGCCCTCCGTCGTGGGCCCCTGACCATCCGGCTGCCGGCCGCCCCCGGCGGACTCCGTCTTGCCCGGGGCCCAGGAGATCCCGAGCGCGCCGCCGAGCATCGCCAGCAGGAAGCCGATGATGAAGCCCCCGATGTTCGAGACCACCAGCGACACCAGAGCGAGGATGATCGCCGCGACACCGGCGAAGACCCGCGTCGCCTGCTGGAACCACATGGTCAGGCCCAGCGTGACGAGCAGAACCCCGATGATGAGGGAGCCGGCACCCGCGGTGGTCGCCATGGTGAGCGACATGGTTCCCAGCTTGAGGGTGGCGTAGGGGAAGTACGCGATGGGCACCCCGCCGAGGATGGTGAACAGGCCTGCCCAGAACGGCCGGGTGCCCCGCCAGTCACGGAATCGCCGACGCAGCCGGGTGAAGGTCCCGGCGCTCTGGACCGGAGTCTCGGCACTCATGGAAAACAGCTCCCTCGGTCCGGTGGAGGTACGTACCGGCTCGGCCGTAGGCGTGTGGAGAAGCCGGAAAGTCTAAGTCTGTGAAGGTGCCCGGCTCGCGGCCGGGCCGGGCCCGCAGGGCGGGGAAGCCGCTGCTTCCCCGCCCCTCAGGAGCAGTTCAGCCGCCCCTGGGGTGCCCGTGAACCGGAGGCCTCAGTAGCACTCCATGTCCTTGTCCATGCCGAGCTTCATCGACAGGCCACTGAGCTTGAACGTGCCCGCCGTGGTCGCCCACGCCGTCTGCTCGACGCCGTAGAGGTCGGCCGACTCGGCCTGCTGGGCGAAGCCGCCCGGCAGCGTGGACTTCTTGTCCTTGACTTCAGGACCACGGGTCTTGTCCTGAACCGCGACGCCGATGTCGATGTTCTTGAACTCGGCGTCGGCGTCGAGCTGAGCGACGTCGATGTACAGGTTGTGCGCCGTGACCGGCTTCTTCGGGTCGGTCCCCGCATCAAGACGGAGGTAGACCGTCTTGCCTATGAGGGGGATCGGCGTCGCGACCGACTGGCACATCTTGGTGATCGTCGCGTCGTCGAACGACGAGATCGCGACGGGAACCTGGGTCTGTTCCTTGCCGTCCGTCTTCTTGTAGACGGTGTCGATTCCGCCGTACTGAGCGAAACCCTCACCGTGCAGGTGACCGGCCGACACCTTGAACTGCTGACCGGAAACGCTGAACGAAGCGGCCAGCGCCCCCTGCGCGAGTCCGACACCCACACATGCCGCAGCGGCGACGCTGGGCACCATGACCACAGCGAACCGCTTCCATCTGGTCCCGCCACGCACCTGGGACTCCATATTTCCTCCTTCTCGGACGTACATCTCCTGTCCTGGCTCGCCCCGAGTAGCGGCTCAGCCGGGCAGGGATGGGAGAAGTGCTACGTCCTCGGGAAGGAGAGCGCCCGCACTCGGAGGCACAACTCGCGCCCGAATCACCGGCGATCACCCCCGAGCGACAACCACTGGTCGCGCCTGACACGCATCACGCACAACCCTGCTGGACAGGCTTCGCCGAGCAGGCGAAGACCCCCCTGTCCAAGAGCCGGCGCCACTGCCGCCGGCTCTGCTCGGTGGGGACCCAGGACGTCCCGCGACCCAACCGGCTGCCGGGGTACGGGAATGGACCGAGCGTGGCCGATCGTGGTCCATTCTGGCCGCCCGCACAAGGGGGTTCGTTACTGGCTGGTAACGGCCGGATAACCGAACACCGACCCGATGGTCTCGGACGGCGACGCAGGGTGTCGCCCGACGGCGGTACAAAGCTGTTGATCGATGGACAGAATCCGACAGATCAACGCCCACGACTTACTCGCAGTAACAGCGGCCGCGATTACCAAGTTTTGGTAAAGCGCGGCCGCGGTGACGCTCTGTCGGCAAATTTTTCACGCGGGCACCACATGCCCGCGTGTTTAACGACTGGTCAGAACAGGGCGCGCGCCAGGGCCCTACGGGCCGCGATCACGCGCGGATCCTCGAATCCGACCACCTCGAACAGCTCCAGCAGCCGCATCCTCACGGTGTCCCGGTCGTCACCGAACGTACGCTGCACGGTCTCGATCAGCCGGCCGAAGGCGTCCTCCACGTGCCCGCCCACCAGGTCCAGGTCGGCGGCGGTGATCTGCGCCTGCACGTCGGCCGGCTTCTCGGCCGCGTCCTTGCGCACCTGCTGCGGGTCGATGCCCTGCACCCGCTGGAGCAACTCGGCCTGGGCGAGGCCCAGTTTGGCCTCCTCGTTGCCCGGGTCCTCGTTCAGCACGTTCTTGTAGGCCTGGATGGCACCGCCCAGGTCACCCGAGTCCAGCGCCTGGACGGCGGACTCGAGGAGGCCGTCATGCGGGCCGGCCGGTCGCTCGGGGGCCGCCTGGGCATCGCCGCCCGGCTCGGCGTCGGGGTCGACGGTGAGGCCCGTCAGGCCGAAGCGCTGCTCGGCGACCTGCACCAGCTGGTCCAGGGTCTGCCGGATCTGCGTCTCGTCGGCGGCCCCCTGGAAGAGCGGCAGGGCCTGCCCGGCGACGACCGCGAACACCGCGGGGATCCCCTGGATGCCGAACTGCTGCATCAGCATCTGGTTGGCGTCGACGTCGATCTTGGCGAGCAGGAAGCGGCCGTTGTACTCGACGGCCAGCCGCTCCAGGACGGGGCTCAGCTGCTTGCAGGGCTGACACCACTCGGCCCAGAAGTCGATGACGACGGGCACCTCGGCGGACCGCTGCAGGACGTCCCGCTCGAACCCCGCCTCATCGACGTCGATGACGAGATCGGCCGGGGAGATCGCCCCCGTCCCGCCCTCCCGGGCGGCCTGGGCTCGCGCCTGCTCCGCCTTCGCCTTGGCCTCCTGGGCCGCCTTCACCGCGGCGAGGTCGACGACTCCGCTCATGGACATGTTCCGTGGCTGCATGCGTCTATCCTCCCCCGTACTGCGCGCGCGTGTGAAAAACGGTGTGAAAGCCGGGCTGGTCGGTCCCCTTGGGTGCCGGGTCCCCACTCGGCACCGTCGTGACGAAGCCCGTGTACGTCCGTCACGAGCTTTCGCTACGAGACGTAGCGTAATGCCACGCCCCGGGCCGGGGACACCACCCCCCGGTGATCTCCCTCACGGCCACACAGGAACCGTCGGTTTATGGTCAGGGCATGCAGAGCCGCAGCCCCGCCAGCCGCACCGGGCGCCCGCGCAGCGCCACGGCGGACGCCGCGATCCTGGCCGCGACGCGGGAGGCGCTGGTCGACCTGGGATGGTCCAAGCTCACCCTGGGAGACGTGGCGACACGCGCCGGGGTTGCGAAAACGACGCTCTACCGCCGCTGGGCGGGCAAGAACGAGCTGGTCGTCGACGCGGTCGCGGAGCTCTTCGACGAACTCCGCCTGCCCGACCGGGGCAGTCTGGCCGCGGACATCGAGGGCGTCGTACTCCAGTTCGCGGCGATCCTGGCCCTCCCGGAGGCGAAGAGCGGCCTGATGGCGGTGGTGGCGGAGGCCACCCGCGACGACGCCCTGCGCGAGCGCATCCGCGCGTCGGTCGTCGACCGCCAGAAGCGCCTGGTCCTGGAGGGCCGGTGCCGAGCCCAGGAACGAGGCGAACTCCCACCCGAACCGAACCCGGAGTCAGCGGCCCGCACGGCGGACCTGATCTTCGACATGGTCGCGGGTGCGGTGGTCCACCGCACCCTGGTCAGCGCGGAACCGGCGGACGAGGAATGGGTCAGAAGCTTCACCAAGGTGCTGCTGGAAGGACTCTCTTAGCGGGCCGGGCTGCGGACCCACCCCAGCCGCAACACCGAGCACTCAGAAACCGGCAGGCTCCGTATACACCCCCCACTCATCCCGCAGCACCCCACAGATCTCCCCAAGGGTCGCCTCCGCCCGCACCGCGTCCAGCATCGGCCCGATCATGTTGGCCCCACTCCGCGCGGCAGCCAGCATCCCGTCGAGCGCGGTGCGCACGGCAGCGTCGTCCCGCCCGGCCTTGCGCCCGGCCAGCACCCGCACCTGCTCCCGCTCCACCTCGTGACTGACCCGCAGGATCTCCAGGTCCCCGGTCACCGACCCGGTGTGGCAGTTGACGCCGACGACCTTCTTGTCGCCCTTCTCCAGCGCCTGCTGGTAGCGGAACGCCGACTCGGCGATCTCCCCGGTGAACCAGCCGTCCTCGATCCCCCGGAGGATCCCGGAGGTGATCGGCCCGATCGGGTGCTGCCCGTCGGGGTGCGCCCGCAGCCCCCGTTCCCTTATCTGCTCGAAGATCTTCTCCGCGTCCGCCTCGATCCGGTCGGTCAGCTGCTCGATGTACCAGGAGCCGCCCAGCGGGTCGGCGACGTTGCCGACGCCGGTCTCCTCCATGAGCACCTGCTGTGTGCGCAGCGCGATCTCCGCCGCCTGCTCGCTCGGCAGCGCGAGGGTCTCGTCGAGGGCGTTGGTGTGCAGCGAGTTCGTCCCGCCGAGCACGGCGGCCAGGGCCTCCACGGCCGTCCGTACGACGTTGTTGTACGGCTGCTGGGCGGTGAGGGAGACGCCGGCGGTCTGGGTGTGGAAGCGCAGCCACTGCGCCTTCTCCGACGTCGCCCCGTACACGTCCCGCATCCAGCGGGCCCAGATGCGGCGGGCGGCGCGGAACTTCGCGATCTCCTCGAAGAAGTCGACGTGCGCGTCGAAGAAGAAGGACAGGCCGGGGGCGAACACATCCACGTCGAGGCCGCGCGACAGCCCCAGCTCGACGTATCCGAAGCCGTCCGCGAGCGTGTAGGCCAGCTCCTGCGCGGCCGTCGCCCCGGCCTCGCGGATGTGGTAGCCGGAGACGGAGAGCGGCTTGTACGCGGGGATGCCGGCCGCGCAGTGCTCCATCAGGTCGCCGATGAGCCGCAGGTGCGGCTCCGGCTGGAAGAGCCACTCCTTCTGGGCGATGTACTCCTTGAAGATGTCCGTCTGGAGCGTGCCGTTCAGGACGGACGGGTCGACGCCCTGCCGCTCCGCCGCCACCAGGTACATGCAGAAGACGGGGACGGCCGGGCCGCTGATGGTCATCGAGGTCGTCACGTCGCCGAGCGGGATGTCCTTGAACAGGACCTCCATGTCGGCGGCCGAGTCGATGGCGACACCGCAGTGCCCGACCTCGCCCAGCGAGCGCGGGTCGTCGGAGTCGCGGCCCATCAGGGTCGGCATGTCGAAGGCGACCGAGAGCCCGCCCCCGCCGTTGCGGAGGATCATCTTGTAGCGCTCGTTGGTCTGCTCGGCGTTGCCGAACCCGGCGAACTGCCGGATGGTCCACGTACGCCCTCGGTAGCCGGTCGCGTACAGGCCGCGGGTGAAGGGGTACTCCCCGGGCCAGCCGATCCGCTCGAAGCCGTCGTAGGTGTCACCGGGCCGTGGCCCGTAGACCGGCTCCACCGGATCGCCGGAGAGCGTGGTGAAGTCGGCGTCGCGCTTGCGCGCGGCATCGTACCGGGCCTGCCAGCGGCGGCGGCCTTCCTCTATGGCGTCAGCATCCATACCGACGAATTTACTAGGACGTCCAAGTAAATGTCGATGGGAGACCGCCGTACGTTGCTCCGTACGGCGGTGCGGTTACGCCTTGGCGGCCGCGGGCGAGTCCTCCGCGACCTTGGCCTCGAGCTCGTGGCTGATCCGGCGCTCCACGAAGAACGCGGCCGTCGGAACGGTCCCGGCGAGCAGCACCCACAGCTGCTTGCCCACCGGCCACTTCGCCTTGGAGCCCAGGTCGAAGGCGAAGATCAGGTACAGGACGTACAGCCAGCCGTGCGCGATGCCGACGACGCGCGTGAAGTCCGCGGCGCCGTCCATGTCGAGCAGGTACTTGGCGATGACGCCGATGGTCAGCAGGACCAGCAGCACGCCGGTGACGTAGGCCATCACGCGGTAGCGGGTCAGCACGCTCTTCTTCATGCCGTCGAGCGTAACGACCCGTTCCGGGAGATCTTGCCCCGGGTCAGCCCTCCTCGAAGTCCCCCGCGGCGACCCGCAGCGGCCGCAGCATGGCGAAGATCTCCGCGCACTCCTCCGCGTCGTACGCCCCCAGTCCGAAGTCCATCGCCATCAGGTCGCGG
Source organism: Streptomyces sp. NPDC006372 (assembly GCF_040612515.1). Lineage (NCBI taxonomy): Bacteria > Bacillati > Actinomycetota > Actinomycetes > Kitasatosporales > Streptomycetaceae > Streptomyces > Streptomyces sp. NPDC006372. The sequence goes on along the minus strand of NZ_JBEXQJ010000053.1, from coordinate 17,176 downwards.
GTGGCCGACTCGACCACCTCGCGGCCCTTGTCGGTGATGCTGGCCAGGGTGCCGCGCCCGTCGTTGGGGTTGGGCCGCTTGCCGACGAGACCCGACCTCACCAGCCGGTCCACGGTGTTCGTCACGGACGTGGGGTGCACCATGAGCCGCTCACCGATCTTGGACATCGGCAGCTCGCCGGACTTGGAGAAGGTGAGCAGCACCAGTGCCTCGTACCGCGCGAACGTCAGCCCGTACGGCTTGACCACCGCGTCGACCTCGGCGAGAAGGATCTGCTGGGCCCGCATGATCGAGGTGATCGCGGCCATGGACGGCACGTTTCCCCAGCGCTGCTTCCAGCGTTCGTCGGCACGCGCGATCGGATCGAAGGAGAGACTGAGCGGCTTCGGCACGAACCCGACCTTACCGGCCGGTCACATGGTGGTCAGCCCCGTCTCGGCTTTCGGGCACCGGGGCCCTCGGGCATGATCTCGAAGACCCCCGTCCACCGGTCGTCGTGCAGACAGGCGTTCATCGGCGCGACCAGGGTGGCGTGGTCGGGGTCGGTCCGCCACCGCTTGATGGCCTCGAAGCTCTCCCACTCACTGGTGAGCAGCCACTGAGCGGGGTCGTCGACGGAGCGGCAGAGCTGTTCGCGCAGATGCCCGGGTGACCGCACGGCGCGTTCGAGCACGCCCTGGTACGACTCCACGAACTCCGCTTCGCGCCCCGCGCGGACCCGCAGCAGCCGCACCACCCGTACCCGGGCCGGCGCCGCGTTCTCCCCCGTCACGACGGGTCGAGGACGACGGGCAGCTCCGCCAGTCCGCGGAAGGCCGGGAACGGCACGGTCAGCCAGCGCGCGTCCTCCGGTGCCACGGCCAGGGCCATGTCGGGGTGCCGTCCGAAGAGCGTGCCGAGGGCGATCTGCATCTCCAGCCGCGCCAGCGGGGCGCCGACGCAGTAGTGCGGTCCGAGGCCGAACGCAAGGTGCGTCGCCTGGACGTTCGGGCGCTCGACGTCCATGCGGTCCGGCTCGGGGAACATCTCCGGGTCCCGGTTGGCCGAGGTGAGCGAGATCTGCACCAGCGCACCCTTGGGGATGAGCATGCCGCGGATCTTGATGTCCTCCTTCGCGTAGCGGAACGTCGAGTTCTCCACGGAGGTCTCGAACCGGAAGACCTCTTCGACGGCCGCGGCCATCGCCTCGGGGTTCCGCATGGCCAGACGCTTCTGCTCCGGCCTGCTGAGCAGGTGGTAGACGGCGTTGCCGATCTGGTACGCGGTCGACTTGTGCCCGGCGAACAGCAGCACCCACGCGGTGGAGACGAGTTCGCCGTCGGTGAGCGCGCCGTCCTGGTCCTGCGCCGTGACGAGTGCACTGAGCAGTGCCCCGTCCGGCTCCCGGCGCTTGCGCGCGATCAGGTCCACCAGGTAGTCGCGCAGGTTTCCCTCGGCGATCTCCAGCGCCTTCCTCGCCTCCGGCCCGAAGCCGGTCTGCGCGACGGTGGCGGACCACTCCTGGGCCTGCTTGCGTTCGTTCTCCGGGACGCCCAGCAGCTCGCAGATCACGTGCAGCGGCAGCGGGAAGCAGAACTCGGTGAGGAGGTTCACCGGCTCGGACGCCGGGCAGCGGTCCAGCAGCCCGTCGGTGATCTTCTGGACCTGCTCGCGCAGCGACTCCACGCGCTTGGGGGTGAAGGTGGCGCCGACGATCCTGCGCAGCCGGGTGTGCTTCGGAGGGTCCGAGAAGAGCATGTTGTCGTCCAGCGCGATCGACGAGTCGCCGAAGATCCGGTGGTAGGCGTCGATGGCGCCGTACATGTCCTTGCTCAGCCGGGGGTCCGCGAGGGCGGCGCGGGCGTCGTCGTACCGCGTGATGAGGTACGTGTCGACCCCGTGCGGGGGCGACAGCGGGCACACCGGTGCCGCCTCCCGGAGTGCGGCGTAGACGGGGTGCGGGTTCGCGCGGAACTCCCGGCTGCAGGACGATGCCGCGGCGGCGGCCTCGTCGGACGACATTCCCTCGGATGCGAACGCTTGCGTCATGACTGGTCCCGGTGGCAGAAGTTCCGTCGGTCGGTCACACCGTTTCCCGTCCGGCGTCGCGCGGCAAACGCTGCTGGGCCATACGAGTCGTAAGGCCGAATGCGCCGTGCACAACGGGCGGTTGACCCGGCCGGCGTATGCCGGGAAGCCCCGGATCGCGCACTCCTGGCCCGCTTGGTAAACATTTTGAACGGGCCGGTCCGCCTCTTCACGGGCCGGCACTCGCCGAATGCTGAGGAAGCCAGTGAGCGGACGCGCAGCGGAATCCACACCAGTTCTCGTCGTGGGCGGATCCCTGGTGGGTCTTTCCACATCCGTGTTCCTGGGGCGTCTCGGGATCGAGCACATGCTCGTGGAGCGGCACGCCGAGACGTCGACGCACCCACGCGGCCGTGGGAACAACGTGCGCACCATGGAGCTCTTCCGGACCGCCGGACTCGAGCAACGGGTGCGGGAGGCGGCTTTCGCGCTCGCAGGGAACGACGGTGTCCTCCAGGTGGACACCCTCACCGGGGGCCGGCGCCGCTGGATCATCCAGGACATCTCCGCGGGCATGGACATCTCCGGAGTCAGTTCGTCGAACTGGTGCCTGTGCAGCCAGAACGACCTGGAGCCGGTCCTGCTGAGCCGCGCCCGCGAGGGCGGAGACATCCGCTTCGGCACGGAACTGCTGTCCTTCACCCAGGACGAGGACGGGGTCCGGGCCCGGGTCATGAGCCGGGAAACCGGTGAGACGTACACCGTGAACGCCGAATTCCTGGTGGCCGCCGACGGCCCGAGAAGCCCCATTCGCGAACATCTGGGAATCAGCCAGTCGGGGCCCGGTGCTCTTTTCCACAACATCAGCGTGACGTTCCGGAGCAAGGCGCTCAAGGAATACGTCGGACCGCAGCGCTTCATCGTCTGCTACATCACCGATCCACAGGGAGAAGGCGCTCTGCTGCCCGTGGACAACGAGGAGCGCTGGGTCGTCCACATTCCCTGGTTCCCGAACCGGGGCGAGTCACTGGAGGATTTCACCAGTGAGCGCTGTGCGGCGCATATCCGCGCGGCTGCCGGAGTTCCGGACCTCGATGTCGAGATCACCGGAAAAGCGCCGTGGCACGCGTCGAAACGCGTCGCGGACAGCTATGCGCGGGGCCGGGTCTTCCTGGCCGGGGACTCGGCCCACGAAATGCCTCCCACCGGGGCGTTCGGCTCCAACACCGGGATCCAGGACGCCCACAACCTCGCCTGGAAGCTCGCCGCGGTACTGCGCGGCTGGGCCGGCCGGCCGCTGCTCGGCACGTACGAGGCCGAACGCCGGCCTGTCGCCGTCACGACGAGCGCCCGGGCCTCCCAGCAGGCGGTGGAGGAGGAGCACCCCGGCTTCGCTCCGGCGGCGGGACGCAACGACGACCCGGCGGACCTCATGACGGTCGCGCTCTGCTACCGGTACGCGTCGGAAGCCGTCGTGGGCGCCTCCCCCGGCCGGCCGGTCGTCCCGGACGACTTCCGGCTCGGCGGAGAGCCCGGCAGCCGCGCACCGCACATGTGGGTCACGCGGCGCGGCGAACGGATCTCCACCCTGGACCTGTACGAGCGTTCCTTCGTCCTGCTCGCCGGGCCCGGGGGCCAGGAGTGGCGCGGCGCGGCGGAACAGGCCGCCGGGACCCTGGGCGTTCCGGTCGAGGCGTATCTCGTGGGGGACGGCCCCGATCACGACCTGTCGCCCGAGCCGGGCGCCGACTGGGCGGAGCTGCACGGCGCGGCCCGGGACGGTGCCGTCCTGGTGCGCCCGGACGGTTTCGTCGCCTGGCGCGCGACCGGCCGGCTGCCCGATGCCGGCCAGGTGCTGACGAACGTACTGCGCACCGTGCTCTGCCGTGACTGAGCACGCCGCGTCCCCATCGAACGACCGACACCGAGGACATGCCGATGACATTCGAAGACGGCTTCCAAGACGGCCCCGTCGCGGGCCGAGTGGACGTCCATCACCATTTCACCGCGCCGGCCTGGCTGGACTGGGCCGAGCAACGCGGCGTCGTCAACCGCGAGCGGCTGCCCTGGTGGACGCGCTGGGACATGGACGCGGCCCTGGAAGTCATGGACAAGACGGGCATCAGCACGTCCGTCATGACCGTGGCGATGCTCGGACGGTTCCGTGAGCGTACGGAGCGTCAGGAGAGCGCGCGGATCGCCCTGCGGGCGGCGGCCGACGTCGTCGAGGCACGTCCCGCGCGCTTCGCCTTCTTCGCTCCGGTGTTCCTCGACGACCTGGAGCTCTCCCGGTGGAGCCTGCGCTACGGGCTCGACGAGCTCGGCGCCGTGGGCGTCAGCACGAGAACGAGCATGGACGGCGTCTACCTGGGCGACGCATCCCACGACAGCCTCCTTCAGGAGCTGAACGAGCGGTCCGCCGTCATCAGCACGCACCCCATGGAGGTGCCGGCCGGCAAGGACGGCGGTACCGGACTGCCGGGGATGCCGCCCTTCGTGTGTGACTTCCTCATGGACACCACGCGGGCGGCCATCAACCTCATCCGGAACGGCACCCTGGACCGCTACCCCGATCTCACCTTCGTGCTGCCGCACGGAGGCGGCTTCCTGCCGTACATGGCCACCAGGCTCGAACTCTTCGGCGGGCACCTCTCCCCCGGCATCGAGCCGGGCCGGGTCCGGGACTACCTGCACCGGTTCTACTTCGACACCGCGGGGCCCATGTCCCCCTCCGCCACACCCACCCTGCTGGCCACGGTGGACCCCGGCCGGATCCTCTTCGGCACGGACTGGCCGCCCACGCCCGCACAGGTCGTCGCCGACATCGCGGCACCGGCTCTGGACAGCGATCCGGCCCTCTCACCGGAGCAGCTCCGGGGCATCAACCGGGACAACGCCCTGCGTCTGCTGCCGGTGCTGGACCGCTCCGCCCGGTAGCCGGAAAAGCATGAGAGAGAGAAGGGCCGCTGCACCGGCAGCGGCCCTTCTCTCATGGCTCGTTGTTCACCGGGTCGTTCACCGGCCGGCCGGTGAACGGTCCCTCTCCCAGTGGTAGAAGCGCTGCGCCATCGCGTCCTTCGGACCACGCCAGGTCTCGGGGTCGTAGGGGCGGACGTACGCTTCGAGTCTTCTGCTGATGTCGAGGAACTCGGGGCGTCCGGCGACCCGCGCGATGGCGGGGCCCGGGTCCTGTTCGGCCTCGATGAAGTGCATGTACACATCGCCGAACTGGAAGAGGGAGCGCTGGGTCACCCCGACGAGGTGGGGCAGGTCGCCGCGGTCGGACTCCGCGAAGACCTCGGCGATGTCCGGGGCCGAATGCGGGGCCATCCGGGCGACGATCAGGGCGTGGTGCATGAGGTCCTTCTCCTTGTGCGGCGGCGTTCAGGCGGGTGTGGCGGGTGCTGTCGGCCGCTCGTCGGCGGCCTGCTCGATGCGGTCGCGGATGAGGGCCAGCTGGATCGGCGAGTTGCGGTTGATGATGTCCGTCATCCCGGCGTCGTCGACGGGCGCCTCGGGCTTCATGGCGAAGTCCTGCGTCCAGTGCATGCGGACGCCCCGGGGGGTCTCCTCGTACTCCCACAGGATGTTCATGTACTCGAAGGGGCCGGTCTCGACCCGGCGTGCCCGGACGGTGAGCTTCTCGCGGTCGGTGGTCCGCTCCGACACCCAGCTCCACACCTTGCCGTTCTCGTCGGGGTGCATGGTGAGGCGGAAGGTCACCGTGTCGCCCTCCCGGGACAGCACCTCGGCGTCCGCGTACTCACTGAACAACTGAGGCCATCTCTCGATGTCGTTGGTCATGTCCCAGACGAGGTCGAGGGGAGCGGCGATGGTGATCTCGTTCTCGGTGTGTCCTGCCATGTCAGGCTCCTGCCGTGAGGGTGCTGTTGACGAGGTCGAGGAAGTCGCGCGGGGTCTTGCACCGTTCCGCGTCGGTGGGCAACGCCCGGCCGTGCCCGTTCTCCAGCTCGCCCACGATGCCGAGCAGGCCGAGTGAGTCCAGCCCGAACTCGGCGAACGGACTGTCCGCCCGGGCCGCGAGGTCCTGCGGGTCGACGGTGACGCCGGCCGCCTTCTTCATGAGTGCGGCCAGTTCTTCCAGGGTCACTTCACTGCTCATGCGTGTTCTCCTTGTCGTGCGGTGTGGCGGATTCCGGGCCCCGGCGCAGCACCAGCGCCGCGTTGGAGCCCATGAGTCCGCGGCTGAGGACCAGGGCCGTGCGGAGCTCGGCCGGGCGTGCCGTCGAGGTCACCAGGTCGATGTCGTGGCAGACGTCGAAGACGTTCGGCGTGGGCGGGACCTGTCCGTGTTCCATGGCCATCACCGCTGCCACGACGTCCAGTACGGGCGCCCCGCAGTAGGACCGGCCGATGCCGGTCTTGGGGGCGGTGACGGGCACGCGGGTGCCGTGCGGGCCGAGGGCGTCGGCGAGGGCGAGGGCCTCGGCGCGGTCCGCCTCCGGGACGCCCATCGCGTCGGCGAAGACCACGTCGATCTCCTCCGGGGCGCAGCCGGCCTCGTCGAGGGCGCCGCGGATCGCCTGGGCGAGTCCCTCGCGTGAGCGGTCCCAGCGCGAGGCACCGGTGAAGGTGGCCGCGTGCCCGGCCACGACGGCGCGGACGGCCGCGTCGCGGCGGCGCGCGCGGTCCTCGTCCTCGACGACCAGCACGGCGCCGCCCTCGGCCGGCACGAAGCCGCAGGCCGCGGAGGTGAAGGGGCGATAGGCGCGCGCCGGGTCCTCGGCCGTGCTGAGTTCCGGGTATCCGAGCTGGCAGACCATCGAGTACGGCGCGAGCGGCGCCTCGGCCGCCCCGACCACGACCACGTCGGTGCCCCGTCCCACGGTCCGGGCGGCGTGGGCGACGGCGTCCAGTCCTCCGGCCTCGTCGCTCGCGACCACGCCGCAGGGGCCCTTGAAGCCGCCGCGGATGGACATCTGGCCCGTGCTGGCGGCGTAGAACCAGGCGATGGACTGGTAGGGGCCGACGAAACGGGATCCCTGGCCCCACAGCCGCTGCAGCTCCCGCTGGCCGAACTCGCCGCCACCGGATCCGGCGGCGGTGACCACGCCCACGGAGTACGGGGAGTCGGCGGCGGCGTCGCTCAGTCCCGCATCCTTCAGGGCCGCACTGGCGGCGGCCATCGCGTAGTGGCTGAACCGGTCGGTCTGCACGAGGAAGGTCTCCTCGATGAGCGCCGAGGGATCGAAGCCCCGCACCTCGCCGGCGACGCGCAGCGGAAGGTGCCCGCAGCCCTCCCGGGTGATCCGGTCGAGGACGAACAGCCCCTCCTTGACGGACTTCCAGTAGGTCTCGGTGTCGGTTCCGTTGGGCGCGACCACACCGATCCCGGTGATCACCGTGCGCCGGGTCGCTCGAGCACTCATCGTTTCCTCCCGCCCGGCCCCGTCAGGAGCACCGCGGACTGGAACCCGCCGAAGCCACTGCCCACGGAGAGCACGTGGTCGAGCTTGCGCGGGCGTGCGGTACGGGGCACGTAGTCCAGGTCGCACTCGGGGTCCGGGGTCTCGTAGTTCGCCGTCGGCGGGACCACCTGGTGGGCCAGGGCCAGCACACAGGCGACGACCTCGATCGCGCCGATCGCGCCGAGCGAGTGGCCCACCATGGACTTGATCGAACTCATGGGCGTGTCGTAGGCGTGGGCGCCCAGCGACCGTTTGACGGCGGCGGTCTCGTGCCGGTCGTTCTGACGGGTGCCCGAGCCGTGCGCGTTGACGTAGTCGATCCGGGTGGGATCCAGCTTCGCCTGTTCGAGCGTGGTGTCGATGGCCCTGGCCATCTCCAGTCCCTCGCTGGTCAGTCCGGTCATGTGGTACGCGTTGCCGAAGGTGGCGTAGCCGCCGATCTCGCAGTAGATGTGCGCGCCGCGGGCCCGGGCGTGTTCGAGTTCCTCCAGGACGAGCACCGCGGAGCCCTCGCCCATGACGAAGCCGTCGCGGTGGGCGTCGAAGGGGCGGGAGGCGTGCTCCGGGTCGTCGTTGTTCGGCGAGGTCGCCCGGATGGCGTCGAAGCAGGCCATGGTGATCGGGGAGATCGGGGAGTCCGACGCTCCGGCGACGCATATGTCGGCGCGGCCCTCCGCGATGGTGTGGAAGCCGTAGCCCACCGCGTCGAGTCCGGAGGTGCAGCCGGTCGACACGGTCTGCACCGGCCCCTGGGCGCCGAAGCGTTCGGCGACGTCGGAGGCCAGTGTGCTGGGCGAGAACGCCCGGTGCAGCTGCGGTTCGGCGGCCCGGTGGTCGACGTCCCAGCGTTGGCCCCGTTCGCTGACCAGTACGTAGTCGTGCTCCAGGCGGGTCGTGCCGCCCACGGCGCTGCCGAGCGAGACGGCCACCCGCCAGGGGTCCTCCGCCTCGAAGTCGACGCCGCTGTCGGACACCGCCTCCGCCGCCGCGACGAGGGCGAACTGGATGTACCGGTCGGCGCGTTCGGCCTGGCCGGGATCGAGTCCGTGCGCGAGCGGGTCGAAGTCGCATTCGGCGGCTATCCGGGAGCGCAGCCCTTCGGGATCGAACAGGGTGATGCCGCGCGTCGCGGTGCGGCCGCTGGAGAGCAGGTCCCAGAAGGCCGGTACGCCGATCCCGCCGGGGGCGACGACGCCGATGCCGGTGACCGCCACCCGCCGGGTCATGAGGGCACCCCTCGTCGTTCGGGCTGCGCGCCGTCCCCGTGCACGACCGGGTGCGGCCCGGCGGCGGCCTCCCCCTCCTGGGTCTCGGTGTCGACGTGGCCGAGGCTCGGCTTCGGGGCCAGCGGGGCGAGGTGGAAGACCATCCGGGCCTCCAGGTCACCGACGTTGCGGAAGCGGTGCCGCATGCCGATGGGGATCATGAGGCCCTGGTCGGCACGCAGAGCACGCGTGTCGTCGTCCAGGTCGACTTCCAGCTCTCCCTGGACGACGTACACGAACTCTTCGGAGTACGGGTGGTAGTGCTCGCTGATGCGCTCCCCGGGCTGCATGATGGCCAGGCCCATGAAACCGCTCGTGGAACCCACCGTGAGGGGGGTGAGCAGGGTGCGCAGATCGCCGCCGCGCCTGCGGTTGGGCTCGGTCTCGCTGATGTCCACGATGCGCGGGCGCGTTGTGTCCATGGTCCGTCTCCAAGGTCGGTCGGTGGGGGTGGGTGTTCAGGGACGGTGTCGTCCATGGGCCGTCAGGGCTGGTCGGCAGCCCTGCGGTCGGTGATCGGCGTCATCTCGGTGTGGGCCAGGAGGCGGGTGGCGTCCCGTTCGTTCGAGAGCGGTCCTGCCACGCCGAGTGCGGCGCCGTCGAGCAGCCGGGTCAGCACGGCGGCCTTGCGTGCGCCGTGGATACCGAGCGCCCTGACCGGGTCGCTCTCGGGGTCCCGCGTGTCGATGAGGCGGACGACCAGGTCGTCCCGGTGGAAGACGGTGCTGCGGTGCACGGGACTCGCGGGGTCGTCCGCGGCGGCCTCGTCCTGCTGGGCGAGCAGCCGTGCCAGGGCCATCCCGCAGCCCTCGCGGGCCGGGTAGAACAGCGCGTGGCGCCGCAGGCCGTCCGGCTCCGCTCCGCCGCGCGCCACATGGTGCACGGCCGGCATGGCCGCGCGGATGAAGAAGGCACGTGCGGACGCGGGGTCGGTCAGGTCCCTGTCGAGTTCCAGGTGTGGGTTGAGGGCTTCCTCGACGGCCCGCACCTCGGGTTGCCGGGAGACGTGGCGCAGCGCCGTCTGCAGGTCGCCCTCCACCTCGACGGTGCGCACGACGCGGTTGCCGTGCATGAACAGGGTCGTACGGCGCAGCCGGGTGGAGTCGTCGACTCGGGACCGGGGCGGCGCGTACCCGGCGAGGATCTCCGCGACCTTCGACTCGGAGCCGGGTTTGACCGTGAACGTCAGGGCGTGGCGCGTCACTCCGTCGCCCACCCGCACGGCTCCCCGCAGTTCCTCGCCGGCCCGGTCGGCGAGCGGGACGGCCCGCCCCGTCTCACGGACGACGGTGTAGCGCGTCGACCGGATGTCACGGACGCAGTCCTGCATGGGCCTGACGGTCTCGATGTGCTCCTCGCTGTTCACCCAGGCGAGATACGGCGGGGCCGTCTCCCATTCGCTCGTGATGAGCCACTGGGACGGGTTCTCCACGGACTGGCACAGCTGGTCGCCGAGGTGACCGGGAACCGACGCGACCCGGCTGCGCATGTGCTCGTAGGCGTCGAGGAACCGTTGCTGGGCGCCTTCGTGGAGGTCGACCAGCAGGATCACGCGCAGCCTGGAGCCGTCGAACGCCGACTGGGATGTATACGTCGAAGTGTCCATCCGGCAGACCCTTCCTTCGGGGCAGACGGCGGCCGCCGCATCCGGCAGTCGGATGACGGTCGGCCCTGAGCCCTCATCGTGGGTCGGCGTGTCGGACTCCGCGAGCCGCGCGGGTCATCAGAGGGAACTGCCCGGTGCGCAGGGCGCGTTTGCGTCGGGTGCGGTGCCCGGCCGCCGCGAAAGGAAGAAGCCCCGGCTCGTCATGAGCCGGGGCTTTGCTCCGTATGGATGACGCGGCGAGGTCACTCGGCGAGGTGCCGCTCCACGGTCTCCACCTTGGAGGTGAGGCCGTCGGTCACTCCGGGGCGGATGTCCGCCTTGAGGACCAGGGAGACGCGCGGCGCCCGCGCCTCGACCGCGGCGACAGCGCGCCGGACGACGTCCATGACCTCGTCCCACTCCCCCTCGATCGAGGTGAACATCGCGTCGGTGCGGTTCGGCAGCCCGGACTCGCGCACCACGCGCACCGCGTCGGCGACGTACTCCCCCACGTCCTCGCCGACGCCCAGCGGCGTCACGGAGAAGGCGACGATCACGCGTTCACCACGCCTTCCTGGCGGGCGCGGGACGCGATCACGGCGTCCTCGGTCTCACGCCGCAGCTTCCGCTCGGCGAAGAAGCCGCCGGCGGGCAGCACCGAGAGGACGAAGTACAGCGCGGCGGTCTTCAGGGACCACTTGGCCCGGTTCCACGCGTCGGCCCAGAAGATCACGTACAGGACGAACAGCACACCGTGCACCATGCCCATCACCGGCACGGCGTTGAAGTCCGTGGTCCGCTTCAGCACCGAGCAGACCAGCAGGAGGAGGAAGGAGATCGCCTCGGGGGCCGAGACCAGGCGGAGGCGGCGGATGGCGGTGGCGGTCTTGAGGTCCACGGGTCACCTTCGGTGGGAGAGACGCGGCGGTCTGGACGAACGGTCTGTACGGTCTGACGGTTTGTGAACGCACGCACAAGCGTCCCGCCCATTGTGGCAAACCGCCGCGGGCCCTCCGGCCGGGGGGCTGCGCTCCGCCCCCGTAAGGGTCCGATCAGGGTCGTTCTCCACCCGCGGGCCCTGTCCGCGGAGCCCGGCCTGCGGCTACCTTTCCCTTTCGTGGCGATGTTCCGACTTCAGAGCAGCAAGGTGCTCGCCGTCGACATGACCGGAGACGCCGTGAAGGCGAAGAACGGCTCGATGGTCGCGTACGACGGCGAGATGGCCTTCAAGAAGCTCAGCGGCGGCGGTGAGGGCATCCGAGGCATGGTGACCCGTCGGCTGACCGGCGAGCAGATGACCTTGATGGAGGTGAAGGGGCGGGGGACCTGCTGGTTCGCGGACCGGGCCTCCGAGATCAACCTGGTCGGCGTCCAGGGCGACAAGCTCTACGTCGAGTCGAGCAACCTGCTCGCGACCGACGGCGGGCTGCGCACGGGCACGGAGTTCACGGGCCTGCGCGGCGCCTCGCAGGGCAACGGGCTGTTCACGACGACCGTCGAGGGCCACGGCCAGGCGGCGATCATGTCGGACGGCCCGGCGGTGGTGCTGCGGGTGAGCGCGCAGTACCCGCTGACCGTCGACCCCGGGGCGTACGTGGCGCACCAGGGCAATCTGCGGCAGTCCTTCCAGTCCGGTGTGACGTTCCGCACGCTGCTCGGGGAGGGCGGCGGCGAGGCCTTCCAGATGCGGTTCGAGGGGGACGGGCTGGTGTACGTGCAGCCGAGCGAGCGGAACACGATCGCGGGAGACGTGTGACATGGCCTTCCGGGAGATCAACGGAAAGATGGTCGAGGCGACGGTGGCGCCCGGTCAGCGGCTGTTCAGTCAGCGCGGCGCGATGCTCGCATACAAGGGCGAGGTGTCCTTCACGCCCAACATGGCGGGCGGCCAGGGCGGGATCATGTCGATGATCGGCCGCCGGGTGGCGAACGAGGACACCCCCCTGATGTCCGTCGAGGGCAGCGGCACCGTCCTGTTCGGACACGGCGGGCACCACGTCCAGGTGATCCACCTCGCCGGCGACACGCTGTACGTCGAGGCGGACCGCCTCCTGGCCTTCGAGGGCACCCTCCAGCAGGGCACGATGTTCCTGGGCTCGCAGGGCGGCGTCATGGGCATGGTCCGCGGCCAGGTCAGCGGCCAGGGACTGTTCACGACGACGCTGAAGGGCCACGGGGCCGTGGCGGTCATGGCCCACGGCGGCGTCATAGAGATCCCGATCACTCCGCAGCGGCCGGTGCACGTGGACCCCCAGGCCTACGTCGCCCACCACGGCGACGTCCGCAACAAGCTGTCCACGGCCCTGGGCTGGCGGGACATGGTGGGCCGCGGGTCGGGCGAGGCGTTCCAGCTGGAGCTCAGCGGCAGCGGTGCGGTGTACGTCCAGGCGTCGGAGGAGAAGCTGTGAGCACGTACGGAACGCCGGGCGCCGGCCCCGCGGTCTTCGACCCCGCGACGCTGCCGCCCGACGACAACGTCAACGCGTACACCTTCTGTGTGGAGCTGAAGGGGAGCCAGTGGTTCCTCCAGAAGGGGAAGATGATCGCCTACTACGGCTCGATCGACTTCAACGGCGTCGGACACGGCCGGCTCGACCGTCTTGTCCGTACGTCCTTTCATTCGCCTCTGCACGCGAGCGACTGGGTCGTGGCGGAGGGCTCGGGCAAGATGCTCCTCGCCGACCGGGCTTTCGACGTCAATTCGTACGACCTCGAGGACGGCAATCTGACCATTCGCTCCGGCAACCTGCTCGCTTTTCAGCCAAGTCTGTCGCTGAAGCAGTCAATCGTGCCGGGTTTTCTGACCCTCATCGGAACCGGAAAGTTCGTGGCCGCGTCGAACGGCCCGGTGGTGTTCATGGAACCCCCCATCCGGGTGGACCCCCAGGCCCTGGTCGGGTGGGCCGACTGCCCCTCCCCCTGCCACCACTACGACCACGGGTACATGACCGGCGTAATGGGCGGTCTACGTGCACTGACGGGCCTGGGAGGCGCCTCCGGCGAGGAGCACCAGTTCGAGTTCGTCGGCGCCGGCACCGTGCTGCTCCAGTCGTCCGAGACCCTGATGGCCGAGCAGGCCACGGGGGCCGTTCCGCCCCACGCCGGCGTGCCCGGCGGCGGGCCGTCGGGGCCCCAGCCAGGGCAGTCCGGCGTACCGCGTCTTCCCGGACAGCTGGGGGACCTCCAGCGTCGCTTCGGGCTGTGAGCGGTAGTCTGCGGAGTGTGACATCGAACGCCTTCGCACCGATGTTCGGCAGGCGCACGCCGTCACACGAAAACCCTCACTAGTTCGCCTTTCAACCTTTTAGGTAGACTTCATTCATGGAGACCGAGACGGCCACGCGCTGGCTGACCGATGCGGAGCAGTGCGCCTGGCGCACCCACCTGGAGGTCAACAGGCTGTTGACGTACCAGCTCGAAAAGGACCTGCAGCCGTTCGGCCTGACAATGAACGACTACGAGATCCTGGTGAACCTCTCCGAGTCGGAGGACCAGCGGATGCGGATGAGCGACCTCGCCTCCGCCACCCTCCAGTCCAAGAGCCGCCTCTCGCACCAGATCACGCGCATGGAGAACGCGAACCTGGTCCGGCGGGAGAACTGCGAGTCCGACCGCCGGGGGCTCTACGCGGTCCTCACCGACCACGGCATGGCGACGATGCAGCAGGTCGCGCCCCACCATGTGGCGTCCGTGCGGAGGCACTTCATCGACCTGCTGTCCCCCGAGGCCCTGACGGAACTCGACAAGGCCCTCAAGCCCATCGCGGAGCACCTGCGCGACCAGCGCGGACGCCCGTAGTCACCCGCCGCCACGGTCAGGCGAGAGGCAGGCGGAGCTCGAACAGGGCTCCGCCTGCGGGCCCCTGTCCGGCCGTGAGGGTGCCGCCATGCCGTACGGCGACGTCCCGGGCGATGGCGAGCCCCAACCCGGCCCCGCCGTCGTCGCGGCTGCGGGCGGCGTCCAGGCGGACGAACCGTTCGAAGATCCGCTCCCGGTCGGCCTCGGGCACACCCTCCCCGTCGTCCGCCACCCCGATCACGGCCGTACCACCCTCCGGCCGCACACACACGGTGACGGCCGACCGGGCATGCCGCTGGGCGTTGTCGAGCAGATTGGCGAGCACCCGACCCAACTGCCCCCGCGATCCGGCCACCTCCACCGGCTCCGCGTCCACCGTCACGCCCGTCCTTCCCTCGGCCTCCTCCCGGGCCAGCCCGGCCAGGTCGACCCGTGCCTCGCCGGGCCGCTCCCCCGCGTCCAGCCGGGCGAGCAGCAACAGGTCGGCGGCGAGCCGCTGGAGCCGCACGGTGTCCTCCACGGCCCCGTCGAGGTCCAGCAGCTCGGGATGCGCGGCAGCCACCTCCAACTGCGTCCGCAGCGAGGCGATCGGGCTCCGCAGCTCATGGGAGGCGTCGGCGACGAACCGCCGCTGCCGCTCCACTGAGGTCTCCAGGGCCGCGAGCGTCTCGTTGGTGGTGCTGGCGAGCCGGGCGACCTCGTCGTGCGTGTCCGGCTCCGGGACGCGCCGGGAGAGGTCCTCGGAGTGGGTGATCGCCGCCATCTCGCACCGGATGTCCTCCACCGGCCTGAGCGCCCGGCGGGTGACCAGCCAGGTCACTCCGGCAACGACGCCGAGCAGCAGCGGGAACCCGATCAGCATCACCGTGAGCGCGGTGCGCACGGCCCCGTGCTCGGCGGCCAGCGGAGAACCGGCGTAGACCTTGAGGCGCCCCCGGTCCTGGGTCTCCACCTCCACGGCGGCGAACCGGTAGTCCTCCGTGTCCCCGTCGATCGTCACCGACCCGTTGCTGAAGACGCTCTTCCCGGCGATCTCCCCGGGTTCGAGGGCCTCTTCGTGGTCGTCGGCCTCGTCGTCATCGTCCTCGCGGGGCGCGACCGGCGGCTGCGGCTTCACCCGATCGGAGTCGGTGCCGCTGATTTTCTCCAGGTCCTCGCTGGCCGCGACCAGCCGCTTGTTCTCATCGAGGACCTGCACCGGCCCGTCGTCGCCGTCCAGGCCCGACAGCTTGTCGTACGGCGTCCCGGCGGCGAGTTCGGAGGCGACCGCCCGGGCGGACCGCTCCGCCTGCGTACCGGCCTCGCCGATCAGATTGGACCGCAGGGACAGCAGGACGGCGGCGCCGGCCGCGACGAGCGCCACCGCGACCACGAGCGTGGCACCGAGCGTGGCCCGCGCCCGGACGGATCCGAACAGCCGCCTCACGGCGACGTCTCCAACCGGTACCCGGCCCCTCGCACGGTCCGGATCAGCCCGGCCCGCAGCTTGCGCCGCAGGGTGCTGACGTACACCTCGACGATGTTCGGATCACCCTCGTACGCGAAGTCCCACACGTGCTCGAGGATCTCCGGCTTGGACACCACCTCCCCGGCCCGCAGCACGAGCTGCTCCAGCACCGAGAACTCCTTCGCGGTGAGGGCGATCTCGTCGTCCCCCAGGAACACCCGCCGAGCCGCCGTGTCCACTTTCAGGTCCCCGTGCACATGCACCGGCGAGGCCCCGGCTCCCACCCCGCGCCGCCGGAGCAGGGCCTTGACCCGGGCCACGAGCACGACGTACGAGAACGGCTTGGTCAGATAGTCGTCCGCACCGGTGTCCAGCCCCTCGGCCTCGTCGTACTCGCCGTCCTTGGCGGTCAGCATCAGGATCGGCACCTCGTGCCCGGCGGCGCGCAGGGCGGCGCAGACCCGGTAGCCGTTGAGGCCCGGCAGCATGATGTCGAGGATCACCAGGTCGTATGTGCCCTCAGAGGCCTGGTGCAGCCCCTCCCTGCCGTCGTGGACGACGTCCACGGCGTACCCCTCGGCCGTCAGGCCCCTGGCGAGCGACAGGGCCAGCCGCTTCTCGTCCTCCACGATCAACAGGCGCATGCGTAAAGAGTGGCAAAGCCAACCTGAAGATCCCTTCAGGGGCCTTCAGCTTCCTCTCAGCCTCCGTCAGCCAGAGTCGAAGACGTCGAAAACGAAACGACTCGGGAGGAATCCGCATGAAGCGCAACATCGTGATCGCCGCTGTGACCGCTGCCGCCCTGATCGGAGGCGGTACGGCCACGGCTATCGCGACCACGGGAGACGACGAGGGGTCGGCGCGGCAGGCGGCGAACACACGGCTGTCGGACGACGACGGCCGGGACGACCAGGACGGCGCGGACGACCGGGACGACGACACCGCGAAGGCGTCTTCCGCGGACGTCACGGCGCCCGAGGCCATCGCCTCCGCGCTGAAGCACACCCCGGGCACGGTGGTCTCCGCGGAGCTGGACGACGAGGACGACAGCGACAAGGTGATCTGGAAGGTCGACGTCCTGGCCGGCGACAGCACCTGGCACAGCGTGAGCATCGACCCGTCCAGCGGCAAGGTCCTCGGTTCGCACACCGACGACGAGGACGACACGGCGCAGGTGCGGGCGGCGCTGAAGGGGGCTTCCGTGACGGCCGAGCAGGCCGCGAAGGCTGCTGCCGGCAAGGGGGTCGTGACGTCCGTCGGCCTCGACGAGGACGGCAAGGACAAGTCCTGGGAGGCCGAGACCCGCAAGTCCGGTGGGGTCGAGCAGGACTGGAAGGTCGACCTGAACACCGGCAAGGTCACGGCCGATCAAGACGACGACCAGGACTGATCAACAACTGTCACTTTCAACCGCCCCGGCGCCGCTGCTGACGCCGGGGCGTTGCGCAACTCGGCGCGGCGAGGTGCCGCTGCGCCCACCCGTGCCGCCCCAGCGGCACGACTGCCCGCAGCTGGGGCGGCCACGACGCGCCCGCAGCCGCCAATGGCGAGAAGGGGACGTGTCGGGGGGTGTCCGCCCGCAGCGGTTGGCGCGTCAACGCCAGTCAGTCGGTAGGTGACCCCATCGCGCCGTTCCGAGGACGGA
>NZ_JBEXQJ010000052.1:0-41316 GCF_040612515.1 Streptomyces sp. NPDC006372 | reverse complement strand
CGCCGCGAGGGCGTCGGCCAGGGCGTCGTGGGCGGAGTCGAGGACCACGCCGTACTCGGCGCAGACCGCTTCGAGGTTGCGTTTGCCGCGGCGGTGACGGCTAGTCACCGAGTACACCTGTGTCAGAGTCTGCGGGCCCAGCCGCTCCCGAGCCCGGCCACATGCAGAGCAAGGGCAGTCAGCCCCAGAAGCATCACATTCGTCGAAGAGAACGCATCGTTGGTGCTGAGATCCGCCGCGTTGATCAAAAACGCCACGAAGAACAACACCGCCGCGACTATGCCAAGCATGAAACGAGCTCCCCTCAAAGGGGTGAAACCCGTATGCCCGGCCAACGCCCCACCAGACATAAGCCCGTGCTCTTGGGGCCGTAACTGAGCCTTGTGGGCGGGTGCTCAGGCGTGAGCGTGCTGGGGGCTTGCCATCTTCTCTGCTGCTGTGTGATTCGCGAGCCGGCCCGCCTCAGGGCCCTGTAGACGCCGCAGGAAAAGGCTGGCGGTGGCGAGGAGGCCACTGAAGGCGGCCAAAAGGAGGACGCATGCCCACATCTGCGGGCTTCCCGGTGCCTGCCTGCCGCTCCACAGGGCGGACGCCGCCCACAGAAGGGCACCCAAAGCGTAGAAGAAGTGGATGCGGCGCAGCTGTTGCACGGTGCGCAGGGGCATGATGCGTTCGGTCTTCGGTGACATGCGGAGCCGTGTACCCCCGATACGCCGTGACCACCAGGCCGGAAGACGACTGGGGGCGAATGGAGTGGCTGGGTCTTAAAGGGCTTGTTGAAGAGCTTCCAGCGATTTTAGTGCTTCACTTTGGGATGCCAGATAGACTCTGGACTCAAGTAGTGGCACGTCTGAGAGGGTGTGAAGTCTTTGGGATCTCGCTTCTCCCCCGCATGATCGGCTGCTGGGATCAAGTCTCGGTGCTCTCACCGTAGCCGATCACACGCCGTCTACGTGCAGGGTTCCTCTTGCTGTCACGTCAGAGCACCCACCGGCCTACAGGAGAAAACAGATCGGAATGGCAGGGATGCAACTCCGTCCCCATCAGCGAGAAGCCGTGGACGCGGTACTTCGCGCCCTCGAATTGCCTGCAAGATCTCTTGTACCAGAGGGCGGCCTGCGGACTCAGGTGATCATGGCGACCGGATCCGGCAAGAGCCTCGTGGCTACCCGGAGCGCTGAGGAGCTCCGCGCTGGCCGGGTCCTAGTGCTCGTGCCCTCGTTGGACCTGCTCGCCCAGACCGAGGCCTCCTGGCGCGCCGGCGGCCGCACGGGCCCGATCATCGGGGTCTCGTCCCTGCGCGGGGATCAGGTGTCCTTCCCCAACACCACGGACGTGGACGAGCTGGTCTCCTGGGTGAAGCCGTTCGACAAGGTGACCGTGTTCGCCACGTACGCCTCGTTGGGGCTGGGCACACTGGAGCGCGCTCATGAGGCCGGCCTTCCGGGCTGGGACCTGATCGTCGTGGACGAAGCCCACCGCTGTTCCGGCCGGATCGGGAAGCCGTGGGCAGTCGTGCACAACAATCAGAAGATTCCGTCCCTGCGCCGCTTGTACATGACGGCCACGCCCCGGCTGTGGCAGCTGGACGAAGACTCCGAGCAGGGCGCGCCGGGCGAGCTGGTGGCCTCGATGGAAGACGACCCCAACGGGCCGTTCGGCAGCCGGTGTTTCACCCTGACGTTGTCGGAGGCTATCGACAGGGGAATCTGTGCGCCGTACCAGGTGGTGTGCGTGGACGTCACCGACATCCAGCTCCAGGCCGCCGTGCTGCTCGGTGCGGACGGCAGGTCGGACCAGGTGCGCGGGGCCCGGCTCGCCGCGCTGCAGACGGCCCTGGTGAAGGCGGCCGCGGAGGAGGGCTTCCGCCGAACCCTCACCTTCCACCACGTGGTCAAGGAAGCCGAGGCATTCGCGGCCGGCCTTCCCGACATCGCCGCACAGCTACACGACAGCGATCCGGAGCTGTACCCCAAGACGATCTGGGCGGACTGGCTGTGCGGTGACCACAAGCCCAGCAACCGGCGGCGGGTTCTCGGGGAGTTCGCCGACGGCATCGCCACGGACGGCACCGTGGTGGAGAAGGGCTTTCTGAGTTCCGTGAAGGTCCTGGGCGAAGGCGTGGACACCCGCAACTGCGACTCCGTGTACTTCGCCGACGTGCGCGGCTCCATGCCCGACCTCGTCCAGGCCGTCGGCCGGGCGCTGCGCATCCAGCCGGGTGAAGGCAAAATGGCGTCCCTCGTGGTGCCAGTACTGCTGGGGCCCGGGGAGACACCCGACAACATGCTCACCAGCCGGGCGTACGGCGGCCTGGCCAAGCTCCTGGAAGCGCTCAGGGCGCATGACGCCCGCATCGTGGAGCAGCTCGCCGAGCCCCAGGCGCGAAGCCGTACCAGGGGCGTGCATACCCGCAGCGGGGGCCAGGAAGACGAAGCAGCCGGCAGCGACCGAAGCGACCGAGAACTGTCACCGCCGGCGCGAGCACTGCTGAAGTTCTCCACGCCGCGTGACCCCGCGCAGCTGGCCGCGTTCATCAACCTGCGCGTCCTCAACCCCGAACACGCCCACTGGCGGCGCGGCATCGAAGCCGCCGCCATCTACTACCGACTCCACGGCGACCTACGCGTGCCGTTCACGTACCGCGTGCCCGCCAAGAACGACCAGGAGGCGGAAGCCGAACAGTGGCCCACCTCCCTGGCGGGGTTCCCACTGGGGCAATGGATCGCCGACGCTCGCAGGTTCTACGACCGCGGGGACATGGACGACGACCGCATCGCGCAGCTGGAGCGGCTCGGCATGGTGTGGTCGCACTACGACGTCGCCTGGGAGGAAGCGCTCACTGCGGCCCGTGGGTGGGCGGCCGAACACGGCCACCTTCTGGCCCCCACGGACGCCACGCACCAGGGTTTCAAGATCGGCATCTTTCTGAAGAACGCGCGGGCCGCCGCCCGCCGGGGCCTGCAGGCCGAGCAACGGCAGGTGCAGGGCCTTCCAGTGAAGACCACCTCGGCCTGGGTGCTGTCGGCCGAGCGGCGCGAACAGCTCGAGGACATCGACCCATCGTGGTGCCCCACCTGGCCGGTGGAATGGCAACGCGCCTTCCACCTCACCCGGCAGCACCTGGAAGCCGGCAGCGCGCTACCGACCGAGCCGGGCATCGTCGTACGCCAGGGCGAGGACCTCGGACGATGGGTCAAGACAGTGCGCTTCGGCTGGGACAAACTCACCAATGTCCAGCAGTGGATGTGCGAGAACACCTTCGGCATCCAGCCCGCGACCGAGGACGAGAAGCCGCGTCCGCGCCGCACACAGGCCGACAAGTGGGCGCTCAACTACGCTGCCGCCAGACAGTTCTACGAGCGCGAGGGACACCTTCAAGTACCGAGGCAGCACGTCGAACGGATCGCCGTCGCCAGCGGGGACGACGCTCGCGACGGGGCGAGCAGCGGGGACCAGGAGGAACGAGAGATCAAGCTCGGGGCATGGATCGGGAATCAGAGATCCAGAGCCGCGACGCTGTCGCCGGAACGGATCGAACAGCTCTCCGCCATCGGCATGCGCTGGACGTAGATCCCGACGGGTTTTGCCCTGGAGCGCCCTCGAGTCGATCCGTTGGCAGGGAGACCGCCGGTGGCGCTGCGGCAGGTCGGGCATGAAAGCACCTCCTCGCACCACAAGGGCTGTGCCCATTACCCGATGAGCCGACGAGCCGTTGAGCTTGGTGTGCACAGTGCGGGGCGGGACATGGAGAAGGCCGGGCGGACCGGTGGTGAGTCCGTGGACGTGCTTTTCCTGGCCGCCGACAGAACGACAAAGTGTTTGAGATGGCCAACTGCTGCTCCCGAGGTGGCTTTTGAGCGGTGCCCACCGCTGCAACCGTTCCCAGCTCGCAAGGGCAAGCGGATGGCGCCGGGATGGTGGTGGTCGTCAACCACTGGGCGGCTGGTGTACTACGGATCTGCGGCGATGCGACTGCACGTGATGCTCCTCGATCGCGACCCGCGCGTCAGCGGCTTGGCCGCCCGGCCGCTTGAACTGCGGTGGCGCGAGCCGAGCGGGGTGCGGGCGCATGCTCCTCAGCTGATGCTCCGGCTGGCAGGTGGCCAAGGGGTGCTCGTCGACTGTACAGGGAGAGGGGAGCTGTCTCGGCGTCAGCGGTCTCTTGCTGCGATGGTGGGAGAGATCTGTACGGCGGCGGGCTGGCAGTACTGGGTGCTCGGGCCTGTTGACGCGATCTACCGGCGCAATGTGACCTGGCTGGCCGGATACCGGCACCCGCGGCACCACGGTGGTCGGTTGCTGGCTGCCGCGCTGCAGGAGGCGTTCGCCGAGCCCGCGCCGCTATGGGAGGGCGTACGCAGGATCGGGGATCCGCTGGTAGTGCTTCCTGCGCTCTTTCATGCTCTGTGGGCGGGACGGCTGGCGGCGGAGCTGGGGGCGCCGATGCATGAGCGGATGCCGGTGTGGGCGCAGGCGGCTGGGTGAGGGCGGGCAGCAAAGTACCGGGCAGGCCGGTGGTGGAGCTGGGGTGCCAGGTGCGGTTCGGGGGGCGTACCTGGACGGTGGCGGCCCTTGCTCACGGTCAGGTGCGGCTGGTCGCCGAGGACGGTGCGGTAGCAGCGGTTTTGCTGTCGCTGCTGTTCGCCGATGCGGGGTTCGAAGTTCTGGATGCGCCGGGAGGGCCCAGTGTGCCGCCGCTGGGCTTGCTGGAGTCGTTGCCCGAGGCGGTACGGGAACGAGCCCTGGCGTGGGAGCGGCATGTGCGGGAGGTAGAGACGGGGCAGCCGGGTGGGCCGGGTGCGGCAGGTCCGCCGCGGGCGGAGTACGCCCCGCAGGCGCGGACGCTGGCGCAGCGGGAGGAAGCGAAGGCGGCGGAACTGTCGGCGGCCGGCATGCCCACCAGTGTGGTGACGGTGCGGCGGATGCGGGCCCGCTACCGCCGTGAGGGGGTGTGGGGGCTGGTGGACCACCGTGCCACCCGGCCACGGTCCTTCCTGGGGCGGGCGGACGAGCGGGTGGTAGCCGCCCTGCGGGAGGTGCTGGAGGCCGTGCGGGAGCGCTCCAGCGGGGCGCGGGGACGGCTGCGGGTATACACCGAGCGGCTGCTGGCCGAGCAGTACGGAGAGGGGGTGGTACCCCTGCCCTCGAGTGCGACGTTCAATCGGCTCGTGCACACCCTCGCCGACGGACGCGGGCTGCTGGGCAGTGCGCGGCAACGCCGCTGGCGCTCAGCCCGGCCGGCTCCCCCGTTCGTCCCGACGACGGTGATGGCGCCGGGTGAGCTGGTGATGATGGACAGCACGGTGCTGGACGCCTTCGTGGTGCTCGACGACGGGGTGGTGGAGCGTCCGGAACTGACCATCGCGCTGGATGTGGCCACCCGCACCATCTGCGCGGCCGTGCTGCGTGCGAAAGGGACCCGCAGCGTGGACGCGGCGCAACTGCTGGCGCAGATGATGGTCCCGGCGCCGATGCGGCCCAGCTGGGCCGAGGCGCTGGCGATGGAACACTCGGTAGTGCCCTACGAGCGGCTGCTGAGCGTGGATGCCCGGCTGGAAGGTGCCGCGGCGCGGCCGGTGATCACCCCGCAGACCATCGTGGTCGACCAGGGCAAGGTGTTCGTCTCGTCCTCGTTCATCGCCGCCTGTGAGTCGCTGGGCATTTCCGTGCAGCCCACGCCGCCGGGCAACGGGCCCGCCAAGGGGCACGTGGAGCGCGCCTTCTCCTCGATCAACACGCTGTTCGTGCAGCACGTGGCCGCCTACACAGGCTCGCACACTGGCGAGCGCGGCCAGGACGCCGAAGGCGAGGCGGTGTGGACGCTGGCCCAGCTGAACGACCTGCTGCAGGAGTGGATCATCTGCGGGTGGCAGGAACGCGAGCACGACGGGCTACGGCATCCGATGATGCCCCGCTGTGCGCTGTCGCCGAACGAGATGTGGGCGGCACTGGTCGCCGTATGCGGGTACGTCCCGGTGCCGCTGGGCCGTGAGGACTACATCGAGCTGATGCCTGTGAGGCGGCAGAAGATCAACGACTACGGCGTCCGCATCGACTACCGCACCTACGACCACAAGGTCCTCAACCCCTACCGCGGCGAGCGCTCCCCGGCGGCGGACGGCCTGTGGGAGATCCACTACAACCCGCACGCGCCCGGCCAGGTCTGGGTGCGCCTGCCGAAGCCTGACCAGCCGCGCGGATATGAGTGGGAGGCCGTGCCGTGGATCCACCACACCCTGGTCAGCGCACCGTTCACCGACTTCACCTGGCAGTACATCAAGCGCACCGTCGCCCGCCGCACCCACCGCGCCCAGCACGAACACGACTTGGCGCTTGCCCTGCGCGAGCTGCTGGAACGCGCCGCCGCCGGACATGGCACCCGCCGGGAGAAGGTCGTCGCCGCCCGCACCCGCACCGCCGCAACGGACGGTGCGGTGTGGGGGATCTTGTACGGCCAGCAGCCGGAGGCCGAGGTGCTTGAGCCCGCCGACGAGGACGTCTTTGACGACAGTGAGGACGACGAGGAGCCCCTGACCGACGACGGCGCCGTGGACGCCTGGCCGGCTGAAGGTGCACAGCCGAGCAACTCCTCGGCTGCTCCAGTGCAGGGAGCTGGCGTACCTGCTGCGCGCCGCGCCAAGGTCACGGTCTACGACCCCTTTGAGGAATCCCTGCGATGGTGAGTCCGCTCGTCTCGAACGACGCCGCGGGGTTCGCACCGCTGGCCCCTCCGACCGTATGGCAGGGATGGGACGCCTTCGTCCGCCGTGCCCCGGCACCCGTGCGCGACGCCGCCGATCCAGCCTGGTCCCAGGCCGAGCGCGAGGACTACCACTCCGAACTCGCCGTCATGCGCACCCCCGCCATGGACAGCGTGTTCACCGCGGTGCGCCGGCTGCTGCTGGTCAACCGCCGCCAGCAGGCCGGCGCCCGCCGCGGTTTGATCATCTCTGGTCCGGCCACGACGGGTAAGACCACGACGATGATGGCACTGGGGCGTTCCTTCCATCTGGCTGACGCCCGCCAGCACCCAGGACAGGCAGAGCGCAGGCCTGTGCTGTTCATCAGCGTGCCGCCGGCCGCCACCCCGAAGATGCTCGTCAGCGAGTTCGCCCGGTTCCTCGGCATGCCCATCACCGACCGCCTCAACCAGACCCAGATCACCGGCGCCGTATGCGACCTGTTGTGTGAGCTGGGCACCCAGCTGGTCCTCATCGACGACGTCCACCTCCTGGACACCCAGCGGCGCGCCGGAGCTGAGACCTCCGACCAGCTGAAGTACCTCGGCGAACGCATCCCGGCCACCTTCGTGTACTCCGCGATCGACATCGAGACTTCCTCACTGCTCAGCGGGGTGCGCGGGGCGCAGATCGCCGGCCGCTTCAAGATCTTCCGCCACCGTCCGCTGGCGTATGCGACCGAGCAGGACAGGGCGGTATGGGACGACCTCGTGCGGGCCATGGAGAATCTGCTGAGGCTGCGCGCGCACCGGCCCGGAATCCTGGTCAAGCATGCCGCCTACCTCCATGCCCGCACCGGAGGGCGGATCGGCAGCCTCTCCCACCTCATCCGCGAAGCCGCCCTGATCGCCCTCACCGAAGGAACCGAGCGGATCACCAAGCAGCTGCTGAGCGAGGTCGAGCTCGACGCGGCAGCCGAAGCCCAGGCCCGGCCCCGCCGCCCTCGCCGGGCATAGTGCGCGCAGATGGCACACCAGCATCCGTCTCGTGCGGGGGTCCGCAGCACGGCCAGCGGCAGGGAACGGATGGCAGCGTCCGGCGTCTTCGTCACGGCACTGGCCGGCGGTGCGGCCGGACGCGTGGCACCGCTGTGCGGGGAGCTGACGCTGTCGTTCCTGAACCGGCTCGCCGCCCGCTACCACCTCGGCCTGCGCGACCTGCTCGCCGCTATCACCGAGACCGATGGCCAGCAAAACGTCGCCGGGATGCTGTACCCGGACAGCGAGATCCACCTCGACGCCCAGGCACGCGAGCGGGTGTGCGTTCTCAGCCGCGTTCCAGCGGCGGTGCTGGAACGAGCTCTGCCGGCGTGGGCGCGGGCAGAACCACACGCGCACTACCCAGGCGGCCCGGCCGGTCGCCTGACCCGCGGTGAGGAAGCCGTCGCCCCGTGGGGGCCCGCCTGTCCCGCGTGCTGTGCCGCCCGCACCGGCCGCCGTGTGCCCGCCCGCCGGTACTTGACACCTGGAGAGCGGGTCTGCGCACGCCACCGGTACTGGCTGCTGTTCCTGCCCGGAACCAGCGGCCTGCCCGTGCCTCTTGGCCGGTGCCCGGAGGTGGTCGACGCCCAGCGACGGCATGTCCGACTGCTACGCCACTGCCCCGCCGGCGCGCAGGCCTTCGAAGTCGCCCGTGCTGTCACCGGATCCTGGTGGGACCGGCCCTGGCCGAACGAGGAGCATCTGTGGCCGGCCCGCCTCGATGCCACCCGGCCCGCCGGCGCCGATCCTGGCTGGTGGAAGGTGGCCGCCCGCGACCTGATCACATATCCGGAAACCGTCGCCGTGGCGCGGGTAGTGGCCAGCCCCTACTGGCAGCAGCAGACCATCGCCCAAGCGTGCGGCCATCTTCCCTACCGGCTTGGCGAGTTGCCTCAACTGCTGGCCGAACTCGCCGACCAGCTCGGGCGGCCGTGGCTCGCCCACCACCTCGCCACCATCACCCACGGGCCACTGTTCACCTGGGCCCACTCCTGCGTACGCGCCCAGACCGCCTCCACCCCTACTGCCCGGAAGGCATTGTGGGCGGTGCACTCGGCACACCGGCCTCGCCCCCTCAGCGACCTCCTCCCCCACCCACCAGCCGCCGACAGCACCCCGCCGGTACCGGGACCCGCCAAACGGCTACGCGGCCACAGCCTCCAAGCCGAACGCGCCTTCGCCCAAGGACTCGCCCACGCCCTCGCCTACCACCAGGAACACGGACACCTCGCCGTGCCCAAGGAAGACACCCCCGCCGGCTATCCGCTGGGCCAATGGCTCGCCAACACACGCGCACGCCACACCCGCATGCCCGCCCACCAAGCCACCGCTCTCACGGCGCTGTATCCGTGGTGGAACGCGCCCTGGAGCACGCTGTGGCAGCGCATCTGGCACCAGGCCCGCACTCACCACCAGGTCCACGGCCCGCTCCAGCCGACCCGCGGCTTCCCCACCACCAGCTACAACCTCGGTGAGTGGCTGTACCTGCAGTGCACCCGCTACCCCACCCTCCACCCCGAACAACGACGCCTCCTGACCGAGATCGGTATCGACGCCCACGCCGCGGCGGCCGCCCGGCCACGGCGCCGCAACCTCAAGGCCAGTGCCGAGGAAGCCCTCGCCCACGCCCGCTCCTACGCCGCCGAACACGGCTGGCTGGCATCGGTGACCTCCACCACCGTCCACGAAGGCTTCCGCTTGGGACAATGGCTCGCCAACCAGCGCAACTACCAGCGCACCGGCAACCGGCCCCTACCCGCCAGCCGCGCTCAGGCCCTCAACGCCATCGACCCCTGGTGGTGCCCGCCCTGGCAGCTGACATGGCAGCGCCGCTACTACCGCGTCCGCGACACAGCAGCTGGCCGGCCTCTGCACCCGCAGAACGGCCTCGACGACGCAACCGCGCGCTGGCTACGCACCCAGTGCCGCACCTACGAGCAGCTCCACCCCGACCAGCAACGCCTCCTCACCGAGATCGGCATCACCGCCGAGGCGGTCCGCACAGTCCAAAGCCCTGCGCCGGCAGCCAAGGCACGCAAGAGAGCCATCACGCCTCCCGAGCCCAAGCCCACCGCCCGCAAAACCCGCCGTGCCCCATCAGCAACACCCCAGCGAACACAACGGGCACGGCCAGCAGCTAAGGCGCCGACAAGCCCCGCCGCTGCGCCCGCAGCCCGGCCTTCCCCCCAAGCCCTCCGCAGCCCCCAAGCCACCCGCCGCACCCCGCAGCCGCCTCGGACACCGCCCCGACCTGGTACCCGGATTCGAAAGAGCCCTCGCGCACGCCCGCGCCTACGCAGCCGAACACGGCCACCTCGCAGCACCCCGTGACACCCTGCACGACGGGTATCCGCTGGGGTGGTGGCTGTTCAGCCAGCGCAACCGCGCCAAGGACCGGGCACGCCGCGCTCTGCCGCCCTCACCCCACCTGACCGAGCTCGCCGCGATCGACCCCCGGTGGAACCCGCCGTGGGACCTGCACTGGCAACGCAACTACTACCGCGCCCGCGACCACATCAAGGCGGGCCGCCCGTTCGACCCCGCAGCCCGCATCCCCGCCCCGAGCACCGTCCTGGGCACCTGGATCACCCGGGCATGCCTCCAGTACGACCAACTCCACCCCGGCCAGCAGCACCTGCTGAACGCCATCGGCATCACCGCCCAGACAGCCGGCCACTGGCAGTCCAGTCCCCGGCCCCGGCCCCACGCCGAAGCCCTCCGACACGCCCGCACCTGGGCAGCCGACCACGGCCACCTCTGCCCTCCGATCAAGACCGTCCGCGACGGCTTCCCCCTTGGCAAGTGGCTCGACAGCCAACGCCAACTCGCAAAGAAACGGACCAGCCCCTCTCCGACCCAGCAGGTGCTCGCCACGATCGACGCCTGGTGGAACCCACCCTGGCCCATCCTGTGGCAGCGCGCCTACCACCACGCCCACACCCACCCCCGCCACCCAGCAGCCCGCCGCTGGCTCCACAACCAGCAACGCGGCTGGCTACTCCTCCACCCCGACCAGCGACACCTCCTCACCCACATCGACATCGCCCCACCGACCTGATTCGCCAACGCCCGTACCGGGCCGAGCCCTGTCCCGACAATGAGCAGATGGCCGACGCGCGCTTCTTCAACGACGAGCCCTTCCTCGACCACGAGGAAGGGCCTGACCTGCTCGGACACGGACAGTACGCCCGGCATGTGATCAGCCTGCTGGACCGGGTACGAGCCCAGACCGAACCGGAGTCCTCGCGCTGATCGAGCGTCCGAGACTCCGCTGAAGGCCGTTACCTCTAGACATCAAGGTGCTGGCGGATCTCCTCTTCTATTTGATCTGCCTGATACAGGAGCCCGAGCAGTTCTCGACTCAGCACGTCGACCCGGTCCTGGAGCGGCCCGCTATTACTGTCCTGGGCTAGTTCCCGCGTGCCCACGTAGCGGCTGGGTGTGAGGTTGTGCTGTTGCTCTCGGATCTCCTCGAGCGCTGCAGAGCGGCAGAATCCCGGCACATCGCCGTAATCCTCACTGCTGGGGTCAAGACCGCGCCAGGCGTGATAGGTGCTCACGATTACGTTCAGGTCATCGTCCGTAAGCACCCGGTGCGCGCGATCGACCATCACGCCCATCGCGCGCGCATCGATGAATAGTGTCTCGCCCCGCCGGTCCGCCAGCCTGCGTGCGCCTTGGGGCGACTTGTCCTTGGTTAGAAACCAGGCGCATGCTGGAATCTGAGTGGTTCGAAAGAGCTGGGCGGGGAGCGCCACGATGCAGGCGACCAGGTCGTCTTCCACCATGGCCTTGCGGATCTCGCCTTCGCCCATCATTTTCGATGACATCGACCCGTTCGCCAGTACAACCGCAGCGCTCCCCTGATCGCTGAGCTTGTAAACGATGTGCTGGAGCCAGGCGTAGTTCGCGTTACGGCGTGGCGGAACTCCGTACTGCCAGCGGGTGTCGACTTCGTTGCGTGCCCAGTCGGAGATGTTGAAGGGCGGATGGGCCAGGACGAAGTCGGCGGTGAGTGTTGGCAGAAGGTCGTGGCTGAAGGTGTCGGCACGTCCGAGCCCCGCCGGGACCACTCCGTGGATGTCCAGGTTCATCCGTGCTAGCCGCCAGGTGCGCTGGTTCACTTCCTGGCCGTAGTAGGCGAGATCGCTGGTTGGTCGTCCCCCACGTACTTGTACGAACCTTGCGGCCTGCACCAGTAGTCCGCCGGAGCCGCAGCATGGGTCGTATATGCGTCCCTGCTGAGGCTGGAGCATCTCAACGAGTAGCCGGGCGACGCTGGCCGGGGTGTAAAATCCTCCTCCCTTCTTCCCTTCCACTCGGGCAAACTCGGGGAGGAGCGCGTAGTACATCGCACTCAGGTACTCGTACAGCTCGCCCATGACGCCTCGCAGAGGCCGCTGCCCGCCTGCGGTGGCCAGGTCGTCTCCGAAGAGCGCGAAGAGTTCTGTGACTCCCCGGCGGTCCAGACGGCCGATGAGGCCGTAGGCGGAAGGAAACACATCGGTGAGGTCACGATTGCTGCGCATCAACGCCACGATGGCCTCGTTCAAAGCCGTGACGGCGTCGATGTCAGAGTATTTGATCTGCTGAGTGAGGGTGTCCCACCGAGCGACTGGTGGAATCCACCGCAGACCTTCCGCGGCGTAAACAGCGGGGTCATCCAGGTCGCCCACGCCCTGTTCGTCGAGCTGTTGCCGCGCCTGCTCGAACTCAATGGACAAAAAGCGCAGGTAGAGCAGCGTAAGGATGGTGCTCTTGTACTCCGACGCATCCATGGCGCCACGTAGTTTGTCCGCGGCTTTCCAGAACAGGTCGAGCGTTGCGGTTGGCTTCCTTCTGCGAGGGGGCACGGCCCTACCTTTCGCCATCCAGCCGCCCGGCCATTTCAGAGGCGACCAGCTCTTCGAGTGCTCGATTCTCTGCCAGCGCGGTGTGGGCGCGGTCATGGAGCGGTGCCGCGATCTCGGCGAACCGCTTCCGCACCGTCGCGGACGGCCATGACACGTTCAATCGGGAAAATGCCTTCCGGCTCATCGCACGCGCTTGCTCGCCTTGCGCCGTGGCGACAAGCTCCTGGCTTCTGGAGCGCAGGTCGTGCAGCAGCCACATCCGGTCCGGCTCCCCGTTGGCTTGGATCGCCAGCGTTCCACGGCCTGGGATTACGGAGATTGTGGACATCACCGTCTTCACCTCGCCGGGGCGCGGCGCGACCAGCAGCGTCCCGGGATTACATGCCGCGCCGCGAGGTGCCCAGCTGGTCTCCGCTGTCCGGTCCAGCTGTACCGACGTGCTGTTGAGGACCTCTCTCGGCGCTACCCACGCGATCGCTACCGCACCGTCGACGATGCCAGCGGCTGACCGGGCAATGGGAGATCCGCCGACTACTCGGCTCACATCGGCGATCGTGAGTCCTGGCTGGTAGGCATGCCGGTTTTCCTGTGCGTAGCGGGCGAAATACGCATCCGCAAGTTCAGTTGCGCGCGCCGCGATCTGCGTGTTCAGCTCCATGCGCCGCTCTACGAGGCTCATAGTGCGCAAGAGCCGCGCACGCAGATGGGGCGCTGGCAGCGACACGGGGACTTGTTTGAGGTCGGACAGGGGGAGGGTTGCGTGCTCCGCGTTCGCCGAGCACGCGCGAAGAAACCCGTGGGCTTGTGGCGTTCTCAGCCACCAACGGATCCATGTGCTGATGCCGTTGGCCAGTCCGTCCGGGCTGAACCGGATGACGGCGACCGACCTGGCGACGTTCCAGCCCTGGTGTTGCCGAGTGGCGACTGCCGTATCTCCGACCCGACCCACCAGCACAACGAGGAGGTCGCCGGGCTGAAGGGAGGTGCGCGGGTGCCTGCAGTTCACGTCTAGAGAGATGCGCGCGAGGTTGCTCTCGTCCACGGCCCCATCAACGATGTCACGGGCCCGGACCATGGGTACTCCCTCGGGGTCGTGCTGCGGTCGCACGACCCCGTACGCCACGAATTCGACTCCCGGCACGTTGCCCAACTCGTAGGTGCGCCAGATCGAGGCCCCGATCTTGCGACGCTCCTGTTCTGTACGGTTCATTCCTCTCCCAGCGTCCCCGGTTCGCTCTGCGGTTGGCGGCGCCGTCGCGCACTGTCCGCTTCACGCTCGGGCAGGGCCTTCTTCAGGTCCGCCCCGGCCGGCTGTACTTCCAGCACACGCCGTAGCTTGAGATTGATGCGTGCAGCGTGCCTGAAGTGCTCGTAGAGCACTTCCCTCGGACGGCGCTCGTCTTGCTCGCCCAGCGCTGGCTTGGTGGTTTCAGACGGCGCATTGACATAGCTGCTCGGGCTCAGGTCGTATACGCGCTGCACGATGTCGTCGAGCCGCGCCGTGCGGCACCAGCTCACCGCCTCGGGTACGTCTTCGCCCTTCGCAGAACCGATGCCGCGCCAGGCCGCAAAGATGCGGCAGATGTGATCGATGTGCTCATCCTTAAGATGACGCCCCGATCGGTCCGTGGAGGTGCCCAACCTCCGCGCATCAACAAAGAGGATCTCACCGGCCCTGGAACTCCGGCCCCAACTGCCGTGTGGCTTCTTATCTTTACTGAACAACCACAGCGTCGTACCTGTTCGGGTGTGCGGAAAGAGCCGGGTGGGCAGCGCCACCACCCCGGCAACCAGGTCGTTCTCCACCAGGGCCTGACGGATGCGCGTCTCGGCAACGTTCGTGCTCCTCGCTGCACTGTCCGGCAACAAGACAACTGCCCGGCCCTGCGGTGAGAGTTCACTTAGGGTGTGCTGGACCCAGGCGAAGTTGGCGTTTCCCCTGGGGGGAAGGCCGAAGCTCCACCGGGGGTCTTCCGTCAACTCCTGGTGGCCCCATTCCTTCATGTTCAAGGGCACGTTGGCCAAGACGACATCGGCCGACAGGCCAGTGGGCCCCAGACGCAGACTGTCCACTGCGCTGACTCCGAGGTCCGGACGGAGCGCGTTCAGTGTCAGGTTCATTGCTGCTGCACGGCGCGCCTCGGGCCGGATGTCTCTGCCGTGGAGCCGCAACTCACCAACTCCGTCTCCCTGTCCCGCCCACCGCGCGGCGGCAATCAGCAGCCTTCCACAACCGCAGACCGGATCCAGGACGCATTCCCCGGCTCGAGGCGCGGCCAGGCCGACGAACAGGCGAGCCAGGCTCTGCGGCGTGTAGTAGTCGCCCCCCTTGGCATATCGAGACGAATACCGGTCGAGGCACGCATCGAACAGGCCGCTCGGGCTCTCCAGCCGGTCCACTTCCGCGATCAAACCAGCGAGTGCCTGATCAGCTTCCCCGAACAGTTGGCGGGTCTTGGTAGCGCTACCAGTCCCCAGGTTGAAGGCGCGGTCGAGACCCAGGCCCGCCCACGCCTTGCTCAGGGCCGGTTCCGCCTGCCCGGAGTGCCTTACAAGGCCCATCCAGAGCGGCGCCGACCGGCACCGCAGGTAGACCACCTGAAGTGCAAACTGGTGGGCGATGGCCGGAGAAGTGAGGTCAGCGAGGGCGTCAAGCCGACGCCACACATGCCTGAAGGCAAGAAGGCCGTGGTCCTCATCCTGCATCGTCATGACGGCTTCAGCCAGGCGACGGTCATCAGGCCCACCACCATGGCGCCCCCGAACGCCGATCCCCCGTATTTGACCGCCCCGACCAGCTGCCCCTCGTCGGCGTACTCGATGATCCCAGCCAACAGACCGACAATCACCGCAGCCAGGACAATCAGCGCGAACAGCAGCTTCTTGTGCCGCACGCCGCAACCCCTTCCACTTCAGGCGTATCTGACGGTCTCTCCGTCAACGTGAACGTAGCCAGTGAAGGGCTCTGATGTCGCGCAGCATGAGATTTTGCTTTTTGCCTCAGCGTCCGTATCGCACGGCGCCGGACAGCAACAGGCTTGCTGCGAGGCGACCGCCTGACTGGTCGCTGCCAGCATTCCCCCTGTTCGACGCCCCCTGTATGCCGACGCCGCACGCTCCATCTCAGCAAAGCCGGACAGGAAGAACGCCAGAGCGCAGCACACTGTGGTCCGAACGGGCCTCCCAGCACACTACGTTTCCGATCGCGTTGCCAGGCGTAGTGACGTGGGAGTTCGGATCGGGGCAGTCCGCCCGGCCTGGCCTGGCCTTCATGGCCGCCTGACACAACGAGCGGCTCTTAATCTTCCACTGGTTTGCCTGGCGGGCCATCTGCCGAACGTCTACTGCTCAGGGCTCGGTGAAGGTCAGCGTCTGAGCATCGAGATCCAACTCGAGGCGGCCGCCGCCATGCTTGCGTAGCTGCCGCCAGGCGGCATAGCCGGTCATGATCGCTTTCTCCCAGTCGGCGGCGCGCAGAACGCTGACTTCAAGGTGGGCGGTCATGTGGTCGATAGTGATGAGCAGTTCGTGGTCGACGTGGCGGACGTTTTCGAAGTAGTGGTGGCGGCTGGCGTAGGAGAAGACCAGGGCACTGATGCCTTCCTCGATGGCGATGGCGCGGCCGCCGTCTTCGGCTTCGTCGATGCCGGGGCGGCTGCGGCGTTTGCAGCCGAGGAGGAAGCGGCTGACGGGTGACCAGCCCAGGACGGCGGCGTGGGCGAGGTGGAAGGCGTCGTGGAAGCGGTAGTCGTCCTCGATGTGGCTGGCGCTGGTGAGGGGGTCGCCGGCCGGAGTGCCGTCTTCACGGGTGAGGGCGATGACGGTGCGGCCGTCGGCCCTTGGGGTGGGGGTGAAGGTGACGGTGGTCTGTCGGGGCAGTTGTTCGTGGGGAGGGTAGTCGGCGTCGAAGCGGGGGCGTTGGTCGTCGGGGGTGGCGCGCCAGCGGTCTTTGGTCTTTTCCAGGGTGGCGGCGGCGATGTCTTCGAGGTCGAGGCCGAGGAGGTGGGCGAGGGTGGCGGTGTACCACAGGACGTCGCCGAGCTCCTCGCGCAGTTGCTGTTTGGACGGGCCGGCGTCGGCGCCGTCGCGCAGGCGTTTTTTGTAGGCGGTGGCCACCGATCCGGTCTCCCCGACGAGTCCGAGCAGGGGTATCAGGACCGGGTCGGTCCCGTCGGCGGCGGGCCGCAGGGTCTTGAGGGCTGCTTGCTGATAACGGGCCAGGTGCACGCACACTCCCATGAAGGATCTTCCAACAGACCTGTCGGATTTCCCGACATCGCTCTACAGTAGGTCAGGCCGGGCGCTGTGTCCCGGAGTTGAGCGAAAGGGCCAGAAGCGGAGCATGCCGTCGCGCAGCGTCCAGGAGATCGTGGACATCGTGATCGATTTACTGGCTGAGCACCAGGACAGGCCAAGCCACGACGTGTACGAGGAACTGGCCGCCGGGGGACAGGACTTGCCGGTCGACTCGGTGCTGATCATGGAGGTACTGGCGCGCATCGAGCAGCACTTCGGGGTCTCCGTCCCGGCCGACGCCGAGGCCGGGCGCTCCCTGCGTTCGGTTTGGGCGTTCGCCGAGACCGTGTACGACACCATGCAGGCGAAGGAGCACAAGCAATGAACGGCAAGGCGCCGTCCCCCATCGACACCGACACCGACCAGCGGACCCGGCTGGGCCAGCGGCTGAAGGCCACCCGCGAATACCTGGGGCTGTCCCAGCAGCAGGTCGCCGAGCGAACCGGCATCGTCCGCTCAGCGGTCAGCGACATCGAGCGCGGCGTACGCAAGGTGGAGGTGATGGAGCTGCAGAAGCTCGCCCGTCTCTACCGGCTGCCGGCGTCCTATTTCCTCGACGAGGAGGAAGCAGCCGACGCCGGGGAACACGCGCTCGCCGGACTGCCGCGCACCGCACGGCCGTTGAGCGAGGGAGACCGCATCGAGGTGGCGAAGTTCATCCAGTACCTGCAGGCCCGCCGCCAGGTAGAGGAAGAGGAGGCGGGCGGTTTGCGCCTGCCTCACGGGCCGGAGCGCGGTGCGTGAGCTGGAACAGTGCTCACGGCGCCGCGATGATCGCGGCCGCGCAGGCCCACGAGGCGCTCGCCGTCGCCGTCGACGACTACATCGACGTGTTCGGCGCGCTGCGCCGAGCAGGCGTGGAGGTCATGGGGCAGAAGCTGGGCGGCCTGCTGGGGCTGTACATCGACGGCAGCCAGGGCGTTCCGGGGTGCCTGGTCAACACCGGTCTGGAGGAGGTGAGCATGCGGCACACCGCCGCTCACGAACTGGGCCACCACCGCATGGGCCACGGCACCAGCATCGATCATCAGGAACAGTCACCGGGCCGGTGGGGCGAGGGGTGGCCGCAGCACGAGCGGGAGGCCGAGGCCTTCGCTTCCTGGTTCCTGATGCCCCGCCCCGCCGCCCGCGCCGCCCTGGCCCGCTGCGGCCTCGCGCGCCCCGAGTCCCCACTGGACGTGTACCGGATGGCCCGCTGGCTGGGCACCCCGTACGCCACCACCGTGCGCCATCTGGTGCGGCTGAAGATGATCGACCGGCCCACCGAGGCCGTGTGGCTGAAGCACTCCCCCGGCG
Source organism: Streptomyces sp. NPDC006372 (assembly GCF_040612515.1). Taxonomy (NCBI): domain Bacteria; kingdom Bacillati; phylum Actinomycetota; class Actinomycetes; order Kitasatosporales; family Streptomycetaceae; genus Streptomyces; species Streptomyces sp. NPDC006372. Next base: position 23,148 of record NZ_JBEXQJ010000052.1, on the reverse strand, counting down.
TTCTCAAAACGGAACTCGCCGGTGGCCTGCCGCTCGGAACGCAGGCACACATCCACGTACTCACGCCCGCCGCGCACGCCGCCACCCTGCACCTGACCACCGGCGACTGCCTGCTGCTCACCGTCCCCGGGGCGCGCTACGACCATCTGCCCGCAGGCTTGACCAGCACCCCGCCGGACACGGCCGACCAGCTCTCGTTCCTGGACTCGGTACCCGCACCGGAACAGGGCCGCGCGGCGTGGGTGACGCAGGAGCTGGCGGTGGACAGCACCGTGGCCGCCACCACCGGCAGCACAGAACTGTTCCGCGTGGACCTGCGGCGCACGCCCGGCCGCGAAGGGTCCGACCACTTCTGGGCCTGACGGCCCGCACCACCGCACGGCGCCCGCCCACACCGCCGATCAAGGAGCGAGCCTTTGCACACGTTCACCGTCGACGCCCCGGACGTCTCCCGTGCATGGCTGGAGGCCTGCTCCCGCCTGTCCGAGATACCGGGCAAAAGGGGCCTTCCACACCGTGGTGCGCATTGCGAACCCTCTGCAGGAAGACCCGCATCTGCGCGCGGAACTGGACCGGCTGCGTTCCGCCCGCACCAAGCCGCCGCTCTACCCCATCGACACGGTCGTCAACACGCTCTTCCCCGCCCAGCTCGCCGCCACGTGCACCACCCACGATGAGCTCACCGACCGCTACCGCGCCTTCTATCCGCGGCTGCGGGAGGTCAGGCGCAACGCCCACGGCACCTATTTCGGACGGCTCATCGCCTACCCGGGCACCGCCGAGAAGCCGGAACCGGTCGACCAGCTCGCCCGCGTCATCCGGCGCCTGGACAAGCTGCGCTCCTCGGCGAAGTGGAGCGCCGTCTACGAGGCCGGCACGGCCCATGTCACGGACGAGGACGAGGCATGGGAAGAAGAACCGCCGCAGACCACGGCGGAGACCGAGGCCGTCATCAGGGCCGCGGCCCTGGACACCCAGACGCTGGACTTTCCCTGCCTGAGCCACTGCTCCTTCCAGCTCGACAGCGCCACCGACACCGTGCACCTGGCCGCCTACTACCGCAGCCACTACATGTTCGACCGCGCCTACGGCAACTACCTCGCCCTGGGCCACCTGTGCGCCTGGGTCGCCCGCCACGCCCAGCTCACACCGGGAACACTGACCGTCATGGCCGGATGCGCCCGCCTGGACTGCACCAAGTCCGAACTCGGCGCCCTCCAACACTCCCTCACCACACCGCTGTTCGGCCTTGGCGCCTGATCCAACACAACGAGCAGCCGACGCCTAATTCAGGCCCCACTTGGGCGGGAACCAGGCCCGCAGCGGTGTTCCGTCCTGCCGGTAGGCCTGCTTGATACGGCTACGACCACTGATACCGGCGACGTCCGGGTGGGCCACCCGCGCATACTTGTCGACCTCGCAGAACAGGTTCTGGCAGTCGATCAGCTGCAGGGGCCGTCGTCCCTTCAACCCGGCGAAGGGCAGCCGCAGGCGGGTGAAATGCTCCTGCTGGGAGTCGGCCATGTAGCGGATGACATCGGCCTCAATGCCGTCGGCGGCAGGGCCGAAGCACTTGCGGATGCCATCACGCGCACCAGGGCCTGGCACAACGAAGTCCATCTCCGAAAAGGCAAGATGCGGCGCGTAGTTGAGGTCGATGGTGAACTGGTAGGCGAGGAAAGGGCCGAGCGCCGGGTAGCCGAGGAGCACCTCGTAGGCCTCGCGCATCGTGGCCGCCCCAACGACGCGCTCGGGCGCGCCGGAGGTCATCATCATCTCCAGCAGCCGCAGGTGGTTGCGGTGCTTGCGCTCCTCCCCCAGCTGCGGCGGGGGCACGATGTAGGCAGCCGAGTACAAGCGCTCCCCCCTGGCGAACGCAGCTGACAACACCCGGTCGTAGGCCCCGTAGTCGTACGTCTCCCAGCGCACCTCCCCCACCTCGCGGGACAGCAGCTCCCAGGTGGACTCCTTGTTGAAGATCTTGAACAGCAGGGTGCGGAAGAACACCTCCTCCCACTCCTGCGGACCCTGGTAGATCACGTCGCTGATCACAGCCTGACTCACCCGGTCGGCGGCGCGGTAACAGTTCGTGAACCGGTGCCCAGCCAGAATCGGATCATCAGTCCACGGCTGGGTCCGCCCGGCCAGACGAGCCTCATACACAGCCTGCCGGGCCGAGGCGAAACGCCAGTAGGTGTCGAACACCGGTGTCGGCTGAAGTTCCCGCCCGCCTATCCGCACCGTTGCCGGCACCGAGCCGTCTCGCGGAGGAATCTGACGGTCTTGCAGCAGCGTCACCATGAGCCGCAATATATATTCGGTATATGTCGCCTGTCACCGAGGGAGCGCTATGGAGTTGCTGCACCAGCAGCGGCGACGCCAGACCTCGGTGCTCTGGCCCGAGGACGTCGACCGCAGGCTGAACATCCTGGTCCGCGCAGCTGCCGCAGCCGGCGAACGCACCTCCCGCGCAGAACTCCTAGCCGCCCTCGTCGCCGCCGTAGACGTCGAGCCCGAGCAGGTAGCCGCTCTGCTGCACCACTACCGTCGCCTGCCAGCCGACGCACTCACCGGCGACCAGGACAGAGACGACCTGCCCGCCGTACGCGCACCAGGCCCACGCCGCGTCGCCTCCACATAACGAACCACTGCCCTGCCAGGTCACATGCCCAACCCCAAGCCCGCCGGCCATGTCCCGGCCCCAAAAAGCGGGCCGCTCGTCCAAGCACCGCCACATACCAACGATCGGCGGAAATGCACCGAGCGCAGTCGAGATGACACGACCTGATCACCACGGCCCGCTATCTGACAAACCTGCAGGTCAGACCCACAGCCCAGGACCAGCTTCCACGCTCGCCACGGCTACCGAAGCACCCAGCACCGCCTGACCATAACCACACACCAAACTGATCAACCCAGGCCAGAGCACCCGCCCCTGATCACAAAAACTGCTCCTGGACAAGAGCAGCTGTCCGCGATCGGCATGCGCTGGGCATAGGCGCACGACAGCCAGTTAGCCGATACGTGGCGGCACGCGGAGAGGTACCGGATCCTCTTGGCCGTCGCGACGCTCGTGTGGGCAGCTGGTGGGGTGCGTCCATGGCTGCGGCTGGGCGACTGGGTGAGGACCAGCTGCGGTTCACCGGCGCGTGGGGTGGCGCGGTTCGTCAAGCCGTCGTCGTCCTGGTCCACGTTGTCGTCCGGCCGCGCATCAGCTGGCGCGTCATGCACCCCGGCCCCTCAGCTGCGGGTGCCGACGCGAACCACCTCGCGGCCTGACGGAACTCCTCACCGGCTACCGCTCGACGATCGCCTCACCGGCCGACGAGACCCGCCTGCAGCTTCTGAGCCACCGCCTGGTCCGCAGCGCAGTGGAAGCCACGCTCGACGACGATCCCGGCCCGTTGTCGTGTGCCGCCAGCGACGCCGCCCTGGCGGCCGCCGGACTCATCGACGCCGACCGGCTCCAACGCGCCGGCGCCAACAGCGGAGCTGTCCGCGCCGCCATCGACACCGCCACCCTGTCCCTGCGAGCAGCCGCTGACAGCATCAATAGCGGCACAGCGGAAGGAAAAGGAAGGAGCAGGCGCCCCCCTCTGGGCGGTTGAGCTTTTGATTCCCGCTCCCATCACGTGCGGCTGGTGGGGGCCGTGTCAGGGCAGTAGTGAGCGACTCCTGCGTACGACATTCCCAGAGAAGCAGTGAGCACCTTGATGTCGAGCTCGTCCGCGAGGCGGAGGAGGCGGGTGGAGCGCAGGATGCGCGGCAGCAGGCCGACGGGGGCCAGGCTGTCGCGGATGTGCGCAGCCCCGGCCGGGCCACGGGTGGTGCGGGTGAGCCGGGTGACGAGCAGATGAGGGTTGTCCGAGCGGAGCTGACCACGATGCTCTTGGCAGCGCTGCAGAGCATTCCAGGTCGCGGGATCCAGCGGGATGGCTACCAGTCTGCCGGGGAACTGGACCGCGCCGGGGACAGGGTCGATATCGCTGCAGGTGAGCAGCCGTAGTTCGGTGGTGGTCGCCGCATGGAGCAGAGCGGCGAGTCCCACGAACGCCTCATGCGGGTGGGTGTCCACGTTGGTGCTCCACCGTCGGTATAGGGCCTGCTGCTCGGACAATGTCAGAGTGGAGCCGCGAAATCCCCGGTGCTGCGCGGCGGTCACGGAGTCGGTGGGATCGTGAAAGACCGCTTTGGTGCGGTGGGCGTAGGAGAAGAACTGGCGCAGTCCCGCGAGCCAGGACGCCCGGCGTGCGGAGTTTTTCGCCAGGAAGGCTTCCAGGTGAGCTGTGCTGACGCTGGCCCAGCTCGTGAGCCCTTGGGCATGGAGGGAGATCGCCAGGTCACGTACGGTGTCCAGGCGGATCTCGATGGTCTTCAGCTGATTCGGCCGCAGACCCAGCTGTCGGGCCCGCTCACGCTGGATCAGTAAGAAGTCGGCGAAGCCCCGGACGTCAGGGCGCAGTGGTGCGGGGACGGCGTCGATACGGTGCTTGCGGCGAGCTACCGCTCTCTGCTCAGCGAGACCAGGCGGCGGAGTGAGATGACCGTGGGTGCGGAAGAAGTCGGTGAGCGCTCCGACAACCTGAGGTCTGTCCTCGCGGGCGTGCGCGAGCAGGGAGGCTGGGCTGGTGGCGGTGTTGCTGAGGAGAAGGCGCGCGGTCTCGGCGATGGTGTCGGCTGCGTACAACGGGTGGCGCTGCGTTGCGAGGTGAGCAGCGAAGTCCGTCCACCATGAGGGAGGTTCGGGCATACGACCCGCCCAGCCAGCTGCGCGAGTCAGGACGGTGTGAGGCGAGTACTCGTAGCATCGCTTGCACAGTCCTTTGGCCCACTGGCCGCTGGTGCCACACTCGTCGCAGCGGGCCGGTGCGGGAGCGGTAGCCGGGTCGGTGCAGGAGCGGCAACGCTGGCTCACGGCGTCCACGACCCGCCGTCGCCCGCAGTTCTGGCACTGGCCCCGTGCCGGTTGCCCGACAGCCCGGCGCTTGCATGCCGCGCACAGCACCTCCGTTGATCGTCGGGGTGCTCCGCAGTCGGAGCAAGTACGCGAGCACCATGCGCAGCGTCCGGTGTCAGCGCGCAGCTGCCGTAGCTTGTGGCAGGTGGCGCAGCGGCCGCGGACGACGTCGGCTGCGGTGGATGTCATCGGATACGGAGCCGTGGCGAGGCCTGGGCCGTCACAGCGGCGGCAGGGATCGGTTGAAGGGGGCGGACGGCGGGGTGGCGGCTCGGGATGGCGGTGGAGCTGTGTCAGGTACGACGTGGGGTGAAGGAGAAGAGCTGGGCTGCGGGCCGGCGTCGCGCAGGGCCAAGAGATCACCCGGGGTGCAGTCAAGGGCGGTGCACAATGCGGCCAGCGTGGACAGCTTCACCTGGGAAGGCTGCTTGGTGAACAGCGCGGACACCGAAGCCGCGGAGAATTCGAGACCGGCGCGCTCGGCCAGGAGGCGGCGCAGTTCGGTGCCGGTCCAGACTCCACGTTGCGCCGCGGTCATCCGCAGCCTCCACTCCACCAGCTGGCCGGGGCCCAGGGGCGCGAGGGCGTGCGGTTCGGGTGTGGTCATCAGTTCCTGCCCGGGGCTCGACCGGCCAGGCCGGCGACGGCAGTGCGGGTGGCGCGGCGCCAGGCGTCTTCGACAAAGGTATGCGAGGGCTTGACGTAGGCCATGGTCGAGGCGATGTGGTGGTGGCCGAGAAGCTGCTGGACAGCGATCAGGTCCATGCCCTGCTCATAGTGGTGGGTCGCGCAGGCACGACGCAGCGCGTGCGGAGTGAACCGCTCGGGGGAAGGCCGGCCTTCCAATTGCACCAGGCGGGCGAGCCGGTCGCGTACGGTCTCCGGCTTCAGCGCCTCCCCGCGGCTGTCGCAGAACAGCGGCGCGCTGTCGGGAAAGAGCGGGCGGATGTCGCTCCGGTACCAGGCAAGGATCCGGTCGAGGCCGTCAAGCAGTGGAGTCCACCGGGGACGCGGGCCGGAGGTGTTCGCAGCCTTGCCGAACCGTACGTGCAGCTTCCCCGACGGCCCGAGCTGAGGGTGGACGTCGCAGCTGTCGAGGCGAACCAGCTCACTCACACGTACCCCTGAGTGGTACAGCGTGCGCAGCAGCGCGTAATCGCGTGCCGCGGCGGCATAGTCGGAGGTGGTGGCGAGATGGGCGCGCGCGAAGGCGAAGAAGTCCGTCAGCCGCTCTGCCGTGGGAGGTTGGAGGGCGGGCGAGCCGTCACTGATGTGCCGCAGCCGGTTGTATCGGTCCAGCGGATCACCTACCGGGATTCCGTACAGGGCCCGTACCTGCGGGGCGTAACGGGCCTGGACGAACCCGTGGAAAGCACGCAGCATCTGCAGATACTGGCGCCTGGTGCCCGCAGCCCGACCCGCCGTCAGCAGATCACGGAGCATTGCATCCACATCCGATGGCTCAAGCTGCCAGACCGCCCGGTCGAAACGGTCCAGCACCCGTTCCAGCAGCGAGGCGTAGCAGCGGATCGTCGTCGGGGAGAACCCGCGCACCACCCAGGTCGACACGAACGCGCCCACGCACTCGGCCTGAAAAGCCCACACGTCCCGGACCTCGCTGGCGTCCGCCGGGCTGGTGAGCCCGCCATCGATCAGCCGGAGAAACCGCTCCCCCACACCCCACCACCGTCTCGTGACCGCCGTTCAGGCAGCACCTGAACAACCCGCATGCCACCGAAGCCATCAACGAGACACCGAAAGAAAAGCAACGTCACCAGCCGGTCAACCCCGCAACCCACACATTAGCGGCGTCAGCCGCTGGGCGTCATCGACCACCAGCACACCCGGCTCGGCCAGTGCCCGCGTCAGAGCCTGGCTGGCCGGCCCGGCCCGGTGCGGCAGCGCCCCCGACGGCAGCCTGAGCGCTTCACACAGCGAGGCCCGCAGCTGCGGCAGACCGGGCGCCACGCCGGCCACCGCCCGCCACACCGGCACCCGGCCGGGCAGAAGATGCAATGCCTGCTCGACGGCGACCGTCTTCCCCAGGCCCGTGTCCCCGTACACACAGCACATCCCGCGGGCCGCGACCGTATGCCCCACAGCCTCCACCACACCGGCCACCTGCCGCGTGGACACCAGCCGGGCCCCCGGCACGTACAACCGCACACCGCCGCCCCGCACCCCCGCATCCGCGGCATCCTCCGGCACCGGCACGTCGGCGGGCGGCCCGTCGACAACAAGCGGACCACCCACCCCGTCCACCAAACCCAAATCCGCCAGCGCCCTGTCATACCGGCTCGGCTCCAGCCCCACCCTGGCCCCGGCCGGACGAGCCACCTCAAGAACCCGGCCCGCCCCCAGATCCCGCTTGATCACCCGGTGCAGCGTCGGCAGCGAGGGCACACACTGCGCACCCCACCCCTCCAACGCCCCCTCTTCCTGAGCCCGGAGCATCCTGCGCCGCAACTCCGCGACGTTCCCACCCGCCTGAGCGAGGACCTCCCACAAGGCGTCACTCAGCGAAAACCCGTCCTGCCGCGGCCGCGCCTCGACATGGCCCCGGCGCCCATCGGCCAGCCAACGCCACACCGTCCGCTCCGACACACCCGCCAACTCCGCCGCGATCCGCACATGCAGCCCCGACAGCGTCCTCTCCCCATCCACCGCAAGAAGCCGACGCACCACCACACCCCGCGCCAACGGCACAGCCCCAGCCGATCCCGCCTCGGCCTCACTCGCCGGACCCCCCTGAACCGTCATACGGCCCAGCCCACCCGACCCCGCCAGCCCCTCACACAGGAACAGCGAAACCCATGACAGCCAGCAACCAACCTGCTAGCCACACCACAACAGCCGCTTGGTCACCCCATGACAGCGACCACAACCCCGTTCTGGACCCACTACCAGGACACCCACATCACCAGCCCGCTGACGCCCACCCGCTGCCACCCCACCGCACACTCACATCGGCTCGGCCTCGGCGAGACCCCGCTGACGCACCACGCCTTCCGCGAGCTTCAGCCCTGGCGGGGCCGCTGAACTGCTGCGCGTGTGCGATGCAGCTGTGGAAGCTGATGACGCGGGACCCGGTGGGTGGCCATCGTGCGCAGGAGACAGACCTGGACACCGGACCCCCGGGGGACCTTCACTCCCCGGGGCACGGTGTGTCCGGACGTGGGTCAGATCTCCCCGCCGCCGTGGCGGTGAGCCAGTCGGCGGCTTCGACGTCGGTCATCAGCGGCACCTGAGCCGCGTGGACGTCGCCGTCCTGAACGACGTGGACCCGCCGTACCATGGGCCGGAACGGAGGCCGGGCCGCCGAGCATCGCCCCCGTAACGAAATGATCAGCTTCCTTGTGCAGGCGGCGTCCACGCCCGTGAAGTGGGCTGATGCACTTTCCGACAACAGGCGGTCCGTTCCTCCGCCACCTGCGCATGTGGCACGCCGTGGCGGCCTTTCTCGTGGTGGTGGCCGTGGTGGCGTTCCTCGTCCTTCTCCCGTCCGACGGCGCGCGCTCGGTGCCCAACAGCCCCTGCCGACCAGCCGATTCGGCACACGAGGACCCGCCCGCGGCCCCCGACCTCGACGGGGACGGCTTCGTCGATCTGGTGCACGAGTTCTCCGACACGGCGGAGAACTTCGACGTGACCGTCGTGCCCGGCTCCGAGCACGGTCCGGACCACGACCGCACGAGCGTTCTCACCCACGACGACCTCGGTCTGCCGGACGACGTCCAGACGGGCGATGACCCGTGGCAGCCCACGGTCGCCGACCTGGATGAGGACGGCCACGCCGACCTCATCGTCAGCGGCGCCGCCCAGGTCCTGTGGGGAGGCCCCAAGGGCCCGCAGGCCGGCGGACCGCACGGGCGCGTCCCACTGCCGGGCAGCGGATACGACACCGCGCCGATCGCCGGCGACTTCGACGGGGACGGCCACACCGACCTCGCGGCCTTCAGGGACTCGAACGAGGATCAGGAACTGGTCGTCCTCAAGGGACCGTTCAAGCGCTCCGGCGCACCCACCCGGACCGTGGAGATCCCCAGCCCGGTCCACGAGGGCGCCTCACCCGTGCTGGTCGCCGGGGACGCGAACGACGACCGCGCCACCGATCTCTCGCTCTACGACTCCCCGTGGGATCCGCCCCTGCTGTTCACCGGCGGCGCCCGTACCGCCGGAGGCCTGAGCAAGGAGCCCGAGCGGCTGCCGGAGGGCGAGAACGTCGTCTTCGGCGACTTCGACGGCGACGGGAGGCAGGACATCGCCATCGGCCGGAGCTTCGTCGACAGCTACGACGAGATCGACACACCCCACCAGCGCGGCCAGGTCAGCGTCCGCTACGGGAAAGAGCCGGGGAAGTGGGTCACCATGGAGGGCGGCGACTTCAAGGAGGGCTTCGGCACCAGGCTCGCCGCCGGAGACATCAACGGCGATGGCTGCGACGACCTGGCCGTACAGCTCACCAAGAAGAAGGAAACGGGGGACGCGCGGATCGAGGTGCTGCGGGGCGGCTCCGAGCACGGCCTCGGGTCGAAGCCCTGGCGCGACACCAAGCGCTCCGTGCCAGGTGACGACGGCCCCGTCGACGGCACGCTCTTCGCCGTCCACGACTTCGACGGCGACGGCCGCGCAGAACTGGCCCTTCTCAGCGGGAACAAATGGTGGATCACCGACGGCACCGACCGCGACGAGGCATCCTTCCCGGTCACCCCCAGCAACGACCAAGGTTCGTAGGCACACGCTCGTTGCCCCCGGGCCCGTGGTTCCGGGCCAGCAACAGGTGACCGGGAGGGAGGCGCCCACCGGGAGGCCTGCACGTGTACCGGGGGGAGAGGGGCCTGGCCCCTCCTTCCCCTGTCACCTTGTCGGGCGCCCAGGGCGAGGCTGGTGACGTGATGGATGCGGCTGTCGCTGGAGAACCGACGGAATTCTCCGACCGCTGAAACGTGGAGGCTGGTGGGTGAAAATCCCGCGCCGATATGCGGAAATTCCCCGCATACCTACAACGGGTCGTTGCGGTTCTCGCCTGTGGCGGGGCCCGCGACATCAACCAGACGCTGAAGTCACCAGCCCCCTTAGACGCCGTTTCTAAGCCCGTCCAGCCGCCTGACCCCGCGCCCGTCCCGCAGCAGCCCGCCGTGGGTGCCGGCCTGACCGCCGCGATAGGCCAGGGCGCTGAGGTAGCACCACCAGTGGCTGGCGGAATCAAGCTACGAGAGCAGCTGCGTACGACTCGGGCTGGTGACCCCAGCGCGGCCAAGCGGCAGGTCACCAGCCCGTTTCCGACAAGCGAGTCGACACTGCCACGCTCCACCTTTCTACGGGCGCTGGAAAGACGACGTCTCTCCTTGGGCTTCTGGATGGCGCAGCGCGCGGCTTGTTGATGCCAGGGCTTGAACCGTCTCGGAAACCCCTCGACCGAGCCGCAACGCGCAGGGTGACCCACGACGATGGGGAGCACAGTAGGCGCAGGATCGTCGTGGACAGGACCCCCATGGTCCTGCTCACGAGTTCCGACGGCAGATGTGCACGACATCGGGAGGCGCACCGCCCGGTCCGTGGTCGATGTTCACGAGAGCGGGAGGCACCTCGTCTTCGCTTCCCCCGGCCGGGTGGAGGTGGGCGTCGGCGGGGCCACTCGCCGACTTCAGCGCACCCCATAGGGTGGTCTGATGTTCGATCGTTTGAAGATCCAGGTGCTGCCGCCGGGACGCCGGTTCGCTGCCCAGTTGCGGTTCTGGCTCAATGGCGAGGACGTGATCGAAGGGGCGGTCTACGCGGGCGGCCGTGGGCCGTTCGCGGCTGATGTGCTGCCTGCTGGCCGGCCCAGCCTCCTGCGGGCGGCCAGCGAGGCGCGCCGTCTGGAGCTGGGGGAACCGGAGTGCACCGGCGGTTGCTGCGGTTTCCTGTCCGTCGTCGTGCAGCGGTTCGGGGACATCGTGCTGTGGTCGGACTGGCAGGTTCCGCACGCCCCCGTCTCCCCGCCGCCGGAGTTCCACTTTGACGCCGAACAGTACGACGCCGAACTGGCTCGCGCCGAGGCAGAGCGGTGGTGGCAGGTCCACACGAGTCCAGCACGGCGTCCGTTCTCGTGAACAGAGCCATCCCCGCCGACGCGGGGGTGTTCCGTTGTGGCTACGTCCGGTCAGTGTCCGGTGCGTTTCCTCCGATGGTGTCAGCGTCCCAGGACTTTGATTGGCTTCAGCGGGCCGGCAGTCGCTGGCGCGGAATCGCCGAGGACGGTGGCGCTTGGGGCCGTGAGGAGCGTTCTTCGTCGCACCGTGTGTTCCTTCTGCCGAATGGACCCCCGTGGTTGAAGGGGCGGGTGGGGGCAGGGAGTTGGCGAGATGCGTGACAGCGCTGCGTGGCGACGGCGTCAGGAGCGCAGCGCCCTCAGATGGGCGTCACGGACCTCGGTGGTCTGGCCCTGGATGACGAGGAACAGGCCCTCCCTGGCGAGGCGCTGGGCCGGGTGGGTCAGGCCGAAGGCGCGGCCCCCGCCCCCGGCGATCGCGGCCGTGGTGGCGGCGCGCATCAGGTCGTAGGCCCGTGTCTTGACCGCGAGCCTGTCGTCCAGGCGTTCGGCGGGCGGGACCTCGTCGACCAGGGCGTAGGCGTCGCGGCGCGCCGCGTCCAGGCGGGTCCGCAGGGTGCCCGCCGTCTCCTTCGCCTCCCCGTCGCCGGACGCCTCGAGAAGGTCGAGCGCGGCGCGGGCCACGCCGAAGACGGCCGGGTTGGTGTTGGTGTTCTTCGGGCGGTCCTCCGTCGCCCAGCGCTCGTACGGCAGGCGCACCGCCACCGCCTCGTCGGGCACCACGAGCCCGTCGAGCAGCAGCCCGACCGTGCGCGAACCGGTGAGCGCGGCGAGCTGGAGCGGGGCCGTGGCGGTGAGGCCGGGCTGTTCGTGGGCACCGGCGATGCCGAAGACCACTTCGCCGTCCTCGGTCGCGCCGCCCAGCAGGACCACCTCGTTCAGACCCCAGCCGGTGTACCACGGGACGCGCCCGTCGAAGCGCCAGCCGCCCGCCACCCGGGTGGCCCGCGCGGGCAGCTTCGGGTAGGCGCGCAGGTGCGAGAAGGCGATCCCGGCGAGGGTCGTGCCGTCGCTCAGCGGGCGCAGCCAGCGCTCGCGCGCCGCCTCCTCCCCGGCGGCCAGGGTGCGCACCGGCGTGTGGTGCTGGGCCTGGACGAAGAACGTCGAGCAGCAGGCGCCGGCCAGGATCTCGGCGATCTCCCGGCCGACGGCCGCCGGGGCCTGCGCGCCGCCGTACGCCGCCGGGGCGGCCACACCCAGCACGCCCGACGCCTTGACGGCGGCGATGGCCTCGGGTGTGACGCCCTCCCGGTCGTGCGCCTCGGCGGCGGGGGCGAGGACGTCGTCGGCCAGGCGGCGGGCGGCCGTGACGAGGGGGTGGTCGAGCGTGGCGGTCATGCGGGTTCTCCTCAGTCGGTGGTACGGGGCTCGCCCAGGGTGAGCATCAGGCGGTTGGCCCAGGCGAAGACGGCGACGACGTGCACGAGGTCCAGGATCTCGGTGTCGTCCAGCCCGGCGTCCGTGCGCAGCGCTGTGAGGTCGAGCGGCGGGCCCGGCTCCCGGGTGAGGCGTACGGCGAAGTCGACCACGGCACGCCGCCGTGCCGTGCCCAGTTCGGCGTCGGGGCCGTCGTCGAGGATGGCCTGCGCCGGACCGGCGTCCTTGTTGAGCTGTGTGAAGCGGCGCGCGTGCACGGACGCGCAGTACACGCAGCCGTTGACGTGGGAGACGGCGAGCGCGGCGATCTCCCGGTCGCGACGGTCGAGGCCGCGCGGTGCGTACATGATCGCGTTGTAGAGCCGTGAGCGTTCGCGCAGCGCCGTCACGTCGTGGACGAGCGCCAGGTAGTACGGCGAGGTCTTGGCCGTCGGCAGGGACTCCTCCAGGACGGCGAGCTGCTCGGGCGTGGCGCGGTCCACGTCGACCGTCTCCACCCAGGCGTCCCACTCCAGCGCGTCGAGCGTGAACGGGCGGCCCTCGCTCGCCACTTCGTAGGCGGGCACCTCCGCACCCTCCGCGGGGAGCCCGCCGAGCGCCCGCAGCCCGGCCGCGAGTCGCGTCTGGTAAGTGACGAACGCGACGAGCTGCGAGGCCGCGACGACCTCGGGGGCGCTCCAGCCCGCCTCCGTCAGGGCCGCGATGTCCTTCGGGCCCGCCTTGGACGGGGCGAGGACGAGGAGTTCGGCGTGGCGCCGCAGGGCGGTGAAGCGCCCTGACGGGGCGGGGGCGGGTGCAGGGCCGAGGGCCCGGTAGTGCGCGGCCAGCGCCGGCGCGCCGTCCAGCTCGGCGGCGTGGGCGGCGAGCGCCGCGCGCTCGGCGCGGGGCAGGCCGTCGGTGCCGGGCAGGAGCGCGTCATGGGTGCCCTGGGTGTGGACGTACGCCTTGTCGCGGTAGGTCCGCAGGGCGGCGGGTGTGCCGGCGACGGTGTCGATCACGTCATGCGTTTCGGACACGGCGGGTGATGCCTTTCTGTGGAGTGTGAGGGGCGTGCTCAGCCCGTGAGGGGGCTGCTCAGCCCGTCGCGTCCTCGCTCGCCCGGTACGCGCGCAGGTACAGGCGCGCGCCCGCGACCAGGAGGATCGCCACGCACACCGCCAGCGCGGAGGCGAGGCCGAGGTCCTGGTCGGCGAAGGCCAGCTTTCTGATCTCCAGCGGGACGGTGGTCGAGGTGTCCATCGGGCCGCCGCCGGAGAGCAGATAGGGCAGGTCGAAGTCGTAGGCCGTCCAGATCGTGCGCATCAGCAGGGCGACGAGCAGCGCCGGGGCGATCCACGGCAGCGTCACGTACCGGAAGACCCCGAACCGCCCGGCGCCGTCCAGTGCCGCCGCCTCGCGCAGCTCGCTCGGGAGGGTCTGGAGGCGGGCGAGGACGACGATCACGATGAACGGCACGTACTTCCAGCAGTTCACGACGACCAGGGCGGACATCACCATGGCCGGGTCGGCGAAGGGGTTGATGAGGGTGTCGCTCAGCCCGAGCGTCCGCAGCAGGTAACCGGCCATTCCCGAGGTGTCGTTGAAGGCGAAGCGGAAGACCATCGCGGCGACCACGGCGGGGACGACGTACGGGAAGAGCACGAGCCCGCGCGCCAGGGTCTGGCCGCGCAGCCCGGCGTTGAGGAGCAGCGCTACGGCGACCCCTGCGACGGCCTGGACCGCGATGTTCCCCGCGACCCATAGCACGCTGCGCCCGAACGCGCCGCGCACGGCCGGGTCCTCCCACAGGCGGCGGTAGTTGTCCAGGCCGAGGAAGGTGTGCTCGCGGGTGAGGAAGTCGACGTGGAAGAAGCTGTCGAAGACGGAGGCGAGGAAGGGGTAGACGGCGAAGACGAGCAGCAGCAGGAGCGCGGGGACCAGCATGAGGGTGCCGAGCGCGCGGTCGGACAGGCCACGGCGCGGGGCGCGGTCGTCCGACCGTGCGGCGGTGGGGTTGGTGCGGTACACGGCAGTCACTTCACGGCCCCCTGTCCGATGCCGCCGACGAGGAACTTCTGGACGATCACGAACAGCACCAGCACGGGCGCGACCACGATCAGGGCGGCGGCCATCAGCACGCCCCACGAGTAGACGCTCGTCTGGTCCATGAGCAGCGAGAGCCCCGGGCTGAGCGTCAGCTTGTCCGGCTCGGCCATCAGGGTGGAGGCGAAGAGGTACTCGCTCCAGGCCGCGTTGAAGGCGAACACGGCGGTCGCGATCAGGCCCGGCACGGACTGCGGCAGCACCACCCGTACGAACGCGCCGAACCGGGTGCAGCCGTCGACCATCGCCGCGTCCTCCAGTTCGATCGTGAGCCCGTGGAAGTACGAGCGCAGCGTCCACAGTGCGAACGGCAGCAGCGTGGCCGTGTAGATCATGATCAGCGCGAGGAGGTTGTTGGCGAGCCCGAAGCGCGCCACGAGCTGTGCGACCGGCACCAGCACCAGGATCGGCGGCACCAGGTACGCGAACAGCGACAGCTCACCGATCCACCGCAGCCCCGGTATCCGGAACCGGACGAGCGCGTACGCGGCGCAGGTGCCCAGCAGGACCACCAGCAGCGTCGAGACCGCGGACACGATCAGCGAGTTGGTGACGTAGGTGCCGAAGGACGAGATCTCGAAGAGCGTGCGGAAGTTGTCGAGCGTGAAGGCGTGCGGGAAGAACGTCGGAGGGTAGGAGATGATCTCATCGTCCGGTTTGACGGCCGTGAATACGATCCACAGCAGCGGCAGATCGGCGATGACCACGACGGCGGCCAGCGCCGCGTACTGGAGTGCGCGCCCGAGGCGGAGGGTCCTCATGCGGCCGGCCTCCACTGCGGGTTGGCCGACTGCCAGTCCCGGGCCGCGAAGGCGAACTCGTCCACGGCCCGGCGCCACGCCTGCTCAGGGTCGTCGCCGCGCAGCAGGATCGACTGCACCATCGAGGCGTCGGGCGGAGGCGGCGCCCACGCCTTGCCCGCCCAGGGGCAGGGGTTGGAGCGCTTGCCGTCGTAGACCCCGTGCACGACCGAGCCCATGGCCATGTCGGGGCTCATCGCGTGCGGGACGAGATCCAGGATGGTACGCACCCAGTCGCCGTGCTTCCTCAGGTAAGGGTCGTCAGAGACGCCGATCTCCTCGCGCATCCGGGCCTTGACGGACTTCAGCGGCGGCACCAGGTGGCCGGGGACGGTGAGCGCGAATTTCAGCGCGTTCTCCCCCGTGGTCAGCTCCTTGAGGAAGGCCCGGGCCTCGCGCCTGTGCCGGGTGTGCGCGAAGACGCTGTACTGGTTCTTGCCTCCGTACGCCAGCCGCCCGGTGCGGAACGGGCCCGCGGGCACCGGCAGCACGCCGGTGACCTCGGCGATCCGCGGGTTCTGCGCGGCGAGGTTGACGCCGAGCCTGCCCGCCATGGTCGCGAAGGCGGCCTTCCCGGAGATGTAGGTGTTCATCAGGTCCGGATAGTTGGTGTTGTACGCGCCCTTGCGCGCGTACCGCATGATCGCGACGTGCCGTTTCACGGCGTCGAGCACCTCGTCCTCGCCGAAGAGGACCTCGCCGTCCGGGCCGTAGTAGTCCCAGCCCGCCTGGTAGACGTACGGGGCGAGGAACTGGGTCGTCATCCCCGGGGTATTGCCCGCGCCGGAGGAGATGCCGTCGATGCCGTCCCTGCCGTGCAGCTCGCGCACCGCGCCGAGGAACTGGCCGTAGGTGCGCGGCGGTTCGATGCCCGCCTTGTCGAGCAGGTCCCGCCGGTAGTAGAGGACCGAGGCGTTGGCCTGGAACGGCATGGCGTAGTCCTCGCCCCGGTGCACGATGCGGGTGCCGGGCAGGAAGTCGTCCTCGCCGATGTCCTCGATCATGCCGGTGAGGGGCAGCAGATAGCCCTTGACGGCCCAGTCGAGGATGTTCGCGGCGGGCGGTGCGAAGACCCCGATGTCGGTGCCGGTCTGCATGGCCGTCTGGAGGTACTGGAGCTGGTTCTCGTCCGAGTACAGCGTCATCTTCACGGTGACACCGGGATGTTCGTGCTCGAACTTCCGGATCACGGAGCGGTAGAGGGCGAGCGACTTGGGGTCCGACTCGGTCGTGTAGAAGGGCACGACCTTCTCCCCGGAGCCGTCGCCGGCGCCACAAGCCGACAGCAGTGAGGAGCCGATAGGGATGGCGGCGGCCAGCGTGAGCAGGCCGCGCCGCGATACGCGGGCGGAGGGCATGGCGGTCCAGGGGAAGTGCGAAGGCAGAACTGGCGGCGCGGGAAGGGACCGCTCAACATCCCGTGGAAGTGGACCGGCGCAAGTCGAGGTACCGGCGCTTGGTGAGAAGCGAAGACCGCACGACCGCCCCCTCAGATACTTGTTGCGATACAGATGGATCTTGAAGCTATGCGGTTGCCGGTCCGCTGTCAAAGGGCTGGTAAAGAGCGCCCCCTCCTCCCCCGGTAGCTCCCGGTCCCCCGCCACGTCCAGGATGTCCGGTTCCGCCGCCGTCCATCGCCCCGAAGAGGCTCGACCAGACCCGGAAACGACAAAGATCCCGACCGATCATGAAAATCGGCGGGATCTCGTCAACCGGCCTTGAGCTAACTCAAGAACGGCCGCACCACGACTGCCTCGGATGCCGCCCGGGCGATGGTGTCCGCCACCGTTGTGCATGCGAGTCGGGCCACGGAGCGCAGTTCGGCGTCCGAGGTGCCGGCACGGCTCAGTACGGCCAGCGACTGGTTGACGGCGACGACGAACGTGGCGAGCTCGTCGAGCGTCCGGCTGTCGGCCGAGGAGTCCGCCAGTGCCACACGTACCCGTTGGCGCTGCACGTCGAGCAGGCCACGCACCTGCATGGCGTTCTCCTCCTTCAGCGTCAGTGACTGCGCGGCGGACTGGGCGACGAGACATCCCACGGGGACCGACGGGTCGGCGATACGGCTGAGGACGACATCGAAGAATGCCTCGACCGCCCGTACCGGGTCACCGGGGTGTGCCGCGAGCGCCTGCTCATACTGCGCGCCGTAAATCGACGCGTAGCGGTCCAGGCACTTGCCGAACAGCGTCTCCTTGTTGCCGAAGGTGCCGTAGAGGGAGCCGCGGCCGAGGCCGGTGGCCGAACCGAGGGCATCGAGTGAGGCGTCTGGGTATCCGCGCTGCCAGAACACCCGCATGGCCTGGTCCAGGGCCGCGCTGATGTCGAACTGCTTCCGGCCGGACACAGCGTCCACCTCCTCCTGTACGTCCCTGCGGTGATCCTACTCGCATCTTGGATCGATCGGTCAACATATCTTTGACCGATCGATCCAAGATGGTTAGCGTGAAGGTCCCGGTTGTCGCACTCGAAAGGCCGTACCATGACCGACCACATAGCGTCGGACGTCCGCGTGCGGACTGTTCCGCCTGTCGGGCGGACGCCGATCGCGCGCCGGGTCCTGGCTCGTAGCCGCTGCGTACACCGTGGTCATGCTGGGCGGGACGCTGCCGATTCCGCTGTATGTGCCCTGGGCGCCACAGATGGGCTTCGGGCCCTTCACCACCACGCTGGTCTTCGCCGTCTACGCCGTGGGGACCGCGCCGGCACCGAAGGTGTTCGCGTCGCTGTCCGACCGTGTGGGCCGCCGTCCTCTCCCCGGCCGCCGCCGTACTCGCCGCGGCCACGAGCACAGCGTCTTCACTGCCACAGGGGCCGCGGCACTGGGCGAGCCGGCCGGAGCCGAGCGCACCCGACTGGTGTCGACCGTCTCCACGGCGGCGAACATGGGCAGGCTGGGGCTGGGCACCATCGTCGCGGGCCTGTTCGCACAATACGGGAGCGAACCCCACGCACCTGGCGTTCTGGGCTTACCTCGCCGGCCTGGTCCCAGGGCTTGTGGCCGTCATCTCACCCCGGAGACCGTCACGTCCCGCCAGCGCCCTGTGATGCCCATGCGCCGCCCGGCCTTTCCCGACCGGCGGGCAGCCCGGACCGGGTTCCTGAGAGCGGCCACGGCTGTCCGCGCCGCGTTCGCGGTCAGTGGACTGTTCTCGTCTCTCGTACCCTCCTTTCTCCGTGAACAGTTGCACGTCCACAACGTCGCAGCCGTCGGCGCAGAGGTCGGTCTGCTGTTCATCGTCGCCCTCATCGCGCAGGTGGCCGCCCGGAGCGGCGGACCTCCGGGCGCCGGCCGACGTCGGCGTTCCTCGTGGCGCGTGCCGCGGTGTCCGAGGCCGGGCTGTTGGCTCCGAATGGATGCCCAGGGCAAGTCCATGGCGGCGCTGAACACCTTGAATATTCGATTTGCTCGGAACTCGTGCACATGGGCACCGCTCTCGTCGCGTCCACCGCGCTCACGGGCCCCGCCCCGGCCGACATACCGAACCAGTACACCGATATCGATGGAGGAAAACCGTGACTGACCCGGCAACCACCACCCGTGTCCCCGACAACCCGGTCCGCGACCTGCCCCTGCACGACCTGGCCGGCTTCACCCACCGCTGGGTCGACGCGGACGGCATCCGGCTTCATGCGGTCGAGGGCGGCCAGCCAAACGGCCCAGCCGTCGCGCTGCTCGCTGGATTCCCGCAAACCTGGTGGGCATGGCGCAAGGTGATGCCCCGCCTGGCCGACCAGTTCCACGTCATCGCGATCGACCTGCCGGGCCAGGGCCACTCCGAACGCCCGGACGGCAGCTACGACACGCATACAGTCGCCGCGTACGTCCACGCCGCCGTTAAGGCACTCGGAGTGTCGACATACTGGCTGGCCGCCCACGACATCGGTGCCTGGGTCGCCTTCTCCCTCGCCCTGAAGTACGAGAGCCGGTTGCACGGCCTGGCACTGCTCGACGCCGGTATCCCGGGCATCACCCTCCCCGACACCATCCCGACCGACCCCGAGGTGGCGTGGAAGACTTGGCACTTCGCATTCCATCTCGTGCCCGACCTGCCCGAAACACTGCTCACAGGCCGTGAACGCGAGTACGTCGGCTGGTTCCTGAAGGCCAAGACCCTCGCCTCCGACACCTTCGACGACGCCGAGATCGAGCAGTACGCCGCGGCCATCACCGCTGACGGCGGACTCCGGGCTTCCCTGGCCTACTACCGGGACGCCACTGAATCGGCGCGGAAGAACCACGAGGCCCTTGAACAGCACCACCTGACGGTGCCGGTTCTCGGGATTTCCAGCAGCCACGGTTCCATCCCCGACATGGCAGCTTCCATCAAACCGTGGGCCGACAACACCACCGGGGTCGTCGTGCCGGACGCAGGCCACTTCATCCCGGACGAACAACCCGACGCCGTCGCTGCCGCTCTGGCCGGCTTCATCGCTGAAAGCGATTGACCCCGGCCACACCCACCCACCCGCTTGCCAGGCGACCGGCTCGTACCGGCTCGCCGCGATTCCCCACCCGTGGACGGACCGCTCCTGAGTCAGGTCAGCAGCGGTCAGGGGGGCGCTGGTTCAGGCTTCCTCTCTCTGCGGCACATCACTGGGCGTCGCCAACCAGGGCATCCGATGAACGAGGATGTCGCGCAGCCGTGTCAGAGCTGTGATCTTCTCCCCCAGTTCGGCCACCCGTTGTGGGCGGACGCGGTACCCGTCGGCGCACAAGGGCGAGTATGCGAAGACCTCGGGCAGATCGGTGTCGAGATAGCGCACGAAGGACTTGACGTTTTCGACGGTGAACCCTGAGGCGAGCAGATTACGGAGGTTTCGGACCCTGGTCACCGCGTGCGGGCCGTAGACGCGGTAGCCCGAGGTTGTCCGGTCGGACTCCAGTAGGCCCTGCTCCTCGTAGTAGCGCAGGGCGCGGGTCGTGGTCCCTGTCTGTGTGGCCAGTTCACCGATCAACACGCGGCCTCCTCCGGGCTGGTTGTCAGGTATGACGAATACCTTGTGGTCAACTCGTGAGGCGGACCACGGTCTTCCCGGTGTACCGGCCGCGGACGAGATCGAGGAGTGCCTCGGGTGCGCTCTCCAGCCCGTTGATCACTGTCTCGTCGTAGACGATGGATCCCTCGCGCAGCCAGTCGCGAAACTGTTCGCCGAACTCCGCGGCCCGGTCCAGGTGGTCCCACAGGATGAAGCCCCGGATGGTCAGTCGTTTGCCCAGGACACTCAGCAGGTCACCGGGGCCCTCGTCGGGGCGGGCGGTGCTCTGCCGGTTCAGGGCTCCGCAAACCACGATACGGCCGTGCACCTTCATGACCTCGATGGCGGCGCGCAGCTGCTCGCCTCCGACGTTGTCGAAGTAGACGTCGATGCCGTCCGGGGCCGCTTCGCGCAGTCGGTCGAGCACTGGGCCGTCGTGGTAGTCGAAGGCCGCATCGAACCCGAGCTTGCCGGTCACGTGGGCCACTTTGTCAGCCGAGCCGGCGCTGCCGATCACCCGGCTGGCTCCCTTGAGTCGGGCGATCTGGCCTGCCATGCTCCCGGTGGCCCCTGCTGCGCTGGAGACGAAAACGGTGTCGCCTGGCCGCAGCCCTGCCGCGTCCATGAGCCCTGTGTAGGCGACCAGGCCGAATCCCAGGTGCATGGAAGGAGTGGGGTAGGCCGCCTTGTCCACTCGGCGGAATGCACCGGCCTCGGCAGCGGCGTACTCCCGCCAGCCGAGCCGATGCATCACCAGCTCTCCCTCGCCCAGCGACGGGTCTGCCGAGGCGACCACCTCGCCGAGCGCATCCCCATACATCACCTCGCCCACCTCATAGGTTGGCATCGGCAGCGCGGACCCGCCCGCGATCAACATGAGCATGCCAGGATCGAGCGACATGAACAGGTTGCGAACCAGTACCTGGCCCGGTGCTGGGGCCGGGATGCCGACCTCGACAATCTCGAAGTCGTCGAGGGTCGGGCGCCCAACGGGCCGGGCGGCGAGTCGGACCTCCAGAGCTGTACTGGGCAGGCTGGAAAAGGCGGGCAACGTTGCGTTCGTCGCAAAGGACTTCATACTGCCGACGCTAGGCATTGACCCATGCGTGAAGGTCAACCCGTCCCACCGCTGAGGCCTCGACGCCGACCCGCGATCGTCGGATATCCCTCGCAGGGTGACGCGATTCCGGCCACTCCAACGGTCAACTGTCTGGGGCCAAGAGTCGGCCTGGCCGTTTTCACAGATCCGCATCATGTAAGCGCCCCTGCGACCCGTGTCTCGACGTCGACCGCAGCGATCATGGTCGTGCACCAAGTTCCAGGTCCCGGGGGGACTGCGGGTGTGGTCCCAGCGGGGTGAAGCCGGTATGGGCCGGACCTGGTCTTGGTCTTGGAACCATCCGCTTCGTGCTACCGGGGACGCAGACACTGGCTGCCTCGCAGCCTGTTCGTTCCTCCGACCAGCCGCCTGATGCAACAGCTGTGCGGCGGCGGGGCGCCTACGCGGATCCCGCCGCAGCATGTCAGGGAAGCGGTGGCCCGGCCCTCAACGCCGCCCCTTCCATGGCTCACTCGGCCCAGACCGTCTTGCGTGCCGGACATGGCGCTTCCCGCAGTGCTCGGCGAGATGGGCGACGAGGAGCTGGGCGTGCCCGCCCTCGTCGAAGGCGCGGGCCCGGCGCAGATGGGGGGGAACTCCGGGGCACTCCACAGCTCGGGAACCTCACGACGCAGGCACCGCGTCACGTCCGCGCTCGGATCGTCCGCTCTCGGGGCGAGCTCACGCGCGACACGGGACATGGGGCCGTCGGCCGTCAGCTCCACACTGTCGACGTTACGCCGCACGGGAGGCTCGTGAGTCATCAGGCGCCGCCGAGCCTCCGGTGCGGGATGGCGCGCAATGCGGGTTGTCAGCCGGCGGCTACCGCCACCCCGGCGTGTGCCAATGCCGCAAGGGTCAGAACGGCGGCGGGCAGCATCCGGACCGGCGGGTCGCCATGGCGCAGGTGAACCACCACTGCAGCGGCCATGAGCAGCGCCAGCCCGACGGCGGCGGCGACGCCGAGCGGGGCCGAAGCCGGTCCGAGCAACAGCCCGGCGGCTCCGGCGATCTCCAGCGTGCCGATGACGCGGTACAGGTCCGGTGACATGCCGAGGTGCGCGGCCGCCTGGCGCATGAACGGCACAGCGGCGATCTTCGCCAGTCCCAGGGGGAGGAAGTTGGCCAGGGTCGAGGGCGGGCTACTCGTCGTCCGCGGCGAGTGAGACAAAGTTCTGAGTGCAGGTCAACCGGTGAGCTTGCCTGTCCAGCAGGACATCGTCCACCGTTAGGTCGGGGCGGGGTTGGTGCCAGCGCGCGGGGTGCCGCCAGCGGGCGGCGCTGTCCCGGGCTCACGTCGACTCCGACCTCGACGACCAAGACGGGTTGCACGAGATTACGTACAGGGTCTCGCGGCTGCCCCACTCTGCGGAGAAAGTCCAGCCCGTCCACGGGTGCCCTGCCTCGGCCGGGACGAACAGCTCGACGAGGGCCCGCCCGGGCCGCGACCTGCGGCAGGGTGGTGCTGTGGCCCGTGTATGCAGGCCGCCGGCGGTGTTGGACCGCGTTCCAGCCCCGGCCTTGCTTATCCCAGCACCCGCCCGAGGAAGCCGCGCAGGTAACCCGCGACGACGTCCAGGTGACTCTCGAGCAGGAAATGACCGCCGTTTATCAGGTGCACTTCCGCGTCCTTGGCGTCGCGGGCGAAGGCCCGCGCGCCCGCGGGGCCGAAGATTTCGTCGTTGCGGCCCCACACGGCGAGCACCGGGACCTCGCTGGTGCGCAGGAACTCGTGCAGCAGCGGGTAGAGCGGGCGGTT
>NZ_JBEXQJ010000051.1:0-41509 GCF_040612515.1 Streptomyces sp. NPDC006372 | reverse complement strand
CCGTGCATCGTGAACGCCTGGTTGAACTGCTCGTTCGACATGATCTGCAGACCGGGCCGGGCGAGCTCGGCGCGCATGAGCAGCGCCATCACGCCACCGATGACGAAGAACGCGAACGACGTGACCAGGTACAGCGTGCCGATCGTCTTGTGATCCGTGGTCGTCAGCCACTTGAGGTGCCTCATGCCCCGCCTGTGTCCGCGCCCCGCCGGGGCGTCACACTTCACCCACGCGACGAGCATCACGAAAACGGGTGTGACGATCGAGAAGGTGCCGGACACGAACGGGACATGAGCAACGACGAGATCTTCGCCGCTGCCTATCGCGAGCACTACTGGGCGGTCAGCCGCTATGTCGCGCGGCGACTGGACGGGCGGACCGGCGAGGTGGAGGAAGTGGTGGCGGAGGTGTTCACGGTCGCCTGGCGGCGCCGGGCCGACCTGCCGCCCTCCCCACTGCCCTGGCTGTACGGCGTGGCACGCAACTGCCTGGCCAACACGGTGCGCGGCCACGGACGCCGCCGCCGGCTCGTCGACCGGCTCGGCAATGACGACACCGCCCACGGACGGCACATCGCGGCGGGCCCGGAGGCCGAGACCCCCGGCGCCTGGGTGCACGAGGCACTCTCCCGGCTCTCCGCGGCCGACCAGGAGGTACTGCGTCTGACGGCCTGGGAGGAACTCGCCGTCGACGAGGTCGCCGTCGCCCTCGGCTGCGGCAGACAGGCCGCCGCCATGCGACTGCACCGGGCCCGACGCCGTCTCAGGGCCGAGATCGACCGCATGTGTCCCGAGGCCACGGCGGACACTGACTGCGCGAAAGGGGTCGGCCATGGCTGACGAACTCGAACTGCTGCGCGGCGCCGACCCGGTGCCGCCCCACGGCTCCCGCTTCGGCGACGGCCCGCTCGACCGCGAAGCCGAGCGGCGACTCGAACGACTGCTGCGGGAACGGCCCTCCGGCCGTCCCACGCGCCGGATGCTGCCCGTTCCGGGCCGGCCCCGGCTGCCCGTTCCGGGCCGGTCCCGGCTGGCCTGGGGGCTCGCCGCCACGGCCGTCGTCGCGGCCCTGGCCGTGACACTCGTCCTGAGCGGCCCGAGCACCACCCCGGCGGTCGCCGCTCCGCGTCCGCTGGTGGTGCAGACCGGCTCCACTCCCGTGCCCCTGGACCGGCTGGCCGACCGCGCCGAACAGGCCGCGGCCGACGGCTCGCCCCGCCTGCGCAAGGGCACGCACGTGCTGTCCTGGAGCATGGGCATGTCCGACGACAAGCCGCCGGTCACTCTGCCCGAGGAACGCATCGTCCGCTGGCGGGCCGACGGCAGCCACACGGAACTCGTCGTGGCCACCGACCCGAGGCATCCGGGCCGCCCGGTCCTCTCCGACGAGGGCGGCGAGCCGCGCCTCGTCGACGACGGGCACGTCCTCAGCGACCGCACCTACCCGCCGAGTTGGAGCGACGCCCCACCCCAGTCCCCGCCGCCGGACGACCCCGCACGCCTGCGGGCCTACCTGACGGAGGCTCAGTACACCGACGCGCCGCTGACCACGTCCGAGTTGCTGGACGCCGTCGCGGTGCTGCTCGACCACTGGACCCTCGGTGCCCGGGAGACGGCGACACTGGCCCGCCTCCTGGCCGGCGCCGAGGGGCTGCGGCCGGCCGGCCAGGTGACCGACCGGCTCGGCCGGCGCGGCCAGGCGTACGTGCACGACGGCTCCGGAGTCCGCCACATGCTGATCCTGGACCCGGTCACCGGCGCCGTCCTCGGCCTGGAGACCACCTTCACCACCGCCGAGCCCGAGTACGGCGTCAAGAAGGGCGACGTCATGTCGTACAGCGCGTGGACGCGCTGATCACACCCCGGCCCCGCCTCGACGGTGTCGCGCCTCCTACTCGTCCCAGGCCTGGATCAGGGTCTGTTCGGTGATCTTGCCGCCGCGCAGAGTGATCATGGACTCGGACAGGACGCGCACGCCGTCCGCGTACTGGCAGCTCTCGCTGTAGGCGGCCTCGTCACCCTGGACGATGCACCGCTCCATCTTGTGCGTCATGTCCCGGCTGTAGACGTCCTCCAGCATCCGGCCGATCTCGTCCCGGCCGTGCAGGACCTTGGGGTGGCTGGGCTGGGTGGTGTGGTCGACGATGCGGAACTCCGCGTCGTCCGCGTAGAGCGAGAGCAGGATGTCCGGCTGTCCTTCCACGCCCCGGCGCAGTGTCTCTCCGTCGAAGGCGGGGTCTGCCGCGGTTCCCATGATGGACCTCCTTCGAAGGGCCGCGACCCGCTCGGCAGCGGGCCGCGAGGGCCTCACTCCCGAGCCTCCTCCCGCCCGGCGGTCACGGCAAGCGCAGCCGGGGCGCGGGGCCGCACCCGTAACTCAGTCCGCCGCGGCCAGGAACTGGGTCGCCGCCAGCTCCGCGTAGAGCGGGTCGCCGGTCACGAGCTCACGATGGGTGCCGACCGCCCGGACGCGGCCGGCGTCCATCACCACGATCCGGTCGGCCATCGTCACCGTGGACAGCCGGTGCGCCACGACGAGGACCGTCGTCGTCCGGGCCACGTCCGCGACGGTGTCGCGCAGCGCCGCCTCGTTGACCGCGTCCAGCTGGGAGGTCGCCTCGTCGAGCAGCAGCAGCCGGGGCCGGCGCAGCAGGGCGCGGGCGATGGCGACCCGCTGCCGCTCACCGCCCGACAGCTTGGTACCGCGATGCCCGACCAGCGTGTCGATCCCGCCGGGCAGCCGGGCGACCAGGCCGTCCAGCCGGGTCGTCTTCAGTACGCGCTCCACCGCGGCCTCGTCCGCCTCCGGATTGCCCAGCAGCAGGTTGTCCCGCAGGGAGCCCGACAGGACCGGCGCGTCCTGCTCCACGTAGCCGATCGCGGCGCGCAGCAGCGGCAGCTCCCAGTCGGCCAGGTCGCGCCCGTCGAGCGTGATCACACCGGAGTCGGGATCGTAGAACCGCTCGATCAGCGAGAAGACGGTGGTCTTGCCCGCGCCGGACGGCCCCACGAACGCCGTCATGCCCTGCGCCGGCACGGCGAACGTCACACCGTGGTGGACGTACGGCAGGTCGTCGGCGTAGCGGAAGCGGACGTCGTCGAAGGCGACGGCGGCGGGCTGGGCGCCGGGGGAGGGAAGAGGGGCGGGCGCGGCAGCCGGTTCGGCGGGCAGGCGCATCGCCTCCTGGATGCGGGTGAGGGCCGCGGCACCCGTCTGGTACTGCGTGATGGCGCCGACGACCTGCTGTATCGGCGACATCAGGTAGAAGACGTACAGCAGGAACGCCACCAGCGTGCCCACGTCGACGGCCCCCGTGGCGACGCGCGCGCCGCCCACCGCGAGCACCGTGATGAACGCGATCTGCATGGCCAGCCCCGCCGTGTTGCCCGCGGCCGCCGACCACTTGGCGGCCCGCACGCTCTGCCGCCACGACTCCTGCGCCGCCTCGTGCAGCGTGGTCTCCTCCCGGTGCTCGGCACCGGACGCCTTCACGGTGCGCAGCGCGCCGAGGATCCGCTCCAGTGAGGCACCCATGACACCCACCGCGTCCTGCGCCTGCCGGCTCGCCTTGTTGATCCGCGGCACGATCACCCCGAGGACCACGCCGGCGCCCAGGATCACGGCCAGGGTGACGCCCAGCAGCACGGGATCCACCAGGCCCATCATCACCACCGTCGCCACCAGCGTGAGCCCGCCCGTGCCCAGGCCGACCAGCGAGTCGGTGGTGACCTCCCGCAGCAGGGTCGTGTCGGAGGTGATGCGGGCCATCAGGTCCCCGGGTTCGCTGCGGTCCACGGCCGTGATCCGCAGCCGCAGCAGATACGACGACAGGGCGCGACGCGCGCCGAGCACCACCGACTCCGCGGTGCGCTGCAGCACGTACGAACCCAGCGCGCCCACCGCCGCGTTGGTCACCACCAGCGCCGACATCGCCAGCAGTGCTCCGGCGATCGCCCGGTCGTGCGACAGATCGTCGATCAGGCCGCGCGCCACCAGCGGCAGCAGCAGCCCGGTAGCCCCGGTGACCAGCGAGAGGACGGCGCCGACGGCCAGGGACCCGCGGTGGGGTCGTACGTACCCGAGGAGCTGTCGCCAGGGGGGTGTGTCGGTCTCGGTCTCTGCGATGCTCACGTCGCTCCTTCGGCGTCGGGCGGACGGTTCAGGCTACGTCGGTGCCGACCGGCCCGGCCTGCCCTTTCGTGGAGTGGTGAGTGGCCGATCCGCACCCCTTGCCGATCAGTCGCGCGTAGGGTCGGAAGGGACGAGATCCCGGCCGACGAAGGAGTCAGCACCATGGCCCAGGAAGTACGCGGTGTGATCGCACCCGGCAAGGACGAGGCGGTGCGGATCGAGACCATCGTCGTGCCCGACCCCGGCCCGGGCGAGGCGGTCGTACGCGTCCAGGCCTGCGGAGTGTGCCACACGGACCTGCACTACAAGCAGGGTGGCATCAACGACGAGTTCCCCTTCCTGCTCGGCCACGAGGCCGCGGGCGTGGTCGAGTCGGTCGGCGACGGCGTCACCGAGGTCGAGCCCGGAGACTTCGTGATCCTCAACTGGCGTGCGGTGTGCGGGAAATGCCGCGCCTGTCTGCGCGGGCGGCCCTGGTACTGCTTCGACACCCACAACGCGAAGCAGAAGATGACCCTCACCGACGGCACCGAGCTGTCCCCGGCTCTCGGCATCGGTGCCTTCGCCGAGAAGACGCTGGTGGCGGCCGGACAGTGCACCAAGGTGGACCCGGCCGTCGCCCCGCAGGTGGCCGGGCTGCTCGGCTGCGGCGTCATGGCCGGCATCGGCGCCGCGATCAACACCGGCAACGTCGGCCGCGGCGACACGGTCGCCGTCATCGGCTGCGGCGGTGTCGGTGACGCCGCCGTCGCGGGGTCACACCTGGCCGGAGCCGCGAGGATCATCGCCGTCGACATCGACGACCGCAAGCTCGAGAAGGCGCGGGCCATGGGCGCCACCCACACCGTGAACTCGCGCGAGACCGACCCGGTCGAGGCGATCCGTGAGCTCACCGGCGGATTCGGCGCCGATGTCGTCATCGAGGCCGTCGGCCGCCCGGAGACCTACAAGCAGGCCTTCTACGCCCGCGACCTGGCCGGCACCGTCGTCCTCGTCGGCGTGCCCACCCCCGAGATGAAGCTCGACCTGCCGCTGCTGGACGTCTTCGGCCGCGGCGGCTCCCTGAAGTCGAGCTGGTACGGCGACTGTCTGCCCTCCCGCGACTTCCCCATGCTGATCGACCTGCACCTGCAGGGGCGCCTGGACCTGGGGGCGTTCGTCACCGAGACCATCCAGCTCGACGAGGTCGAGAAGGCGTTCGAGCGGATGCACCACGGTGACGTCCTGCGCTCGGTGGTGGTGCTCTGATGGCCACCCGTATCGAACACCTCGTCACCGCAGGCCAGTTCACTCTCGACGGCGGCACCTGGGACGTCGACAACAACGTCTGGATCGTCGGCGACGACCACGAGGCGATCGTCATCGACGCCGCCCACGACGCCGACGCCATCGCCCAGGCCGTCGGCGACCGCAGGCTGACGGCCATCGTGTGCACCCACGCCCACAACGACCACATCGACGCCGCGCCCGCCCTCGCCGAGCGCACCGGTGCCACCATCTGGCTGCACCACGACGACCTGCCCCTGTGGCAGCAGACCCACCCGGACCGTGAGCCCGACGCCTGGCTGGTCGACGGCCAGACGATCGAGGCGGGCGGCGCCGACCTGCGGGTCCTGCACACCCCGGGGCACGCGCCCGGCGCGGTGTGCCTCTACGACCCCGGTCTGGGGACCGTCTTCACCGGGGACACCCTCTTCCAGGGCGGACCCGGCGCCACCGGCCGGTCCTTCTCGCACTTCCCGACGATCATCGACTCGATCCGCGACCGGCTGCTCACCCTGCCGCCCGAGACGAAGGTGCTCACCGGCCACGGGGACGCCACGACCATCGGCGCGGAGGCGCCGCAGCTCCAGGAATGGATCACCCGGGGCCACTGACCGCGTGTCGCCGGTAAAAGGCGACAGAAGATGTCCGGCTTACCCGCGACCCTGGGGGCGATGAACAGCCAGAGAAACGGGAGGCCGGACATGTCAGCTCCACTGAAGGGCAAGGTCGCACTGGTCGCCGGGGCGACCCGGGGCGCCGGACGAGGGATCGCCGTGGAACTCGGCGCGGCCGGCGCCACCGTCTACGTCACCGGACGCAGCACCCGCGCCCGCCGCTCGGAGTACGACCGGCCCGAGACCATCGAGGACACCGCCGACCTGGTCACCGAGGCCGGCGGACAGGGCATCGCCGTACCCACCGACCATCTCGACCCGGCGCAGGTCCGTACGCTCGTGCGCCGCATCGACGACGAGCAGGGCCGCCTCGACGTCCTCGTCAACGACATCTGGGGCGGCGAGAAGCTCTTCGACTGGGACGCTCCGCTCTGGGAGCACGACCTCGACAACGGACTGCGCCTGCTCAGGCTCGCCGTGGAGACACACGCCGTCACCAGCCACCACGCCCTGCCCCTGCTCTTGCGCAACCCCGGCGGACTGGTCGTCGAGGTCACCGACGGCACCGCCGACTACAACGGCCGCAACTACCGCGTGAACTTCTTCTACGACCTGGCCAAGGCCTCCGTCCTGCGCATGGCCTTCGCGCTGGGCCATGAACTCGGCCCGCGCGGCGCCACCGCCGTCGCCCTCACCCCCGGCTGGCTCCGCTCGGAGCTGATGCTGGAGATCTTCGGCGTACGCGAGGAGAACTGGCGCGACGCCCTGGAGAAGGTCCCGCACTTCGCCATCTCGGAGACCCCGCGGTATGTGGGCCGGGCCGTGGCCGCGCTCGCCGGCGACCCGGACGTGGCGCGCTGGAACGGGCAGTCCCTCTCCAGCGGCGGCCTCGCCCAGGAGTACGGCTTCACCGACCTCGACGGCAGCCGCCCGGACGCCTGGCGCTACCTCGTCGAGGTCCAGGACACGGGCAGGCCGGCCGACACGACCGGCTACCGCTGAGCCACCGCGGGGGCAGTACGGTCGGGCCATGACGGACACCAGGCGGTTCGAGGGGTACGGGGTTCTCATCACCGGCGGGGCACGCGGCATCGGCGCCGCGACCGCCCGCCGCTTCGCCGAGGAGGGGGCGCGGGTCCTGGTCGCCGACCGGGATCCCGTCGAGGCCGCGCGGACCGCACAGGCTCTGCGGGAGCAGGGCCTCGCCGTCGAGGGGCGCGGGTGCGACGTGACCGACCGGGCGGCGGTCGAGGCGGCCGTCGCGTACGCGGTGGACACCTTCGGCTCGCTCGACGTACTGGTCAACGGCGCCGCCCACTGCTCGCCCGATTCATCCCGTTTCGAGGACGAGCCGGACGAGTCGTGGGCGCGTGACCTGGACGTCACCCTGACCGGCGCGTACCGCTGCTGCCGCGCCGCCCTGCCGCACCTGGCGGCCTCCGGGCGCGGCGCCGTCGTCTCCATCGGCTCGGTCAACGGCCTCCAGGACTTCGGCAACCACGCCTACAGCGCGGCGAAGGCCGGCCTGGGCTCCCTGACCCGCACCCTCGCCGGCCACGCCGCCGCCCGCGGCGTCCGCGTCAATCTCGTGGCGCCGGGCACCGTACGCACCACCGCGTGGGAGGGCCGCGACGAGGACCTCGAAGCGGTACGCCGGCTCTACCCCCTGGGCCGGGTCGGGGAGCCGGAGGACATCGCGGCGGCCGTCGCCTTCCTCGCGTCGCCGGACGCCTCGTGGATCACCGGCACCACCCTGGTCGTCGACGGCGGCCTCACCTCCGTCAACACGGGATTCCACCAGGCCCTCCGCCCATAGCCCCGGCCGCCCGGTGAGGTATGTCACCGTTTGGTCCCAGGCGGGAACTCCGCACAACCGAATACGCCCTCCGCCCGTCTAGCTGGCAGGGATCGCAGACCATGTGACCACTTCCGCGGAAGGGCAGGACCCACCATGGGGGACGTACGCAGACGGGGCGCCGTCGCACTCGGGATCACCGGACTGGTGGCACCGCTCACCCTCGCGCTCGGCGCCACGCCGGCGCAGGCCGCGAGCTGCAGCACCCAGGCCGGCCCGTACCAGAAGCAGGTGGAGAAGTTCCTCGGCCGTCCGGTCGACGGCAAGCAGTCCAGCGCCGACTGCACGGCGATCCGCGCCTTCCAGACCAAGCACGGCATCTCCCCGAACGCCGGCTACGCCGGACCCGTCACCTGGGGCGTGATGGACCTGATGCAGAAGCAGAAGGCCGTCGGCACGAACCCCAACAAGGACGGCAAGTGCCCGGTGAACAAGGGCCGGATCGCCTGTGTGAACCTGACCCTCCAGCTGAGCTGGATCCAGGACGGCAAGAATCTCGTCTACGGTCCTGTCCCGGTCCGCACGGGCCGCGACGGACACGAGACCCGCACGGGCCTGAAGAAGATCTACTGGCGCCACATCGACCACGTCTCGTCGATCTACCACGTGCCGATGCCCTACAGCCAGTTCTTCGACGGCGGCCAGGCCTTCCACTCGGTCGGCATCAGCGTGTGGAACCCGCCGGGCTCGCACGGCTGCGTCAACATGACCAAGACCGACGCCAAGAAGTACTGGTCGCTGCTGAAGACGGGCGACGACGTCTTCGTGTACGGCCGCAAGCCGGGCACCTGATCCCAGGCACCCGGCTCGCGGGACGGCACACCGCCTCCTACTGGGGCGCGTCCCCGAAGTCCGGGATCTCCAGCCGCACCCCGCCCTGCCGCGCCGACTCGTGCGCGATGATGCCCGGCAGGGTGTAGCGGGCGGCCACCCACGCGTTCACCGACGGCAGGGTGCGCGTGTTGACGGCGGTCACGAAGTCGTCCACCAGGAAGTGGTGGCTGCCCTCGTGGCCGTTGTGCAGGTGGTCGAACTCCCTCGGCAGCCGTGCCCGGTCATGCACCGGCGCCGATCCCGAGGTGAAGGCCGCCCGCAGCTCCGGCGCGATGTGCTGCAGCGACGGGTCGTCGGGAGCCATGGTGGGCTTGGGCTCCAGCAGTTCGCTGATGTCCTTCACGCCCTGCTTGTCCTGCCACAGGGCGACCGTGGCGAGCTGCTCCATGCTCGCCTCGGTACCGAAGAAGCGGAAACGTGACTCCCGTATGTGCGAGGGGTAGCCGACGCGCCGGAACTCGTTCGTACGGAACGAGCCGCCGCCCGCCACCTCGAACAGCGCGGTGGCGTTGGAGACGTCGTTGCCGAACTGGCTGACGTCCTTGTCGAAGACGCCGTCGCCCCGGTCGTCGACGACACCGATCGCCGACACACTGACCGCGTGCGTCTGCCAGGCGCCCAGCACCCCGCCGACCGCGTGCGTCGGGTACAGCAGCGGGGGATAGCTCGCGGTCGCCTTCCAGTTCTCGCCGCCGCTGTACTGGTACGCCTCGTAGAACCCCAAGTCCATGTCGTGGACGTAGTCGCCCTCGGCGTAGAACAGCCGCCCGAAGGCGCCCTCGGCGATCCGGTTGCGGGCGTGCACGGTGGCCGGGTTGTACTCGCTGGTCTCGCCCATCATGTAGGTCAGCCCGGTGGCCTTGACCGCGTCGATGATCGCCGCGATCTCCTCCGTGCTGATCGCCATGGGGACCGCCGAGTACACGTGCTTGCCGGCGTTGAGGCCCTGGAGCACCAGCGGCCCGTGGGTCCAGCGCTGCGTGAAGATCGCGACCGCGTCGACCTCCTCCGACTCCAGCATCGCCTGGTACGACGGGAAGGTGCCCGCCAGCCCCTGGGCGGAGGCGAGTTGCTCGGCCCGCTCGGGCAGCAGGTCGGTGACGTAGACGTCGCCTACGCCGGGGTGGGCCTGGAACAGCGTGGCGAACTGGCCCGAGAACTGTCCGGCGCCGACGATGCCGATGGAGAACGTCATGTAAGGCATGCCCTTCACTGGTCGTTGGATCACTGCGAGAGGATCAGGTTGATCTGTTCGTTGGTCTCGTCGAGGCTGCTGACCGGCTTGCCGTTGCCGTAGATGCCCTCCATCGCGGGCTGCATCAGCGCCGTCATGTCGGCCGAGTAGCTGGCGATCGGGTACGAGAACGTCCGGAAGTGCTTCTTGTCGGCCACGGGCTCCGTGAACGACGAGACGTCGATGCCCTTCTTCCGGTACGCGGCGACAGCGGCCTCGGTCCCGGCCGGAGTCGCGGGGAAGACGACGCCGTACCTGCCGACGACGGTCTGGCACTTGTCGGAGGCCAGATAGGCCACCCACTTCTTGGCGCCCGCCTTGTTCCTGGAGGCCTTGGTGACGGAGTCGGCGAGGCCGTTCATCATGGTGGCGCGTTTGCCGGTCGGGCCGGCCGGTGTCCGGGCGGTCTTCATGTCCCGGCCCTTGAAGCCCGCGTAGGTGGAGATCATCCAGGCCCCGTCGAACGCGGTGGCCGCCTTGCCCGCGGCGATCTGCGTGTTCTGCTGGTTGGACTGGATGTTGTAGTCCGACAGGGGCGGCATGTAGCCCTTCTTCGCCAGGCCGAAGTACCACTGGACGACCGACTGGAAGGTCTTGCTGTCGTACTGGTACTTCGTGCCCCAGCGCGCCTTGTTGAGGTAGTTCCAGCCGGCGGAGCCGGTGAAGGGGCTCCACTGTGTCTGGCCGTCGCCGAAGCCGCCGCCGCCCGTGGCCATGCCGTACACCTTGACGTTGTTCTTGTCGAAGCCCGGCTCGTCGCCGCGCTTGCCCTTCCTGTCGATCGTGAGATGGGCGATGGCCTTCTCGAAGGTGCCGCCGTCCTTCGGGTTCCAGGACAGGTTGTTGAGCTGTTCGGCGGTGAGCCCCGCCTCCTCGGTCATCTTCGAGTTGTAGAACAGCGAGACGGTGTCCCAGTCCTTGGGAGTGCCGTACCGGTGGCCGTCCTTGCCGATCCAGTTGGCGGCGAGGCCCGGCTGGTAAGCGGAGTCCTCGACACCGAGGTCGTCGAGCGGTTCGAGGACCTTCAGATCGGCGAACTGGCCGAAGTTCTGGATGTGATCGGTGAACACGTCCGGCGCGGTGCCCGCGATGAACCCGGCGGTGAGCTTGGTCCAGTAGTCGCTCCAGCCCAGCTGCGTGATCTTGACATCGAGTCCGGGGTTCTCCTTCTCGAACCCCTTGGCGCAGGCCTGGTAGGCGGGCAGCTGGTTGGCGTCCCACAGCCAGTACGTGACCGTGTGGGCGGAGGATCCTGCCGCGCCGCCTTGTGCGCACCCGCTGACCAGGGACAGCGCCAGCGCTCCGGTCGCCGCGACGAGCGTACGAATTCGCATCCCAGTCCCCTTACTTGATCCCGGTGAAGCCGATGGAGCTGACGATGCGGCGGGCGAAACAGGCGAACAGCACCAGCATCGGCAGCGCGGCGATCAGCGTCGCCGCCATGAGCCCGGACCAGTCGACGCCGGTCGCCGGGGTCTGTGCCCGGAAGACCGCCAGTGCCACGGTCAGCACGCGCGAGCTGTCGCTGTAGGAGACCATCAGCGGCCAGAAGTAGTCGTTCCAGGAGGTGATGTACGTCAGCACGCCCAGGGTGATGATCGGCGTGGACGCCATCGGCAGTACCACCCGGAAGAAGATCTTGATCTTCCCGGCACCGTCCAGCAGGGCGGCCTCCTCGACCTCGCGGGGGACGTTCATGAAGAACTGCCGCAGGAAGAACACCGCGAACGGCGTCATGAACATGGTGGGCAACGCGATACCGAGGAGCGTGTCGATCAGGTGCAGTTGCTTGATGAGCACGAAGTTCGGCAGCAGGGTGAAGATGGCCGGCACCATCATCCCGGCCAGGAACAGCCCGAACACCTTGTCCCGCCCGCGCCAGCGCAACCGTGAGAAGGCGTACGCGGCCATCGCGGAGAAGAAGAGCTGGCACCCGGTGATCAGGGTCGAGACCAGCACCGAGTTGAGCAGATAGCGCCAGAAGTCCAGCCCGCCTCCCGCGCCGCCCTGCTTGACGGCCTCCTCGGCCGACTGCAGGCCCAGGGCCCGTTCGAAGCCGCTGGTGGTGAGGTCCACGGGCAGCGGGTTGGTGGGGTCGGCGCTGAGACCGGCGTTGGTGGAGAGCGCGGTGCGCAGGATCCAGTAGAACGGCAGCAGGGTGATGAGGACGATCAGTCCCATCACGGTCCAGGCGGCGGCCCGCCCGAAGGAGAACCTGCGCCGTACCGGTCGTACGGTCGTCGTGGTCGTCACGGCAGCCATGGCGGTGTCTCCCTTCCGTCAGCCGAGGTCGGTCCGGCCGGCCCGGGTGAGCCGGTACTGCAGGACGGTGATCGCGCTCAGCACGACCAGCAGGGCGACGGACATGGCCGAGGCGTAGCCGAACTGGAAGCGCCCGAAGGCGGAGCCGTAGATGTAGTACTGGAGCACGTTGGTCGCGTTCGCCGGACCGCCGGCCGTGGTCACGGCCACGGTGTCGAACACCTGGAACGACCCGATCACCGTCATGATCAGCACGACCGCCAGCACGGGCCGCAGCAGCGGCATGGTGATCCGCCAGAACATCCGCCACTCGCTCGCGCCGTCCACCCGGGCCGCCTCGTACATGTCGTTGGGGATCGCCTGGAGCCCCGCGAAGAGCAGCAGCGCGGTGTACCCGACGTGCCGCCACACGTTGATGAGCGCGATCGTCGGGATCGCCCAGGTCTCGTCGGCGAGGAACGGGATGCGGTCGGCGCCGAGGGCGCTGATGATCTCGTTGCCGATGCCGAGCTGGGTGTCGAGGATCCAGAGCCAGACGAGACCGGCCACGACGTTCGACATCAGGTACGGCGTGAGCACGATCCCGCGCAGCGTCGCCGACTGGGTCAGCCGCTGCAGGAGGACGGCCATGGCGAGCGCGGAGACCGTCTGGACGCCGATGTTGATGACGACGTACTCGACGGTGACCTTCATCGAGTCCCAGAAGATGGGGTCGTTGACCATGCGGACGTAGTTGTCCAGGCCCACCCATTCCGCCGGCGTCAGCAGGTTGAAGCGGGTGAAGCTCAGGTAGATGCCCCGCAGCGTCGGCCAGAGCAGGAAGACCACGAAGCCGAGCAGCGCCGGTGCGATGAAGACCGCGGCCAGTCGCCCGTCCCCCCGGTCCTCGCCCACCTCCGTCCGTCGTGTCCTGGGTTTGCTGCGTGTCTCCGCTGCGCCGCCCGCGGGCAGACGCGACGGAGGACTGCTGGAGGCGATGGTCATCGGGAGACTCCCTCGCAAGCGGCGGCTCGTCCTCTGGCGGGACTTACTTTTGGCGCGAAACAATTGCTGCGTCAAGAGGGGTGCAAACATCTTTTCGCAAGAACCTTCACCGTCTTAGAGTGGTCATGTTGGTTTCAGTGCGAAAAAAAGGCCGAGGGGAGTCGGACGCACATGACCGCAGGCACCGCCAGCTGGCTGCCACTGAGCACGGGGGAGCGCTCGGTGGCCATCGAAGTGCTGGTCCACGGCCCGCTGTCGCGCACCGAACTCGCCCGCAGGCTGGGCCTGTCGGCCGGCAGTCTCACCCGGCTGACCAAGCCGCTGATCGAGTCGGGTCTGCTGGTCGAGGTGGCCGAGGCGGGAGGACCGGCGGAGGCCCGCCAGGGCCGTCCCTCGACCCCGCTCGACGTCGTCGCCGACTCCCGGTCCTTCCTCGGCTTCAAGATCACCGGGGTCACGGTCTACGGCGTCGTCACCACGCTCAGAAGCCGCATCGTCGCCCGCCACGACCGCCCGCTCACCACTCACGACCCCGCCGAAGTCGCCGACCTGCTGGGGGAGATGACCGGCGAACTGGCGCGCGACCACCCCCGGCTCGCCGGGATCGGCATCGGGGTGGGCGGACTCGTCCAGGACCGCGCCGTCGTCGGCGAGTCCCCCTTTCTGCTGTGGCGGGACGTGCCCCTGGCCGAACTCGTCCAGGAACGCACCGGGCTTCCCGTGGTCGTCGAGAACGACGTCGCCGCCCTGGTCGAGGCCGAGACCTGGTTCGGCGCCGGGCGTGGCCTGGACCGCTTCGTCGTCCTCACCATCGGCGCCGGCCTCGGCTACGGGCTCGTCCTGGGTGGCAAGCGCGTGCCCTTCGCGGAGGAGGACCGCGGCTTCGGCCGCCACTGGATCGTCGATCCGAACGGCCCGCTCACCCCTGACGGCCGGCGTGGCAGCGCCGTCTCGATGCTGACCATCCCGAACATCCGCTACCAGGTCCAGGCCGCCACCGGCCGTGACCACACGTACGAGGAGATCCTCGCGCTGGCCGCCGCCGGAGACCCCGTGCCGGTCCGAGTCGTCGAGGAGGCGGCTCGTGCTCTGGGCATACTCGTCGGGCAGATCTGCAACTTCGTGATGCCGCAGAGGATCCTGCTCGCGGGGGAGGGGGTCGGGCTGATGGACGTGGCCGGCAAGACCGTCGAGGAGACCGTCCGCGACCAGAGGCACCCGCTGGCCGCCCCCGTCGACATGGAGACCAGGGTGTCCGATTTTCACGACTGGGCGCGCGGCGCGGCCGTCCTGGCCATCAAGGTGCTGGTCCTGGGGTCGGCCGAAGCGTGAACTGTCTCACGTTTACCGGGAGATGGACGTGATCAGTAACACTGTCCGGAATGCCCCTTTGGCTCGTGATTACTCACATCGCCTTCACTTCCGGGATCGTATGCTTCACAGTATGTCCACCACTGTTGAATCCTCATCCGAGCGATCGGCTGACGAGGTCAACGAGGAGATCCGTGCCCTGTGGCGCCGGTCGGGCGGGACACTGAGCGTCGAGCAGCGTGAGGAGTACCAGCGGCTCGTCCTGGAGTGGGCCTCCGCGGTGCCGCAGTCGGCGCCTGCCGCCTGAGCCTCGTGCAGGTCCGCTGACGCATCGGACCCTCGTCCCGGGGCACCCCTGATCGAATGGGTGCCCTCCTCGCACTTTCCTCGGCCGTCGTCTACGGCATCGTCGATTTCACCGGCGGCCTGTTGTCCCGGCGGGTGCACCACACCGCCGTCACCTTCTTCGGTCAGCTCGGCGGGCTGCTGCTCGCCTGCGCCGCCGCGCTCCTGCTGCCCGCCGACGCCGTCCACTTCACCGACCTGTTGTGGGGCGCGCTGTCCGGCGTCGGCAGCGGTGTCGCCATGCGGTTCCTCAACCGCGGGTTGAGCCGCGGCGCGATGAGCGTCGTGGTGCCCGTGAGCGCCGTCACCGGCGTCGCCCTGTCGGTGCTGTGCGGGGTGCTCGTCCTCGGCGACCGTCCGGGCGCCCTGGCCTGGCTGGGCATCGCCGTCACGGTGCCCGCTCTGTGGTTCGTCGCCGGAGGCAGGACCGGGGCGGGAAAGGGGACGGCGGACGGACTGCTCGCCAGCGCGGGCGTCGCCGTGCAGTACCTCGCCCTCGGCCAGGCGGGTCCCGGAAGCGGCCTGTGGCCCGTCGCCGCGGGCCGGGTCGCGGCCGTCCTCGTCCTCCTGCCGGACGCCGCACGCCACGCACACCGGCTGAAGCTGCCGCCCGGCCGCTGCGTACGGGCCCTCCTCATCGGGGCCGGGGCGGCCCTCGGACTCGTGCTGTACCTGCTCGCCGTGCAGCGGCAGTTGCTGGCCGTCGCCGTCGTCATCGCCTCCCTCTACCCGGCGCTTCCCGTCGTCCTCGGCCTCGCCCTGCTGCGCGAGCGGATCAGCCGCCGTCAGACGGCCGGACTGCTGGGAGCGGCGGTGGCGACGGTCCTGCTCACGCTGGGCTGAACGGGACACCCGGCGGCGTCCGGCCCCGTGCGCCCCGGGCATCATCCCCAAGTGGCCGAGTAGTACTGCCGATACGCCTTGCGGTCCTGCTCCGCTCGGATCCACCGGGTCGCCACCAGGGCCACGAGACTGCCCGCGATGACCAGCATCCCGGGGCCGACGTTGCGCGGATCGGTGAGACGGGTCAGCAGACTCGACACGCCCTCGCCCGTCACGGGCGCCGACGAACCGGGCGACGCGGTGCCCTGGGATGCCGACCTCGCGGGTCCCGCGCCACCCGCCTGCTTGGACACGATCAGCTTGACGTTCAGCTCGGTCAGCGCCTTCGTCACCGGCTGGAAGAACGTCGTCCCGCCCGCGGTGCAGTCCCCGCTGCCACCCGACGTCACGCCCAGCGCGATGCCGTCGGCGAACATCGGGCCGCCGCTGTCCCCGGGTTCGGCGCACACGTTCGTCTCGATGAGGCCGGTGACCGTGCCCTCCGGGTAGTTGACCGTCGCGTTGAGCGCGGTCACCTCGCCCTCGCGCAGCCCGCTGGTGCTGCCGCTGCGGAAGATCTTCTGACCGACCTCGGCGTCGGCCACGCCCGTGATCCGCACGCCCTCGCCGTCACCGACCGACACCACTTCCGCGCCCTTGCCCGCGCGGCCGCCGGCGTACTTCACCAGCGAGTAGTCGTCACCGGGGAAGCTTCCCTTGAGCGACGTCCCGACCTGCTCCCGGCCCCGGTCGTCGGCGAACCAGACGGAACCGTCCGGTCCGCAGTGCCCGGCCGTGAGGATGTAGTCGCTCTTTCCGTCGGTCACGTTGAAGCCGGCCGAACAGCGCCCCGCGGTCGACAGAATC
This sequence comes from Streptomyces sp. NPDC006372, assembly GCF_040612515.1. Taxonomy (NCBI): domain Bacteria; kingdom Bacillati; phylum Actinomycetota; class Actinomycetes; order Kitasatosporales; family Streptomycetaceae; genus Streptomyces; species Streptomyces sp. NPDC006372. Next base: position 24,984 of record NZ_JBEXQJ010000051.1, on the reverse strand, counting down.
GGCAGCGCGCCGTTGAGCCGCGGGGTGAACGTGCCCTCGGTGCGCTCCATGCGCACGAAACCGCCGATGCCCTCCGCGACTTCGGTCAGCCGGGACCAGTCGGAGGCGGACACGGTGCTGTCGCCGCGTACGACGACCTCGTTGTTCTTGTAGTCCAGCGCCCAGGACGTTCCGGCGACTCTGGGTGCCGAACGCAGCGTCGCCGTGGCGGACTTGAGGTCGCTCATGCTGTGGTGCACCATCTTCGCCCGGGCGCCGGCGCGCTCGACCTCGGCCGCGGCCTTCTCGTCCGTGACGGCGACGACCGGCTTGCCGGCGGAGTCCACCCAGTTGCCGGCCGTACGGGAGGTGCCGAGGCCGGCCACGAGGTCGGTGCCCTTGCTGGTGGCGGACCGGGCGGAGTACGGGACGCCGATCGTCGCGTCCGGCGGCTCGCTCGCCACCGCTTGTGTGACCATCGCTCCTCCGAGGAGGAGTCCGCCGACGGCCGCCAGCCGTGTCACTCGCCGGACGACCCGTCGTCGTGCGTGCTTCATGCATGGCTCCCGAACCCGAACATCGTGGCGTGAACGCCACGGGGCACTCCTTGAGTTGAGTGCCCTCTTCCCATACGGGCCGGAGCCCCGCCGTGTTCAGCGCGCGCGTGATCTCTTCACCACCGGCCGGCCGCCGGGGCGGCGAGCAGGGCACGGCTGCGCACATCCCCCCACACCGAGCCCGGGTCGACGTAGGGCCGCAACAGGGCGGTGAGCGCCGGATCGCCGCGGCCGTTCAGCTCCTCCGAGGCGATCTTGCGGGCGATCCCGGCGAGGAAGTCCGCCACCTGCACCCGAGTGTCGTCCCGCGCGACGACGAGCCGCACTCCGGCGAGGCGGGCTCCGGCCCGCCGGGCCGTCTCCTCGATCCATGCGATGCGGTCCGGCGTCAGCATGTTCTGCCGGTCGTGCACCAGCCGGACCGGCCGCCCGTCGCCGCTCCAGAGCGCGGCCGTGCGGACGATCGCCGGGAGCAGCGGGTTGAGCACGGGGACCAGGGGCGGACCGTCCAGGAAGCCCGCCCGGTAGGACTCCGCCCGGGGCCGGGTCGCGGCCAGCCGCTCCAGGATCCGAGCCGCGTCCGTCGACGGGTGCGCGCGGCACAGGGCGTCGACCGTGCCGTAGAAGGCCTCCACGGGGTCCCCGTCGTGGCGGACCCGCAGCAGGTGGTTGGCCGCGGCCAGGAACGCCCGCCAGCCGTCCTCCCCGAACGTCCGGCGGCCCGTGCGGAACAGGGAGACGGCCTCGGCCGGGTCATCCAGCAGCAGACCCATGGCCCGGTCCACCACGAAGTACGTCTTCTCCATGAGATGCACCCGCGCCTGCCCGTGGACCGGCCCGTCCGGCGACAGCAGCCACTCCAGCACCGCCCGGTGCTTCTCCCGCAGCAGATGGTTCGCCTTGTACTCCTCGGCCGGCGAGCGGATCCGGTCCCGGATCTCCCGGACGACCGCCGCCGCCGTCGGCTCCGGCAGGGACACACCGGCGTGCGCGAACACGTCCGTGTTCCCGCCGGTGAGGTTCTCGCCGTCCGACCCGGACTCGTCGCAGGCGATCTCCAGGAACGGGCCCGCCGCCTCTCCCCGCTCCCCGTCCGCACGATTCCCGCTCACTGCACAGCCCCCTATCGTGTGCTCATGACCAGGATCCCGCACGAGACGTCCGGTGAACCGAATCCTCTGCAGGCCCTCACGCTCGACAGCCTCCGCCGCCGCACCAGCATGAAGTGGCGCACCTACCCCGCGGACGTGTTGCCGGTGTGGGTGGCGGAGATGGACGTACCGCTCGCGGAGCCCGTCGTGCGCGCCGTCACCGACGCACTCGCCCTCGGCGACACCGGCTATCCCGCAGGCACCGCCTACGCGGAGGCACTGGCCGCCTTCGCCGAGAAGCGGTGGGGCTGGGACGGACTGGCCGTGGAACGCACCGCGATCGTGCCCGACGTGATGCTCGGCGTCGTCGAGATGCTGAAACTGGTCACCGGGCCGGGGGACGCGGTGGTGGTGAACCCGCCGGTGTACCCGCCCTTCTACGACTTCGTCGGGCACATGGACCGGCGCGTGGTGGAGTCCCCGCTCGGCGCCGACGGGCGCATCGACCTCGGTGTCCTGGAGGAAACCTTCCAGCAGGCCGTCGCGGGCGGACGGCGGGCAGCCCACCTGCTGTGCAGCCCGCACAACCCGACCGGCACCGTGCACACGGCCGAGGAACTGTCCGCCGTCGCCGCGCTCGCCGAACAGTACGGCGTGCGGGTCGTCGCCGACGAGATCCACGCGCCGCTGGTGATCGGAGGGGCGGACTTCGTGCCGTACCTGAGCGTGCCGGGCGCCGAGCGCGGTCTGTCGCTGATGTCGGCCTCGAAGGGCTGGAACCTGGCCGGGCTCAAGGCCGCCCTCGCGATCGCCGGGCCCGGCGCCGCCGCCGACCTGGCCCGGATGCCCGAGGAGGTCGGGCACGGCCCGAGCCACGTCGGGATCATCGCCCACACCGCCGCCCTGCGCGACGGGGTCGCCTGGCTGGACGCCCTGCTGACCGGCCTCGACGCCAACCGGCGGCTGCTCGTGGACCTGCTCGCAGAGCATCTGCCCGGCGTCCGCTACCGCCCCGGCGACGCCACCTACCTCGCCTGGCTCGACTGCCGCGCCCTCGGCCTCGGCGACGACCCGGCGGGCGCCTTCCTGCACCGCGGTCGCGTGGCCCTCAACTCCGGCCTCCCCTTCGGCACCGGCGGAGCGGGCCACGCCCGCTTCAACCTGGCGGCCTCGCCCGAGGTGATCACCGAGGCGGTACGCCGGATGGCGGCGGCGCTCGACTGAACCGGGAGCCCCGGGCCCGCCCCGCGGGACACGCTCGTACACTGCCCGCCATGGACGACAGGGCGCTGAACGAACTGGGCGCGGGCAAGTACCTGCTGCTCACCAGCTACCGCAGGAACGGCACACCGGTCGCCACCCCGGTCTGGGTGGTGCACGACGGGGACGCGCTCGGCGTCTGGACAGCCGCCGAATCCTGGAAGGTGAAGCGGATCCGCAACCGCGCCGACGTCCTGGTCGGCCCCTGCGACCTGCGGGGCCGTCCGACCGGCGAGCAGGTTCCCGCGACCGCGCAGATCTGCGACCCGGCCACCACTGCCCGCTACCGGCGGCTGATCGCCCGCAAGTACGGCCTCACGGGCCGGCTCACCCTCCTGGGCAGCCGGCTGCGCAGGGGTCAGGACGGCACCGTGGGGGTACGGATCGTTCCCGCTCCCTGAGATTCACCAGGGCATCTCACCGTGACGGTCACGGAAGGTTCCGGTCGGTCCGTCCGCCCCGATGGTGGCGAGTGCGACGATGGCATCGGTACCCTCGGTCACCGTCTGCGGGCCGCTGTGTCCGTTGAAGTCGGTGGCGGTGTATCCCGGGTCGGCCGCGTTCACTTTCACGTCCGGCAAGGACTTCGCGTACTGCGTGGTCAGCATGGTCACGGCAGCCTTCGACGCCGTGTAGAGCGGCGCGAGGTTCCTCGACTCGACGCGCCCGGCATCGTGCGTGGCCGCGAACGACCCCATGCCGCTCGACACATTGACGATGACCGGGCTCGCGGACTTGCGCAGCAGAGGCAGGAACGCGTGCGTCACCCGGACCACCCCTATGACGTTGACCTCGAACACCTCGCCGGCGTCAGCAGCCGTGATCTGGTCGGCGGGGCTGTGCGTCCCGAGGACACCCGCGTTGTTGATCAGGACGTCGATGCCGCCCTCGCGGTCCCCGATGTCGGCGGCGGCCGCGGCCACCGACGCGTCGTCCGTCACGTCGATCTGAACGAAACGGGCACCGAGTGCGTCGGCGGCCGCCCGACCGCGCTCCGGATCACGAGCACCGACGAGGACGGTGTGTCCGGCCTCGATCAGGCGGCGGGCGGTCTCGTACCCGAGGGACTTGTTGGCTCCTGTGATGAATGTTGTCGTCATGCCCTCACTCTCGGCCTGCGACGCGGGGACAACCAGTGCCCCCCGCGACGGTAGGACTGCCAGTACCAGGCACAACCATCGTCCGGCGGACACAATGGTCGAGTGGAAGAGACCCTCGGCACGGCACTGCGCCGCTGGCGCGACCGGCTTTCCCCCGTCGACGTCGGGCGGACTTCGCGGCCCGGACGACGTGCGGTGGGGTTGCGACGCGAGGAGCTGGCCGAGCTCGCCGGGCTGTCGGTCGACTATGTGGTGCGGCTGGAGCAGGGGCGCGCCACGAGCCCTTCGGCGCAGGTCGTCGCGAGCCTGGCCAGAGCACTGCAGTTGCAGCCCATGGAGCGCGACTACGCCTACCGGCTGGCCGGTCTCCTCCCTCCCCAGGAGGGGACGATCTCCACGCATGTGCCGGCGGGGGTCCAGCGGATGCTGGCTCGCCTGGGGGATTTCCCGGTAGGCGTGTTCAGTGCCGACTGGACCCTGCTGTCCTGGAGTCCCGCATGGGCCGTGCTGCTGGGCGACCCCAGCGCACGGACACCCCGCGAGCGGAACCTGGTGCGGGCGGTCTTCGCCGCGGGGTCCTCAGGGCTCGCCGCCTGGCCGGTGCTCCAGGAAGGCGACGCCTTGAAGCCCGCTCTCGTCGCCGATCTGCGCACGGCTCTCGTCGACCACCCCCGTGACCGTGGCCTCGCCGACCTCGTCGAGGAACTGCGTACCACCAGTGCGGAGTTCACCCGGCTGTGGGACGAGGGTGCGGTCGGTCCGCACGTCTCTGCCCGAAAGACCGTCGTGCACCCCCAGGTCGGCGAGGTGACGTGCGACTGCGACGTGCTCACCGTCCCGGGGTGCGACATCCGCGTCATCGTCTACACGGTGGCCGCGGGTTCCGCCGATGCGGAAAAGCTGGAGTTCCTGCGGGCCACGAACGGCGGCCGCGTCGGCGGCCCTCCGCCTCCGGGGCCCGACCTTTTCTCCACGCCGTGACAGCCGGGCCGGCCGGGCATGGTCGCCAGGCCGGCCCGGACGAGCTGGTCGAAGTACGGGTACTCGACGCACCGGCACGCAAGGCAGCCGCGAGTTCTTCGGCCGCCGGAAAATTCCAGTCCATGAATCGGACCGTATGGGCCTGTGGAAGAGGGCACGAAATGCCGCTTCGCGCAAGGGGAGAGATGTCGGCAGCCCTCTGCCAGTGCCCTCCCCTCCTGGGAGTGGAGGGTCCGTCCCCGGGAAAGACCACCCGTCATGACCCGTACTCCAGCCCTGCGCGCAGCCGTCGTCGGCACCGGCCACCGGGCCCAGCTGTTCACCCGCGGCCTCGCCGAACGCCCCGGCCACCTCGTGGCCGCGCTGTGCGACCCCAGCCCGACCCGGATGGCCTTCCACAACCGGCTGCTTGCCGAGGCCGGCCAGCCCGCCGCCACCGCGTGGGAGCCCGACCGCTTCACCGACCTGCTGGCGAAGGAGAACATCGACGAGGTCGTCGTCACCACCGTCGACGCCGAGCACGACCGTTACATCGTCCCGGCCCTGAAGGCGGGCTGCCGGGTCGTCACCGAGAAACCGATGACCGTCGACGGGGAACGCTGCGCGCGCATCCTCGACACCGTCCGCGAGACCGGCAACTCCCTGACCGTCGCCTTCAACTACCGCTTCAACCCCGTGCACGAGAAGGTCCGCGCCCTGCTCGCCGACGGCGCGATCGGTGAGGTGCTGTCGGTCCACTTCGAGTGGCTGCTCGACGTACGGCACGGCGCCGACTACTTCCGCCGCTGGCACCGCGAGAAGCACCACAGCGGCGGCCTGATGGTGCACAAGTCCTCGCACCACTTCGACCTGGTGAACTGGTGGCTCGGCGACGAGCCCCGGGAGGCGTTCGGCTACGGACGGCTCGGCTTCTACGGCCGTGCGGCGGGGGAGCGGCACGGACTGCGCCGGGAGTACGACCGCGCCCACGGCGCCGAACCGGCCGCGGACGACCCCTTCGCCCTGGAGCTCGCGGCCAACGACACCCTGCGGGCCCTCTACCTGGACGCCGAGCACGACGACGGCTACCTGCGCGACCGGAACGTCTTCGACGGACCGATCACCATCGAGGACGACATGTCCGTCCTCGTGCGCTATGCGCGCGGCGCCACCATGACGTACCACCTGACCGCCTACTCCCCCTGGGAGGGCTACCGGGTGATGTTCAACGGCAGCGCGGGCCGGCTGGAACTGGAGGTGGAGGAGAGCCGCTGGCAGCCGCCCCTGACCCGGGTCACCTCGACCGTCGGCGCCCTGCACGGGGACACGGCCGCCGAGCACGCGGGCGGCGCCCGCCTCACCCTGCGCCCGCTGTGGCGGCCCCCGGTGGACGTACCGCTCACGGTCGCCCGCGAGGCCCACGGCGGCGGCGACCCGCGCATGCTCGACGCGCTGTTCGGACCCGCTGATCCCACCCGCCCGGCGGACACCGCCGCCGCGGCCCATCCGACAGCCACCGAACGCGACGGAGCGCTGGCTCTGGCGGTAGGTCTCGCGGCCAACCGGAGCTTCGAGACGGGACGGCCGGTGCGTACCGACGAACTGATCGCGGGTGGGCAGGCCACCTGAGAGGAAGTCAGCTCCAGGCCCGGTACGGCTCGTCCAGCAGCTGGAACACCGGCTCGCCCCGTACCGGGTCCTTGGCCGTGGACAGCCGCACCCGGTCCCCGCTGTGGATGCCGATCGGCGGGCCCATCACCCGGCCGCGCACGACGAACCCCTCGGACATCTCGATCAGGGACACGTTTCGGGCCGCGGGCGTGTTGCGGTGCACCACCGTCGAATGGCGCACCGTGCCCGTGCCCTCGCTGCGCTCCGTGCGCAGTTCGCTGCCCCGGCAGACCGGACACAACAGCCGGTGGAACATGGCGGTGCCGCACCAGGTGCAGCGCTGGAAGAGGATGGCGTCCGAGTCGGGTCCCTTCGGGGGGAGGAGCCCCGTCGCGGAGCCGGCTGCCTGCTGAGCGACGCTTCCTGAGTGGTGGTACACGCTGGTCAACTCCCTGCACTCGGCCGGAATCCCGTGTGCGCGGCGACCCGCGCACACGCGTGCCCGGTTCGCCGTGCCACCGTGCACGCACCACACAGTATGGCACTCAGTGCCACTCGTAAAGGCACTCCGTACCCTCAATGTACGGACCGGTCAGGCCCGCCCCAGCGTCGACTCGATCTCCTGGACGACCCGCCACAGGGGTGCTCCGCGCCGTGAGACGACGACCACCACGTCGTCCGGCTGCTCCTGGGCCACAGGCGCCGGAGCCCCGCCGAACGCGGACTGCACGTAGGCCAGCGCGTGGTCCATCGCGGCGCTCGCCTCGCCCTGCCCGTCCGAACGCAGCCAGGAGCGCAGCGCGTTGTTGTGGGCCGCGACCACCGCGGCCGCGATCACGTCGGCCTGCAGGGTCCCGTCCCGGCGGGCCGCGAAACGCCGCCGCAGGTAGTCGGCGAGGGCCCGCTCGTAGCGCCACACCACCGACAGCTCGTAGGAGCGCAGCCCGGGGACCTGCTTGGTGAGGCGGTAGCGCTGCACGGAGAACGTCGGGTTCTCGGCGTACATCCGCAGCACGAGCCGGGCCGCGTCGCAGACCCGCCGCACCGGCTCCTCCTCGCCGGTGCCCGCCGCGAGGAAGGCCGTCATGTCGGCCAGACACCGTTCGTGGTCCGGGAAGACCACGTCCTCCTTGGAGGGGAAGTAGCGGAAGAACGAGCGCCGTCCCACCCCGGCGAGCGCCACGATGTCGTCCACGGTGGTCTGCTCGTACCCCCGCTCCAGGAACAGATGGAAGGCCGCCGCCACCAAAGCGTCCCGCATGGGCGGCTTCCCGTTGCCTGCGTCCGCCTTCTCGGAGCTCATGGTCTGGAACGTAGCACCCGAAGGGCACTCGATGGCACTGAGTGCTCTCTCGGAGAGGAACCGAGTTCCCTCTGAATACCTGGCGCGGCAGCCGCGTATCTAGCGACAGGACGATCCCCGACGACGGGCACCCCCCGAGCCCGGACGGAAGGAGAGCAGCGTGTCGACACCGTCCGAGCCCGGGCAGCCGCACGACGGCCCGGCCCTCGAACCCATCCGCGTCCTGCGCCCACGCCGCACCGACGCCCTCGCGGAGCTGATGCGGGAGTTCCAGCAGCAGACCCAACAGCAGACCCAGCGGGAGACCGGCCGGGAGCCCGGCGGCTACGAGCCCGTCGAGCTGCCGGGACCACCGGCCGACTCCGAGGAACGGACGCAGGAACTCCCGCCCGTCGCCCGCGAGAGGCGCCGATACGGAGACGGCCGTGTCGGACGCGCCGGATCCGGACTTCGCCGCACCGCCGTCGCGGTGGCCGTTCTCGCGGCTGCGGTGATCGGCTTCGGCGGCGCGCTGCTGCTGCGCGGCGACAACACGGGCGACGAAGCCGCACCGGCACCCCGGCCGACCCGGTCCGCCCCCACCCCGGCAACCACACCCACGCCGACACCGACCCCCACGCCCACCCCGCCGGCGACGGCGCCGGTGGACCCCGACGGCGCCGGCACGCTCCGCGAGGGAGCCACCGGCCCCGAGGTGACCGAGCTCCAGGAACGCCTTCTGCGCATCCCGGACGTCTACCGCGACGGCGCCACCAGCGGCAGCTACGACCCCACGCTGACCGCGGCGGTCGCCCGCTTCCAGCTCTGGTACGGCATCCGCGGCGACGAGACCGGCGTCTACGGCAACGACACACGTGCCGCACTGGAGTCCCGCACGGCACCGGTAGCCGGCTGACCGGCGCCGCACCCGGCGCCGCCCTCGCGGTGCGCGCCGGCCGCGCGCATGCGGCAGTGATGCGAACATGGCGGGTATGGACGAGTTCATCGACCGGCTGAACCCCGACATGTGCCTCGTCACGGCCGTCGCGGCAGGTGAACGGGCGGGCTGTCTGGTCGGGTTCGCCTCGCAGTGCTCGCTCCGGCCCGTGCGGTTCGTGGTGTGGCTGTCCGAGCTCAACCACACCTACCGGGTGGCCCGGAACGCCGGTGTTCTCGCCGTGCACCTGCTCGGCCGCGAACAGCACCACCTCGCCGAGTTGTTCGGCGGGCGCACGGGCGACGACACGGACAAGTTCCGGGGCGTGCGGCTGCGTGAGGCGTACGGCGGGGCCCTCGTCCTGGAGGACGCGCCCGCCTGGTTCGTCGGCCGGATCGTGACGCGCGCCGGCGGCGGCGATCACGTCGGCTTCGTCCTCGACCCGGTCCAGTGGGGTGGACGGAAGTCGCACGACGGGCCCCTGCTGCGACTGTCCGACGCCGTCGACATCACGCCCGGCCACCCGGTCGACTGACTTCCGCGCTCCGCGTCTCGAACGCCGGGCAACGGCTGGGAAAAAGCGGGAGAAGGCGGGACCGCGCGGCGTCACCCTGGGCCGAGGCGGTGGCGGCCCTGGTCGTGGGCCCGTGGCGGTACGGGTGGCACCTGCGGTGATTCGTGAACGGCGACGGCCGGCCCCTACCGCTCCTCGACTCCGGGAACCCGGACGTCCACCACACACACGTCGTCCCGCCGCACCTCCGGCAGCATCTGCGTGAGCAGCGGTCCCAGCGACCGGGGCCCGTCGTTGGGCGGGGCCGCCACCGCCTCGGCGAGACGCTCCAGCCCCCGGTCGATGCTCTCCGGAGGGTGCTCCACCAGGCCGTCGGTGAAGAGGATGAGCCGGTCGCCCGGCTCGAGGCGGCACTCCGCCTCCTCGTAGACCGGCGTGGTGGTCGCCCCGAGCAGCACCCCGCGGGGGCGGCCCAGATACCGCGCCTCGCCGTCCCGCAGCAACAGGAGCGGAGGATGCCCCGCCTGGGCCCACACCAGACGGCGCCGCCGGGGGCTGTAGCGGGCCAGCACCATGGTGGCGGTCGTGTGCGAGTCGCGCGAGTGCAGCAGCAGCGTGTTCAGCCGGGCGAGCGCGCCGGTCAGCGACGAGCCCGTGATGACCATGCCCTTCGCGGTGAACCGGAGCTGCGCCATCGTGGCGACGGCGTCGACACCGTGCCCGGCGACGTCACCGACCACCAGCAGCGCGTCCCCGTCGGGCAGTTCGATGGCACTGAACCAGTCACCGCCGACATGCACACCCGCCTGGGCCGGCAGATAGGCGACTTCCACGCGCAGCCCGGCCAGGTGCACCGGCCGGTTGGCCAGCGGGAGCAGTGCGTGCTGGAGCAGGGAGGCCAGGGTCCGCTCGGCCTGGAGGACGTCGTGCTGGGTGAGGATCGCCCGTTCGCTCTCCACCAGGGCCAGCTCCGCCCGCCGCCGGGCGGTCATGTCCTGCACGAAGCCGTGCACCTCGACGGGCGTGCCGTGCCGGTCGGACACCGCCTCGGCCACGAGCCGCAGATGCCGGATCACCCCACTCGTCCTGATCCGGAACGGCACGTCGAACGGCCGCCCCTCCTCGGCGAGTTCGTTGACCGCGCGGGTCAACGCCGGGGTGTCCTCGGGCAGCGCGAGCTCCGGCATCTCGTCGAGCGGCACCGGCCCATGCGCGGAGTCCCGGCCGACGATGGTGAACACCTGGGTCGACCAGGAGGCCTCCCGCGTGGCCAGGTTCCAGTTCGCCCAGCCGAGGTTGCCCAGCCGCTGGATGTCCGCCAGCCGCTGCTCCTGCCGGTCGGAGGAACCGTGCCGGATCCAGGAGACGACGAGGGAGTCACCCAGCGGCGCCACCCGCGCCGTGTACGTGAACAGCTCCGCGACGCCCGCCACGACCTCCTCGTGCGCGAACGGCTCGCCCTCGTACTGCTCCCCGGTGGCCAGCACGTGCAGACAGCCGCGCCACAGCGGCTCGGCCACCAGCGCGGGCCGGAACTCCAGCAGGCGCCGTCCGGCCGGTTCCTCGCCGGCCCGGCCCAGCAGGTCACCCACCTGTGCGGTCGCGGCCTCCACCCGGAAGTCCTCTGCCGCGCCCGATGCGGAGCGCAGCGGCGTGAGCAGCATCGCTGCCACCGGCAGCGCCTCGAACAAGGCCTGCACCGCGTCCGTGCCGGCGTCGGCGGGCCGCTCGGCGGGGGCGTCGAAGGCGCGCAGCCGGCCGGCGCACAGCCTGGTCACGCCCCGCAGGTGAGCGCGGTCGCGTGGCGTGAACGGCTCGGCACAGCCGCGCAGCACGCCGATGCAGACCTCGGCCGAGCCCGCGACGAGCACGGGCAGCCAGGCGCGCGACCGCCACCGTTCGGGCGGATCCCCGATCAGCAGGTACCGCCCCTCGTCCGCGGGGAAGTCCTCCAGCCAGCGGGGCTCGCCCGACCGCAGCGCGTCCAGCGCCGCGATCCCGCTCAGCGGCGGCACCTGACTCCACTGCGCGGCCAGCTTGTCGTCGATGCCGGCGTGCCCGGTCAGTTCGAGGCCGCCGTCGGGCCTGCGGGCGTAGATCATGACCGCGTCCGCCGCCAGGTCCGGGGCGAGATGCTCCAGCAGGCACCGGGCGAGGTCCTGCGGTGTCATCACCCGAACGAGGGCCTGGCCGAGACGGGCGAGGGCGGCGGCGACGTCGTCCGGCGCGGTCGTCTCCGCCGGAGCGTCGGTTCCGGAGCCCGGTGTGCCGGTTCCGGCGCCCTCGGCAACCTCGCCCGGGGCGGGCGCCGTGGGGGCCAGCGCGCCGAGAGTGATCCAGCACTCCTCCAGCAGGGTGCGCCGCGCCGCCTTGGCCCGCTGGAGCAGTTGCTCTCCCGCCGCGTCCGCGGGACACCCGGTCAGCGCCATCACCGCGCCCTTGGCACGCTCGACGACAGCCGATGTCGCCGCCTGGACACGAAGCCGGTCCAGCTCGGCGCGCTGCCGCCCGACGATCTTGGCCAGTTCGACCAGATCGGGTGCGGCGCCGGGCTCCGCCGCCGGTGTCACGGGCTCGCTCGTCACGCATCGAGCATTGCACACCCGCGCCGATTCGAAGAGCGCCTTGTGCGCCCGGATCACAGCCGCATCACCCGAGCCCCACCGGTCACATCCGTATCGCGGAAATCGTCAGTGGCCGTCACGCGGATACAGCCACTGCCGAAACAGCCGACTGAGCCGCGGCATCACCAGGTACGTCAGCACCGGCAGCAGTACCAGCGGAAACACGGCGGCCCGCAACGGCAGCGGCCAGCCGGTGGTCTGCGGGGTCACCAGCCACTGGATGAGCAGGACGAAGGGGTAGGCGCCGAGGAAGGTGGTGAGGACCATCTTCCACCGCGGCGGTGCCTGCACCGCGGTGCCGGGCAGGCTGAACCACGTCTCCATGCCGGTCGTGGACTGGCGTTCGCTGCTGACCTCGGTGGCGATGTCCTCGATCCGCCGGTGCCAGTGCGCGCGCTCCTCCGACTCAAGCCAGGCGGCCAGCCGGTGCTGGTCGGACCAGCGCAGCACCGCGTGGTAACGGTGGCCGTCCTCGGGCGTCAGCCAGGAGACGCCCTCGTTGCCGGGGAACTGTCTGGCGCAGCGGCTGATGCCGCGCGTCCACTCCTCGAACTGCTGCTCCCGGCCAGGGCGCACCTGCCAGGTGAGGACGGTGGTCACCGGCTCGCCGCGGCGGACTTCGGTGGTGCTCATTCCCTCACGTGTGCCACGCCTGGCGCGGCTCATGCCCTCCCCGGACCGTCACGGGCGGTTCGCCTCGACCAGGGCCCGGGTGACGGCCCGGACGCTGCGCGCGATGTGCTGCAACTGCATGACCTCGGCCGCGTACAGCTTGATCGTGTGCTCGATGACCCCCTCGTGGAGGCCGAGCCCGGGCAGGTCGGCGCGGGCGGTCTGCAGGGCGGTGCGGGCCACCCGGATCTCGTGCTGGACCTGGACCTGGGCGTGCCGGGCGAGCAGGACCGGGTGACGGACGAACACCGGGTAGCCGGCATAGCGCGCGGGCACCAGCTCGCGCAGCCACTTGGCCGCGGAGCGCTCCCAGTCGTAGCTCCCGGGAGTCTTGACCTGGCAGGGCCAGTCCGGGCTGATGCGCGTGGACGTCAGGGGCATGATCATCGCTTCCGGGTGTGCGGCGTCGTGAGGGTGGACGACGGGTCGGGGCGGCCCCGGCCTAGGGGATGACCGGGGCCGCCACGGACACCCGGGACGCCGGAGCGGGTAGGGCCCGGCCTCCTCGGGTGCGGAACGGATCCGGAACGACCGGGTCGCGATCCGTGAGCAGTATTTATATATGCCATCCGGTTTTCAAGGCGCATGAAAACATTCATGCGCGCTTTGTTGTGGATGGCGCCGGTCTGGGGCCGTTGTCCGGGCCGCTCAGTCCCTGAGGAAGAAATGGTGCTGGTCGGCGACCTGTTCGTACTCTTCCAGCCGCGCCTGTGTGCGCTCCGGGTCCGCGTCCGTCATGGCCTGGAGCAGCGCCGCGCACACCACGCCCGGCGCGGCGTAGGAGTCGAAGACCAGGCGCGACCCGGTGCCGGTGGCGAAGACGACGTCGGCCTCGTCAGCGAGGGGCCCGAGCGCCAGGTCGGTGATCAGGGCGACCTTGAGGCCGGCGCCCCGTGCGACCCGGACCGCCGTCAGGGTCTCCTGGGCGTGCCGGGGCATCGAGAACGCCAGCACCCAGGTGCCTCCCGCCTCACGCGACTGGAGCAGCGCGTCGTAGGCGACGCTGCCGCCCCGCGTCACCAGCCGCACGTCCGGGTGGATCCGGCGGGAGGCGTAGGCGAAGTACTCGGCCAGCGAGACGGAGATACGCAGGCCCAGGACCGTGAGAGGCGTCGACGAGGACAGCTTGCGACCTATGTCGATCACCCGGTTCGGGTCGGCGAAGTCCCGCCGCAGGTTCTCCAGGTTCTCGATCTCGGCGTCGACCGCCGCCTGCAACTCGTTGCCCTCGATCTCCTCCGCGGGGCCGCCCGCGAGGGTGCCCAGCGCGATCGACTGGAGTTTCTCCCGCAGGGCCGGATAGCCGCTGAAGCCGACCGCCGAGGCGAAACGCGTCACCGAGGGCTGACTCACGCCGACCCGGTCCGCGAGATCCGTGATCGACAGGAAGGCCGCCTCGGTGATGTTCTCGATCAGGTACTGGGCGATACGACGCTGCCCCGGGGACAGCCGGGGCCGGTCGAAGAGCGTCCTGAGCTGGGCGGACGGGGAGACCTCCGCTTCCGGGGCGGCCTTCCCCGAGGTGATCGCGGATGCCTGTGCGCGTGCCTGCTGCGGCGATGGCACCGGTGCGCCTCCTTCGTCTCCCACGGATGTTCAACATAGCTCACGCACCGTGGTGACCAGGGCTTCTGTGCACGGCACATGAGATCCCCGACCGGTGGATACCCGAGCGCCGGGCGGGAACCCGCCGCGGCAGAAGATCCCGACACCACCGACGAGGAGCCACCGTCATGACCGTCCCCGAGGAGAACCGGCCGAAGACGCAGACCACGGACGAGGTCCTGGAGCAGCACGACGAGAACCAGCCCCGGCCGCCGGGCGCCACCGGCCGCACGATGCGCGAGGCCCTGGAGGAGGCCGAGGTGCGGCCCGACGACTACGACGAGCAGTAGCACACTCCGTCCCGACCGAACCGACGACGCTTCCGGCAGGTGAGACAGCATGGGCGCACTGAGTGCGCTGGAACAGACCCTGGAGAACCGATGGGAGGCCCTCTGGGCGCGGGTCCTCGACAAGGAGCCGGTCGAGGTCCTCGACGCCCTGCGGCACGAGTGCGACGACAACGCCGTGGTGTGCCGGGCCGGCCGGGTGATGGTGCCCAACGCCTACGACGTGGAACTCGCCGACGAGGTGCACGAGCAACTGTCGCGCCAGGGCACGGACGTGGGACAGGCCCTGACCGACAGCCTGTCCAGCCACGCGGAACGCAAGGGCTACGAATTCGCGGGCCCGCTCGCCGTGCACGTCGCTAGGTGCCCCGACGTGCCCAACGGCCGCTACCGCGTGGCCAGCCGCGTCATGGAGCACGTGAGCGTGGACGGGTTCTTCCACGCGGCACATTGAAGCGCCCCGCAGGGGCGGGGGAACTGCGCGAACAACCACGACGCACGCCGCAGTCGACACATGGCCGGACACTCAACGGCGATAGATCGTGATCGAATGCCCGATGTCGTCGACGGGGCGGCTGCCGCCGATCAACTCGGCCAGCCGCCCCGTCGCTTTCGCGGCAGCCGAATCCGAGACCACCAGCAACCCCCGCACCTCACCGGCCGGCACCCGACGAGGATCGCTCGCCTCGATGCCGTAGAACGACGGCACCCATCGCCCCCGCCGGTGACGGGGGCGGGAGCGAGGCCGGCCGCGGGAGGGCGGGAGCGATCCAGAGGTCCCTCATGGACCCACTCTGCATCAGCCCCCGCCGCTCACGGCATCACCGCCGCACGAGTCGCACCGACAGACCGTCAGGGGTGTGGACGGGCACGGCCCGCAGCGTCGGGGAGTCCAGCTCGACGTGGTCGAACCGGCCGCGCAGAGCCGGAGCCGACAGGACGGGGAGTATCGTCCCCGCGGCCGGCGGCCGCTCGGCGTCGAGCCGCAGCGACAGCACACTGCCCCGCTCCAGCAGGACCCGTCGGCGCACCGTCAGCGCCGGGAAGTGGTCGCCGCGCAACGTCAGCTCCAGCGTCGACTCGCCCTGCTGTACGTACGAGCCGCGCACCCGCAGGACCTTGTCCGCGCGGAGCGTGCCGCCCGAGACCCGGACGTCGCCCTCGCCCAGAGCGCTGGGCGAGGCGGCGACCAGCGTGCCCTCCGCGACGACCGTCCCGCCGTGGTAGCGGTTGTGGCCCGTCAGGGTGAGCGTGCCGGTGCCGCGCTTGGCGAGTCCGCCGTCGCCCTCGATGTCGTTGCGCCAGGTGTCGGCCGCGTGGAAGCCCCCGGCCGTCGCGTCCAGCGTCACGGTGACGTCCTCGTCGAAGGCGCCGTACCCGTCCGCCGCGGCGAACAGGTTCAGCCGGCCCCACTGCTCGAAGCCGTCCAGCAGGACGTATCCGGAAGGCAGCGCGGTCGTGCGCAGCACCTCGCGGCGCTGGGCCGCGCTCAGGTACGGCAGCCGCGTCTCCAGCAGCACCTCCGCGCCCTTGGGCACGGTGAGCGGGTCCTTGCGGCCGCGGCGGGCCAGCACGTACGTCAGCTTGGGCGCGACGGCGCGGGCGTTGGCCGCACGGTCGGCGTACGCGTCACCGGCGTCCGCGTGCGCGAAGTCGTACAGCGTGTTCGCCGTCGTCCCCGTCTGCCGCGTGAAGTACGCGAGTGCCTGGGCGCGTGCAGCCGCCTTGAGCTCCGCGTTCGCCGGGTCGGCCAGGGTCGCCGCCGCCAGGGCGGTGGCCATGATCCGGCCGCCGATGACGTCGACGGTGGAGTGCATGCCCGACATGATCCGGGTGTGGCTGAGCTCGAACGCCCGCGTCACCAGCTCCTGGAACCGCTCGGGCACCGCGTACGCGAAGGCCAGACCGGCCAGATGGAAGGCGTTGGTGTGGCCGCTGGGGAAGCCGCCGTCGTCGACGGGGGAGGTGCTGCGCTGACGCAGCAGCTGCTTGACCACGACCACGTCCGAGTCGTACACCGGGTAACCGAGCTCGTCCGTGCGGCCGGTGTCGACGACCTCGCTGTCCTCGTTCATGCGCCACGGACGCGGGTACTGGAAGGCGTACTTGCCGGGGTTGCCCGAGGCGAACGGGCCGCGCACGGTGTCGACGAGCTTGGCCACCTGGCCCAGGTCCGAGGTGTACGAGCCGGCGCCCAGCGCGGAACCGGCGGGTGCGTCGGCCGGTACGGAGTCGCTGATCGTGGTCGGGGGCGTGGTGTCCGGAGCGGAGGTGATCGACGTGACCGCCTTGGCGCCCGCCTTGTACAGGTCGGCCAGCGGGCCCAGTCCGGCGATCATGGCGTAGCTCTGGTGCTGCCGGTCGTAGACGAACGCCTCCCTCGCCTGAGCCTCGGTCCGTGAGGAGGTGACCCGGGCGCAGTAGCGCATGTTGGCGCGCAGCACCTCGGGGCGCAGCGGCGTGCCGGTGTTCCAGTCGGCGCCCGTCTTCCACACCTCGGCCATGCCGCCGAGGATCCGTACCACCGCGTTGGTCTCGGGCGTGAGGTTCGGCAGGACGTTGGTCCTGTAGTCGTCGACGAACGCGGCGGGAGCGGTGGCGGCCTTGGCGTCCGCGGCGCCCAGCCACCCGACGAAGGCCGGCGCGGCGACCAGCGCGGCCGAGCCGCCGAGGGAGGTTCTGAGGAACCCCCTCCGGTTCAGGGTGAGGGAGTGCTGCCCGGCGGATGACGGCATGGGTGTGCCTCTCTTCAGTTCTGCGGCCGTGCGGCCCGGTGAGGTCGTGCGATCTTGCCTGATTCGAAGGCCGAGCGGTGTCCCGTCGACCGGGGTTCGGCGGCCGGGACGTGTCCCGTGGGTGAACGCGCGACCCCGGCTCACAGGAGCGACTGCGCCAGCGCCACCGCGCCCTCCACCGGTGGCACCCGCAGGGGCCTCGCGCGGGCCGTGGGCACCGTCTCGGCCAGGGCGACGGTGAAGGCGTCGTACAGCCCGGGCTGGGACAGCACCGTGCCGCCGGCCACGACCACGTCGTCGACCGCGACCCCGCGGGCGGCGAGCCGGGTGACCAGCGCGGCGAGCGCCCCACCCGCCTCGTCGATCACGGTGCGGGCGAGCACGGAGCCGTCGGCGGCCGCCGCGAAGACGACGGGGGCATGCCGGCCCCACTCGGCGGAGACGTCCGTGGCCTTCTCCAAGGCCGCGCCGAGCGCGGGTACCTCGGGCACTTCGAGCGCGGCGACGAGCCCGAGCGCGAGCGCGTCGGGCCGCTCCCCGCGGTCGTGGGCCGCCCACACGGCCCGCGCCGCCTCCCGGACGAGACCGGCGGCCCCGCCCTCGTCGCCGAGGACCGCGCCCCAGCCGCCCACCTGGACGGCGGTGCCGTCGGGCAGCCGCCCCACCGCCACCGAACCGGTGCCGGCGACCAGGCCGACACCTTTGTCCAGTCCGGCTGCGGGGACGAGGAGCTGAGCGTCGCCCACCACCAGCGCCGGCGCGCCGAAGTGCAGCTGGAGCGCGTCGCGTATCTGCGCGCACTGGCGGGGCGTCTCGCAGGCATGCCCGCCCACGGCCACGCCGGACGGGCGAACGCCCGCCGGAAGCACGTCGGCGGCCAGCGCGGCCAGCCACCGGGCGGCGGCCACCGGGTCGTGCGGCCGCCAGCCGCTGCTCGCACGGACGTGGTCGGCCACCAGGGCGTCGCCCGCGAGCGCGCGGAGATGCGTCTTGGTGCCGCCCACGTCGATACCGACCACAAGGGGCGCGAAGTCCTGCACGGAACCTCTTTCGTCGTTGCGATGTGCTGCGACGGCGGGCGAACCGTGCCTGATGGGCGGGCAGTTGAATGACTAGGGAAGCCCCGGGACGGGCTTCTGGCGGAGCACGGCAGGCGAGTACCGTGAACTTCGTTAGGAAGTTAACTAACGAAGTACAGTGCGTCAAGAGCAATCCCTTCGCCGCGTCCCGTGGAGACGACCCGAGAGGACCCGAGACGGTCCGAGACGACCCGAGACGGTCCGAGACGGTCGCCCCGGGAGCGCGGCCCTTTACCCGTGTGGGGGAACTGTTGGAACCTGACGTGGCAAGAGCCCCCCGCCTGACCGAGAGCGCGGGAGCGGTGTTCGCCGTGCTGGCCGGCGCCGGCCGGGCGACCCGGCCGCAGCTCGCGAGCCTGGCGGGCCTGTCCAAGCCGACAGTCTCGTCCGCCGTCGCCGAACTGGAGGGGGTCGGGCTCGCCGCCCACTCCGGGACGGCCTCCAGCGGCACGGGACGCAACGCCGCCGTCTACCGTCTCGGGCCGACCGCGGGGGCCGTGCTCGCCGTCGATCTCGGCCCCGCGGTCACCCGGGTCCGCGGCTGCGCCCTCGACGGCACGCTGCTCGCCGAGGCCACCGGGTCCCGGGAGGGCGCCGCCGAGGTCGTGCGCGAGGCGCTCGACGCGCTGCCCGCCGACGCCCCGCTGCGGACCATCGTCGTCGCCGTCGGTGACGTCACCGCGCCGCGCAAGGAGGGCGCCGGTATGCGTCCGGCGACCGCCAAGGCCGGCCCCGTCTACGACGCCGTGGCCGTCGCCCTGCCGCCGGGCGTCCCCGTCCACCTCGAGAACAACGTCAACTGCGCAGCCCTCGCCGAGCTGCACGAAGGTGCCGCCCGGGGCCGGGACACCTTCGGCTACCTGCGCATCGGCGTCGGTATCGGCCTCGGCATCGTCGTCGGCGGCCAGGTGCTGCCCGGAGCGAACGGCGCCGCCGGTGAGCTGGCCCGGCTGCCCTACCCGTGGGACGAGGGCCGTGAACCCCGCCACGAGGCCCTGGAGGAGTACATCGGCGCACGCTCCTTGCTGCGGCGGGCGGCCGAGGCCTGGCCGGACTCCGACGGGCCGTGCCCCGGCACCGCCGAGCAGCTCTTCGCCCTCGCCGGGCAGGGCCGTGCCGCCGCCCGCGCCGTCGTCGACCGCCATGCCGTGGACGTGGGCCGGCTGGCCGCCGCCGTGACCGCGGTGCTGGACCCGGGGCTGGTCGTGCTGGGGGGCAGCACCGGCGCGTACCCGCAGCTCCTGCACGGCGTGCGGGCCGAGCTCGCCCGGCTGAGCTGGCCCACCGAAGTCGTCAGCAGCACGCTGGGCGATCTCGGCACCGTCGTGGGTGCCGCCCGGCTCGCGGTCTCCCGAGGAGTCCAAACCGTGACCCAGGTCGTGGGGGCGAAGGATTGACGGCTTCGAATCGATCTGCCAATGTCCGGACAAGCGCTTTCTGAGTCGGCCGGGACGCCGACTCCGGGTGAGCCTCCCGCCCGTACGCGAAGTACGGCAGCCGCACGAGGGCGTGCTTGTGCGACGCCGGCCGTCATGGCCGGGGACCCCACCCGTCAAGGCGACGCGGCCGGGCGAGGCCGTGCCCCCGGAAAGCGAAATTTCCTGCAATATGCACCCGTGCCGCCTCGGCTGGCGCCGTGCTTCTTCCGCTACGAAGAAAAGGGATCGAAGATGATCAGTGTGGGTGTGCGGCGCTCCCGCCGACTCGGCCGCGGCGGTATACGCCGCGTGGTTCCCCTCGCTGCCGTGGCCACGGCAGGTGCCCTCCTGCTCTCCGCCTGCGGGTCCGGGTCCGACTCGGGCGGGAACGCCAAGTCGCTGACCTTCTGGATCTCCACGGTTCCGGGGCAGGACGCGGGCTGGAAGAAGCTGGTGGCGCAGTACAAGAAGGAAGCCGGCGTCACCGTCAACATCGTCAACATCCCCTACGACGGGTACCCGACGAAGCTGCACAACGCCGCGCAGGCGAACTCCCTGCCCGACGTCGCCGCCGTGCCGGCGCTGGACCCGATCTGGTCGAACAAGCTGATCGACCTCAGCTCCATCGCCGGCAACAAGAGCTACAAGATCAACAACAACTTCGTCGCCAAGGACTCGTCCGGGAAGGTGCTGTCCATCCCCTCGGACATCACCGCGTCCGGTCTGTTCATCAACAAGTCGCTGTTCAAGAAGGCCGGCGTCTCCTTCCCGACCTCGCCCCAGAAGACCTGGACCTGGACCGACTTCATCAAGGCGGCGGACAAGGTCCGGGAGAAGACCGGCGCCAAGTACTCCCTGACGTTCGACCAGTCGCCGTCCCGGCTCCGCGCCATGGTGTACGAGCTCGGCGGGAAGTACGTCCACGCGGACTCCTCCGGCAAGTTCTCGGTGGACGCCGCGACCAAGAAGGCCGTGAAGCGCTTCGTCGGGATGAACGACGACAAGACCATGCCGAAGTCGGTGTGGACCAGCGGCGCCGACCCGTCGGCCATGTTCCAGAGCGGTGACGTGGTCGCCTACTGGTCCGGCGTGTGGCAGGTTCCCGCCTTCGCCGAGAGCATCAAGAAGTTCGACTGGGCCAGCGTCCCGACCCCCGCCGAGCCGGTGCAGGCCAGCGATGTCAACAGCGGCGGCATGATGGTGGGCTTCAACAACAACGAGGCCGCGGCCACCGCCGCCAAGAAGTTCATGACCTGGCTGTACAAGCCGGACAACTACCGCACGCTGTGCGAGGCCTCCGGGTTCCTGCCCGTCGAGAGCGGCCTGAACCCGAAGTACCCCTTCACCTCCGAGGCGGCACAGGCGGCGTTCAAGCTCTACAACGAGGAGATCCCGCTCTACGCGCCGATCTCGGGGTACTTCAACTCCGCGCAGACGAAGTGGGTGCTGAAGGGCAAGAGCCTCCCCGAGGACCCGACCAAGGCGGAGCTCGGCAAGGCGATCAACGGCCAGCAGTCGGTCGACAAGGCCCTGAAGAACATCGTGGACATCTACAACCAGCAGGTCGGCGGCTGATCGTAAGCCGGAAGGCCGGGCGGCGGGGTCGAGACGCCGCCGCCCGGACCCGAGTGCCCACGTGATGCCGGGCTCATGGCGTGAGCCCACAGGAATCCATTCCACCAGCACGGAGTCAGGAAGATGACCAAACGCGCCTCGGACGTGTCCACGAGCCCGCCCAGGAGACGCAGTAAGTACACTCTTGCGCCGCTCGTTCTCATCGCGGGCAATGTCGTACTCTTCTCGCTGTTCTTCGTCTGGCCTGCGGTGATCGGGCTCGTCTACTCCTTCACGAACTACACGGGCGTGGGGGCGTTCCAGTGGGTCGGACTGGACAATTACCAGAACCTGTTCGGTGACTCCACGTTCTACGCCGCGCTGACCCGGGCGCTGCTGTACACCGTGCTCTTCGTTCCGCTGAACTTCGCACTCTCGCTGCTGATCGCCAACACGGTGGTGAGCAGGCACGCCAAGGGCGCGTCGGTCGCCCGCGTCTTCTTCTTCATCCCATGGCTGCTGTCGCCCATCGTCGTGGGTGTCCTGTGGCGGTGGCTGTTTGGTGAGAACTTCGGACTGGTCAACTACGTCATCGAGAAGCTCGGCGGGGCCGCCGTACCGTGGCAGTCGAACGCGGACCTGTCGCTGCTGGTGGTGGTGATGGCGGCGTCCTGGGCCTGGACGGGCTTCTCCATGCTGCTGTTCATCGCGGCGATCAAGAACGTGCCGGTGTCGTACTACGAGGCGGCCTCGCTGGACGGCGCCGGCCCGTGGCGCCAGTTCTTCAACATCACGCTGCCGAGCATCGCGCCCACCTCGTTCATCGTCATCCTGCTCAACACGATCAACGCGATGAAGGAATACCCGCTGTTCGTCTCCCTCAACAACGGCGGACCCGGATCGTCGAACAACCTCATGGTCCAGTACATCTATGAGACCGGCTTCAAACGGGGCCAGATCGGCTACGCGAGCGCCGCGTCGTTCGTGCTCATGCTCATCCTGATGGCCGTCGCGATCATCCAGCTGATCGTCAACCGGCGGGTGGAGAACCGATGACAACCACAGACATGCCACGCCCGGTCGACGCCGGTCCCGGACGGGCCGTTTCCAAGAAGCGGCCGCGCAGTGCCGGCGGTGGGCTCCGGCGGGCGGTGCCCGCGACGACTCTGCTGTGGATCCTGGCATGCCTCTACGGGTTGCCGGTGCTGTGGTTCGTCCTCAGCTCCCTCAAGCCGGCCGGTGAGCTGTTCTCCACTCCGCTGACGCTGTTTCCGCACGACCCCACCCTGTCGGGTTACCTGACGGCGTGGCGCAGCGCCAACTTCTCCCAGTACTTCATCAACACGGCCATCGTGTGCGTGATCACGACGATCCTCACGGTGGGAGCCAGCTGCTGCACCGGGTACGCGCTGGCCAAGTACGACAACAAGTGGCTCAAGGTCTTCTTCATCGGCATCCTCGCCACCACGATGCTGCCGTCCGAGGTCATGCTCGCCCCGGAGTTCCTGGTCGTCCGCGACCTGGGCCTCTACAACTCGTTCGGCGGCGTCATCCTCCCGGCCGTGCTCACCGCGACCGGATGCTTCATGTTCCGCCAGTTCTTCCTGACGGTTCCCGACGAACTCGTCGAGGCCGCGCGCATCGACGGCGCCCGCGAACTGGCCATCTTCGCGCGGATCATGGTGCCGCTCTCCCGTCCCATCATGCTGACCCTCGCCATCCTGTCCTTCCAGTGGCGGTGGAACGACTACATCTGGCCGCTCCTGATGCTCAACGACCCCAACAAGTTCACCGTGCAGATCGGCATCCAGAGCATCGTCGGCGCGCAGAACATCAACTGGTCGGTGCTGCTCGGCGCGTCGGTCATCTCCATGATCCCGCTGATCGCCATCTTCCTGGTCTTCCAGCGCTACGTCATGGGCGCCGACATCAACGCCGGACTGAAGGACTGACCTTGCCCACCTCGTTCGACCACGCATTCGTCCGTGCGGCGGCGGCCGCCGCAGACCGGCTGGCCGCCCCGCTGGCGGCCGCCCCCGACGAGGAACCCGCCGGTGCGGACCACCGCACTCTGGCGCGCCGGGTGAAGACCCTGGTCGCGGCGTACCGGTCGCCGGACTCGGCCCTGCACGGCAGCGGGCGGGCCGTCGCCGCCGCGACGATCCACCTGCGAGCCCTGCAGGCCGTGCAGACAGCCACCGGCCTCTTCGCCGGCGGCGACAACGTGCAGTCACCTCCGGACTCCGCGTTCACCGTCAACGACGTATGCGACGCGCACGTCCTCGCCGCCGACGGGGGGCCGGAACTGCGTGACGTCACTGCCGCGCTCGCCGAGATCGCCGGCGCCGCCTCCGGCAGCCTCCTGACCGGTGGGGTGCACACCCCGAACCACCGCTGGGAGCTGTGCGCGGCGCTGGCCCGGCTGCACCGGTCGTTCCCCGACGACCGGCTGCTCGACCGCATCGAGGAGTGGCTCTCCGAAGGTGTCGACATCGACGCGGAGGGGCTGTACTCGGAACGCAGCGCCAACTACGCGGCCCACGTGTCCAACCCTTCCCTGTTGCTGCTGGCCGGTGTCCTCGGCCGTACCGACCTGCTGGACGCCGTCGAACGCAACCTCACCACCACCCTGGACCTCATCAGGCCGGACGGCACGGTGGAGACCCTCCTCTCGCGCCGGCAGGACCAGAACCACCCGTTCCCGCTGGCGCCCTACCTGCCGCACTACAGGCTGCTCGCGATCCGCACCGGCCGCGGCGACTTCAGCCGGGCGGCGACGCTGGCCGCCGCCGGCGGCATCGACGACCCCGACCTGCTCGCCGAGACCCTCCTCACCCCGGCCATGTGCCGCGTCCTGCCGGCACCGGCCGCGCAGATCCTTCCGCGTGACCGGTACCTCACCACCGCGGGCCTCGCCGCGCGCGCCTCGGCCACCGCGCACACGGTGGTGTACGGCGGCTCCGACGTGCCCGAGCACCGGCGCATCCGCTCGGGCCTCGCCTGCAACCCCACCTTCCTGCGCCTGTTCGCCGGGGGCGCGGTCCTGGACGCGGTCCGCCTCTCCCGGGGCTTCTTCGACCTGGGCCCGTTCCGCGCCGCCACCGTGGAACAGCTCGCCGACCACCGGTACCGGCTCACCGAAACCCTGACGGCCGCCTACTACCGGCCGCTGCCGGCGGACAGGCGCCGGGATGACGGCGCCTACCGCATGGCGGATGAGGGACGTTTCTCGGCCGCGATGGCCTTCGCGGAGCGGCCTCGCGACGAGGTCTCCCACACGACCCGCGTGGAGGCGGACCTCAGGGAGGACGGCGCCGACCTGCGGATCGACATCAGCGGGCCACGGGTGCCCTGGTCCCTGGAACTGACCTTCCGGCCCGGCGGCGTGCCGGAAGGCGCCGTACCGCTCGGCGACGGCCGCTGGTGCCTGACGACCGGGCCGATGACCTACCGCGTCGGTGACGACGAGATCCGGATCGAGGCCGACGTGGAGGCGGGCGAACCGCTGGCCGGGCCCGAGCGGGCTGAGGTACTGCGGTACGACCCGGGGCAGGACTACACCGTGGTGGGCGGCACCGACGCGACGACCGGGAACCGCGTCTACATCGGCGGACTCGGCCCGCACACACTGACCATCGCACTGCGCGCCCGTCGGAACGCACCCGCCGGGTGACTCCCACGACCGCTCACCCGTGCACCGGCCTCGCCGCCCCGGGTCG
>NZ_JBEXQJ010000050.1:0-46414 GCF_040612515.1 Streptomyces sp. NPDC006372 | reverse complement strand
GGTATCTCACGCCAGGCGGAGAGGTCGTGGTGACCGGCCGGCTCGACCGGCAGGTGTCACTGGGCGGCCACCGCGTCGGGCCGGCGGTGTCGGGCCCTCGTGGCTGTGGGCCTCATCCCTCGTCGAGGCGTGCGCGCAGCAGTCCCTTGCCCAGTTCGGCGCCCTTGCGGCTGTCCGCCTGGGCCTTGCGGAACAGATCCGCGACCTCGGTGTCCTTGGTGCGCTCGGCGTCCTGGATGTAGCTCTCCAGGCGCAGGGCGTTGTTCAGACACGCCTCGACGTACCAGATCAGGTTGTAGTCCTTGTCCTGCGTACCGGTCACACCGCCGGTCTCCGTCTGGCTGCTCATTCGGACCTCCTTCTCGCGGGACGGACCTCTCGGGCGCCGGACGGGTACCCTCGCTCCGATCGGCCACACGGATCCTCATCGCTACTTTCCGTAGTTACGTGATCACGCCCTCCGCGGGCAGGGGTCACTCGCCGGGACAGACCCGCACGGACCATCAACTCCCCTCCCCTGTACGGCAATCCAGACAGTTGACGTAGAAGCGAACAGACACCTGCCACTTTCGAAACGAAGTGGCACTCCACCGTGCGAGATCGGTCTGTGACGGTGTGTACTGTGCTGCGGGTAGCTCGACAGAGCACCTCGGACCACGCCCTGCCCGCCTCCCCCTGGAACCGACTCGATGATCGATCTACCGGACCTGGCCGTCGGTGGTCTGGCCCTCGGCACACTGTGCGCGTTCGCCCTCGGCGGCGGGCTGCTGCGCTCACGGCGGCAACTCAGCGCGCAGCGCGCGAAGACGGCCGCCCTGCGGGCTCAACTCGACGGCACCTCACGGACGTTCACGTCCGAGGTCGAGCATCTGGCGGCGCGCCGGGTGCCCGCGGCGGCCCGGCAGGTGGCCCATCCGCACATCGCCGTGCCCGGCCCGCTGAACCCGCAGCTCGCCGGTTCCCCCCTGGGCCTCGCCCTGGAGCAGGTGCTCGAGGGCCTGCACGCCGAACTCGCCGCGCAGCGCACGCGCATCGACGCGGCGGCACAGGCCGGGATGCGCGGGGCCACCCGGGAGATCCAGGCAGCGCTGTACCGGTTGCAGGACGCCCTGCGCGGCCTTCAACAGCGCTACGACGATCCCGAGTTGGCCCAGACCCTGTTCGCGCTGGATCACGAGAACGAGCAGTCCCTGCGGCGCGCGCAGATCGCGGCGGTGGTGTGCGGGGCCTGGGTGGGGCTGGCTCGGGAGGAGTCCCATCTCGTCGACGCGGTGACGGGCGGTCAGGCCCGGCTCCCGGGCTATCAGCGGGTCCGGGTCAACAACCATCTGGCGGCGGGCACCGCCCTGGTGTCGCACGCCGTCGAGCCGGTCGCCATCATCGTCGCCGAACTCCTCGACAACGCGCTGCGGCATTCCGCGCCCGACACCGACGTCGTGGTCAATCTCGAGGCCGTCCACCACGGTGTCTGTGTCACCGTCGACGATGCCGGGCTGGGTATGACGCAGGACGAACGGGCCCGGGCCCAGCGGATGGTGGGCGGTCGGGAACCGATCCTGCTCACCGAGCTGGGCGACCCGCCGCGCATGGGACTGGCCGCCATCGGCCAGCTGACCCGGCAGTTCGATCTGAGCGTGGACCTGTCCTCGCCGTCCCCGTACGGCGGGGTGCGGGCGGTGCTGCGGGTCGACAGTCATCTGCTGAGCCGGATCGATCCCGAGGAGCTGCCTCCCGCGGCCAGCGCCCCGCGTTCGACCCGCAGGGCGGAGCGGGACACCGCCGGCGGTTCGGTCTCGTCCCGGACCGCCGGGAGCGCCGGGACGCGCGCGCCCGGGCCGGAGGCGCCCTCGGCCGCATCGTCCCGGGGGCCGGGGACGCCGTCAGCCGCGCCCTCTCGGGGAGACGACCCGACGCGGGCGACACCGCCCGAGGAGCCCGGTCCGGCCCCGTCCGCCGCGTCCGACGGTCCGAAGCCGGCCACCGAGTCCCGGACGCCCGAGCCGCCGTCCGCCGCCTCCGGCCACGGCTCCGAACCACCGTCCGGCACCGGTGCCCACATCGCCGGGCCGTCTCGCACCACCCCGGAGCACGACCACGGCTACGGCTCGGACCAGGACGACCTGGCCGCGCCCCCGGTCTCCGGCCACCACGGCCCCCGCGACAGCGGCGGCCTCCCCCAGCGGCGGCGCCGCAGCCGGATCGCGCCCCCGTCCGACGCCTCCGCCCCGACCGCCCCCGCACCGGCGCCTGCGCCGCGGCGCGGCCCTCGGCGCCCCGAGGAGTCCGCCGCCGCCCTCGGCGCCCTCCAGTCCGGCACGGCGGCCGCGCGCTTCGCCGCCCGGCCGAACACCGGCGCCGTCCCATCCGTACCTGAGGGTGCCCAGGTCGCGACCACGACCGACGAGGCATCCGACGACACCGACCGACAGCAGAACGACCACGAAGGGGGAACGGCTCGATGACCAGCCGCGCAGCGGGGGACACGGCATGGGTGCTCGACCCGGTCCTGGAGGTGCCGCACGTCGTGGCCGCCGTCCTGCTCACCCGGGACGGGCTCGTGACCGGCTACACCGACGCGCTGTCGCAGCCGTCGGCGGAGCGGGTCGCCGCCATCACCAGCACCGTGCAGGGCGCGTGCCGTACCGCGGCCGCGGCGTTCGCGGACTCCGACCGGGCCGACATACGGCAGGTCGTCATCGAGTCGGACCACGGCTACGTGCTGATCGTGCCGACCGACCACGGCACCTGCGTGGCCGCGTACGGCGACCCCGAGGTGCGACTGGACCTGCTCGCCCACCGTGTGCACTCGCAGGTCGCGCGGCTGGGTGAGAAGGCGATGGCCGCCGGGCCCCGAGGTGCCGACGGCGACACGGCGGCATGACCCCCCGCCGGGGCGGCCGTCCTCTGGTTCCCGCGTATCTCTCGACCGGCGGAGTGGCCCGGCCCAGCCGCGCCCATCTGGAGCGGCTGTCGGTGCTCACCGGCAGCGGCGAACCCGCCCCCGCCGGCCTGACCGCCGCGCAGGCGGCCCTGCTGGAGGAGCTGGAGTACGGGGCACTGACGGTGATGGAGGCCGCGGCCCTGCTGCGGCTGCCCGTCTCCGCCGTGCTGGTGCTGGCCGCCGACCTCATCGACCAAGGCCTCGTGCTGGCCCGCGCGCCGATCCCGCCCGCCCGACGCTTCGACCCCGACCTGCTGAAGAGAGTGGCCGATGGCCTCCGCGACCTCAAGCACCGTTGACACCGCCGCCGGCGGCGACGGCATCCATCTCCCGGAAACCGCCCGCGACCTGGTGAAGATCCTGGTAACGGGGCCCTTCGGGGTGGGCAAGTCCACCCTCATCGGCTCCGTGTCCGAGATCCGTCCCCTGCACACGGAGGAGCAGCTCACCGAGGCGTCCGCACCGGTGGACGATCTCGCCGGGATACGGGACAAGTCGACCACCACGGTCGCCATCGACTTCGGCCGGATCAGCCTTGCGGGCGGCATCGTGCTGTACCTGTTCGGCACGCCCGGCCAGGAGCGGTTCCGGCCGCTGTGGGACGACATCGCCTACGGGGCGCTGGGCGCGCTCGTCCTGGTGGACGCCCGCCGGATCGACGCCTCGTTCGACGTGCTCGGGCTGGTCGAGGAGACCGGGCTGCCGTACGCGGTCGCCTTCAACACCTTCCCGGACGCGCCCCGCCACCACACGCCCGAGCAGCTGCGCGCCGCCCTGGACCTGGAGCCGACGACGCCGATGGTGACCTGCGACGCGCGGGAGCCGAACTCCTCGATCGACGCCCTGCTCGCCCTGGCCCAGCACCTGATCGACCATCGACCCGCGGAGCACCGGTGACGCACCCCTCCCCCGCCGAGCAGGCCTTCTCCCTCGCGACGCCCGTCCGCCTCTGGGAGGACGGCTTCGCCCGCGATCCCGACCCCTACTACGCCGCCCTGCGCGCCCAGGGCCCGGTCGGCTGGGCGGAACTCGCGCCCGGGGTGCCGGCGTACGTCGTCACGGACCGGCGGGCGGCCCTCGACCTGCTGCACGACACGGAGACGTTCTCGCACGATCCCCGGCCGTGGGAGGCGACCGTCCCCGACGACTCCCCCGTGCTCGGCATGATGCGCTGGCGACCCAACACCCTGTTCGCCGACGGTGCCGCCCACATCCGCTACCGCACCGCGCTGCTCGACGCCTTCGACCTGGTGGAGCCGCACGACCTGCGGGCGCGGGTGCACCGGGCCGTGCACCTGCTGGTGGGCCGGTTCGGGCCGCGGGGGGAGGCCGACCTGGTCGGCGAGTTCACCAGGCCGCTGATGGCGCTGGTGTTCAACAGCCTGTTCGGGCTGCCGGAGAGCGCGAGCGACCGGCTCGACGCGGCGCTCGGCAAACTGATCGAGGGCGGCGCGCAGGCGGCGGAGGGCGAGGCCGAGTACGCCGGGTACGTACTGGAGCTGATCACGGCCAAGTCGGAGCGGCGCGGCGAGGACCTGCCGAGCTGGCTGCTGGACCATCCGGCGGGGCTGACCCCCGAGGAGGTCACCTGGCAGGTGTTCCTCACACTCGGCGCGGGGCACGAGCCGACGGCCAACCTGGTGTCCAACGCGCTGTCCCGGATCCTCGGCAACCCGGCCTACTACTCGACGCTCACCAGCGGCGCCCGTCCGGTGACGGACGCGGTGCTGGAGGTGCTGCACCACGAGACGCCGCTCGCCAACTACGGCATCCACTACGCCCGCACGTCCGTCACCTTTCACGGCGCGTGGATCAGGACCGCGGTGCCGGTGGTGATCTCGTACGGGGCGCTGGCCCAGGCCGCCGAGCGGAAGCGCGGCGGGGACCGCCACCCGGGGGACGCCTCGCACCTGTCCTGGTCGGCGGGCCCGCACGCCTGTCCGGTCAAGCAGCACACGCTGCTCATCGCCACCGAGGCGATCGAGCGGCTCACGCAGTGGCTGCCCGATCTCGAACCCGTGCTGCCCCGTGAGCGCCTCACCTGGCGGCCCGGTCCGTTCCACCGCTCGCTGACGGCGCTGCCCGTCCGTTTCAGCCCCCGCTCCCCCGACCAGCCAGGAGGACGACCGTGACCGTGACCGACCGCATCGCCCTGGACCCCTTCGGCGCCGACATCGCCGCCGAGAGCGCCCGGCTGCGCGCCCTCGGCCCGATCGTGCCCGTGGAGCTGCCGGGCGGCATCCCCGCCTGGGCGCCCACGCGCTACGGCACGCTGAAGGAGCTCATCCTCGACCCGCGGGTCAGCAAGGATCCCCGGCTGCACTGGCGGCTGTGGCCCGAGGTCGGTGAGCATCCGTCCTGGGGCTGGATCCTGGGCTGGGTGGGCGTGGTCAACATGCTCTCCGCCTACGGCGCGGACCACACGCGGCTGCGCAAACTGGTGGCGCCGAGCTTCACGCACCGGCGCACCGAGGCGATGCGGCCGCGGGTGGAGGCGATCACGGCGGAACTGCTGGACGCACTGGACGCGGCCGACGGCGAGGTCGTGGACGTCAAGGAAGGGTTCGCCCATCCGCTGCCGATGCGGATGATCTGCGAACTGTTCGGGGTGCCGGACGAGTTACGCGAGGACACCGGCCGGATGATCGCGGCCATCATGGACACCACCGACCCGAGCCCGGAGCACGCGGCCTCCGTCCAGCGGCAGATCGGCACGGTGCTGCCCGCGCTGGTCGCCCACAAGTCCGCGCACCCCGGTGACGACATGACCACCGAGCTGATCCGGGTTCGGGACGAGGACGGCGACCGGCTCAGTGAGGAGGAGCTGCTGCACACGCTGCTGCTGGTGATCGGGGCCGGTTACGAGACCACGGTCAACCTCATCGGCAACGCTGTGGTCGCCCTGCTCCGCAGCCCCGAGCAGCTGGCGGCCGTCCGGTCCGGGGAGATCGGCTGGGACGCCGTCGTCGACGAGACGCTGCGCGCGCACCCGTCGATCGCGTCCCTGCCGCTGCGGTTCGCCGTGAGCGACCTGACCGTCGGCGGCGTCACCGTCCCGGCCGGTGACGCCATCATCACGACGTACGCCGCCGCGGGTCTCGACCCCGAGCACTACGGTCCGGACGCCGACGTCTTCGACGCCACCCGGGCCAGCGACGACCATCTGGCGTTCGGGATCGGGGTCCACCGCTGTATCGGCGCGCCGCTGGCCCGCCTGGAGGCGCTGACCGCGTTGCCCGCGCTGTTCGACCGGTTCCCCGGCCTGAGCCTGGCCGCCGGGGAGGAGGGACTGCGCCAGGTGGCGTCCTTCGTCGCCTACGGCTGGCAGGAGATACCGGTGCGGCTGCGCGACTGAGGCCGTCGCCTGCTCCTGGCGCCCGAGCTGCGCGCGGGAGCGCGACCGGTCCCCCGTTCCGGTCGAGCCCCCGCGGTTCCTCGAACCTACGTCCCGGGCCGAGGCCTTGTGAATCGTGCCGATGCCCGTTGCGCGCTCAACAAGGCTCACCCGTGCACAGCCGAGTCCGGATGGCCCGGTTTCGTCCCGCCGGGACGTGGCCAACCGGTTGTCCCGGGGCAGGACGGTTCACGCGGGGCGCTGGAGAACGGGCAGGTCGAGGTCGCCCACCAGGAGGTGCGCGAGCACGACCTCGTACAGGTCGGTGCCCGCGGCGAGCAGCTGGCGTTCCAGGACGGGTTCGGCGCTGCGGACGTGTTCGCGCACGGTCTGCGCGTGCACGCCCAGGGCCTGCGCGGCCCGTTCTGCGTTGCCGCCGGCGGCGATCCAGGTGCGCAGGGTCCGCCGCGGGTTCCTGGCGTCCGCGTCCAGCCGGCCCAGCAGCTCCTGCGCCCAGGCGCGCGCGGGCCCGGTCAGCAGATCGGAAAGCCGGGGGCCGCATGTTCCGGTCGTGCGGGCGAACGGAGTGTCGGGCAGGCCGATCCGGGTGTTGAGCGCCAGGTGGACGACGGCCCGCACGGTGAGATCGGCGAAGTCGGTGCCGAGCAGGGCCTCGACGCGTTCCATGCGGGCGCGGACGGTGTTGCGGCTGACGCCGAGGACCTTCGCCGCGCTGACGGCGGTGAACTCCAGACCGAGGCGGGTGGTGGCAAGGAGTTCGGCGCGGGTGTGGTGCGGCAGGCCGTCGAGCGGGTGCAGCACGCGGGCCGTCCAGGCGCGCAGCGTCTCCGGGTCCATGAGGCGTTCGGGGTGGGTGCGTTCCGCGTAGACCGCGGTCTTGTCGGGCCGGAAGTGCGCGACAGCGAGGGCGCTGACGGCCTGTCCGTAGGCGGTGGCGGTCCGGGCGAGGCTCTGGCGGACGCTGCCGCCGAGGAAGGTGTCCGTATGCCGTCCGACCAGTGATCGCAGGGCGTCGCCGGTGGTGTCGCGGGGGCCGACGACGATCACATGGCCGTCCATGGCCGGGCAGCGCACGACCAGGGCGTCCTCCTGGATGCTGTCCAGGCACTCCTCGGCGATGCGGTCGCGGTGGGCGGGGTCGGACTCGACGACGTACACGCACGCCGTGTCCGCGTCGAGCAGGCCGGGCCAGAGTCCTGCGGCGACGCGGCGGGCGGCGATGGTGTCCTCGACCATCAGCAGTTGCAGGATCGCCAGGCGCAGGTCGGAGGTGGCCCGCTGGAGCCGGAGCCCGGCGGCGGTCGACTCGCGCGCGGTCAGCAGCAGCTCGATGACCGGGGCGGTGTGGGTGATGACCTCGGAGGCCCGGCGGTCGAAGGGGGCCGCGCGGGAGACGGCCAGGACGCACGCGTGGGACGGGTGTTCCACCCGGACCAGGCGCAGGTGGCGCTCGTGGCTATCCCAGGCGGCGGAGGCGATCCGGCCGCTGGTGATGTCGGTGACGAGTCCCTCGTCGAGGGGGATCCGGGTTCCGGCCACGAGGTTCCCGGCGGCGTCCTGCAGGGCCACGGAACCCCGCACGGCTCCGGAGAGCCAGGCGACGACCTTGCGGACGTCGCGCCCGGCGGGGCGCAGGTGCTCGAGCAGTTCCCCGGCCCACGCGGCGCCCACACCGCCCGGCGTCTCCTGCTGCCGGTTCCCGCCCTCTCGGCCAGCCACTTCGGCCTTCCCCTCGCGTCCCGCACCGCCTCCGGCGCACCGGTCGGGGACGTTACCTCACGCGACCCGGGCTCTCATCCCGGGCCGACGCCCCTCGTGCCCCGGTCAGGGGCCTGACACACCACCCTGCGCCACCGCACCACCGGGTCGGCATAAGCTCGACGGATGGCGAAGTACTACGACGTGCACCCCGACAACCCCCAGCCCCGCACCATCGGCCAGATCGCCGACAGCATCCGCGCGGACGCTCTTGTCGCCTACCCCACGGACTCCTGCTACGCACTGGGCTGCCGGCTCGGCAGCCGGGACGGCATCGAGCGGATCCGCACGATCCGCAAGCTGGACGACCGGCACCACTTCACCCTCGTGTGCCAGGACTTCGCGCAGCTCGGCCAGTTCGTGCGGATCGACAACGACGTGTTCCGCGCGATCAAGGCGTCGACCCCCGGCAGCTACACGTTCATCCTGCCCGCGACGAGGGAGGTGCCGCGGATGCTCCAGCACCCCAAGAAGAAGACGGTCGGTGTGCGCATCCCCGACCACGTCGTCACCCAGGCCCTGCTCGCCGAGCTCGGTGAGCCGCTGCTGTCCAGCACCCTGCTGCTGCCCGGCGAGGAGGAGCCGATGACCCAGGGCTGGGAGATCAAGGACGAGCTCGACCACGTCCTCGACGGGGTGGTCGACTCCGGCGAGTGCGGCACCGAACCGACGACGGTCATCGACTTCTCCGGCGGGGAGGCCGAGATCGTGCGGCACGGCGCGGGCGACACCTCGCGGTTCGAGTAAAGGCCGCGCCAAGGGGCGTCCAGGGGAACACCGGGTCCAGGGGGCGGGCGGAACGCCCCGGGAAAGCGCGTGCCACGATGACCGTGATCCGCCCGGTCACGCGGACGGGTTCCCGCCCCACACCCCCGCAGAGAGGCACCAGAGCCATGACCGCCGTACAGGGAACCGCTGTCGACATCCCCACCGAGGACGGCACCGCCGACGCCTACCTGGTGCATCCGGCCGACGGGGCCGCCCGCCCGGCGGTCCTGTTCTTCATGGACGCCTTCGGCCTGCGTCCGTGGCTGCGCTCCATGGCGGACCGGCTGGCCGGTGAGGGCTACACGGTGCTGGTGCCGAACGTGTTCTACCGGCACGGCCGTGCCCCGCTGTTCGATCTGCCGGAGTTCATCGACCCGGGGGCGCGTCCGGAGATATTCGAGCGCATCGGGCCAGTCATGCAGTCCCTGACCAACGAGCGGGCGATGCGGGACGCCGGGGCCTATCTGGGCTGGCTGGCCCAGTCGCCCGTCGCGGCCGATGGGCCGGTCGCGCTGACCGGCTACTGCATGGGCGCCCGGCTGTCGCTGCTCACCGCCGGGACCTTCCCCGAGCGGGTCGCGGCCGCGGCCGGCTTCCACGGCGGGCGGCTGGCGACCGACGCGCCGGACAGCCCGCACCTGGTGGCGGAGGCCGTCACCGCCGAGGTGTACTTCGGCCACGCCGACCAGGACCACTCGCTGCCGCCTGAGCAGATCGAGCGTCTGGAGGAGGCGCTGACCGCGGCGGGCGTCCGCCACAGGTGCGAGGTCTACGCGGGCGCGCCGCACGGGTACACGCAGGCCGACACGGCGGCGTACCACGAGGAGGGCGCCGAGCGGCACTGGTCGGCCCTGCTCGACCTGCTGAAGCGCACGTTCTGACCTATATCGGCTCCCGGTGAACGGGAGTTGTCGACGTACCGACGGTAAGGGCTTGCTCTCCCACGATCCCTGCGCGTAGACCTTGCCGAACATCAACCATGGCTCTGCGGGGAGTTGGCTCATGGAAGGCACGGTCGACGGGTTCCGCTACGGTGCGGTGACTCAGGTGGCGGCTTATCTGATGGCCTGTCTGGGAGGGGCGCTCGGGCTACGGTGCATCGTGCGCTCGCTGCCGAACGCGCGGTCGTGGAAGCCGGGCTGGCTGGCGTTAGGCGCCACCTGCATCGGATGCGGCATCTGGACGATGCACTTCATCGCCATGATCGGCTTCCATGTGCAGGAGACCCGGGTCCGTTACGACGCGGCCACGACGGTGCTCAGTCTCGTCGTGGCCGTCGCCGTGGTGGGCATCGGCGTGTTCATCGTCGGCTACCGCGGCACGGGCGGCGGCGCTCTGGCCGTCGCGGGGGGAGTCACGGGGCTCGGGGTGGCGGCCATGCACTACCTCGGCATGGCCGCGCTGCGCCTGAACGGCGACGTCGCGTACGACCCGGTCGGCGTCGTGCTGTCCGTGCTGATCGCCATCGCCGCCGCGACCGCCGCCCTGTGGTCGGCGGTCACGATCCGCGGCTTCCTGACGAGCCTCGGGGCGAGCCTGGTGATGGGCGTGGCGGTGTCCGGGATGCACTACACCGGCATGGCGGCCGTCAGCGTCCACGTGCACGACACGACCGGCGGTACATGGGCCGGCGACTCGCCGATGTCCCTGTTGCTGCCGATGCTGCTGGGGCCGGTCGTCTTCCTGCTGCTGGCCGGGGTGGCGGTGATGTTCGACCCGCTGCTGGTGCTGGGCGAGCGACCTCCCGTGGCACAACGGGGCTCCTCCACCGAGGGCCGGGCCGCCACGAACTCGGGCGGAAAGCAGCACACTTCGCGGCACGAGAAGAAGTCACCCGTCCGCAGGCGGTGAGGAACCCGCCTACGGCCGGCTCCTAGATCATTGTTACGGTGCACCGGTGTCTGACTCCTCACGCGATACCGCCGAAGGCGCCGGCTGGGGCACGACCGAACGCGGCGCGTACCAGCGGTTGATGCCGCCGAAGGTCGAGAAGATCTCCTGGCTGAACCCGAAGACGCTGTGGGCCGCTCGCAACGGCGTGCTGGCCTCCTGGTTCGGGGACCCGACCGGCCGCACCCGCAGCCGGTGGGTGGCACAGCGTGCGGCCACCGGCGCACCGGCCGACAAGGTGATCCGGCGCGACGATCCGGACCGGTTCTCCTTCCTGGTCATCGGCGACACGGGTGAGGGCGACGACCCGCAGTACGCCGTCGTCCCGGGCTTGCTGAAGACCGGTGAGGACACCAGATTCGCCGTGCTGGCCAGTGACGTGATCTACCCGGTGGGCAGCGCGGACGACTACGGCACCAAGTTCTTCCGCCCGTACCAGGACTACCGGGCGCCGATCTACGCGATACCCGGCAACCACGACTGGTACGAGGACCTCGGCGGCTTCATGCGGGTCTTCTGCGACGACGCCCCGCCCCTGCCGCCCGAGCCCCGGCCGCGTCCGCTCGGCCGGGCCTGGCTGCGGTCGCTGCTGTGGCACCGGCCCCGCCCGGACGACGGGCAACACCTCGCCGAGGATCGCAAGTTGCGGTCCGACACCGCCCAGCAGGCCGTGCAGCCGGGCCCGTACTGGGCGATCGACGCCGGGCCGGTGCGGATCATCGGCATCGACACCGGGTTGCTCGGCACCCTCGACGCAGA
Source organism: Streptomyces sp. NPDC006372 (assembly GCF_040612515.1). Lineage (NCBI taxonomy): Bacteria > Bacillati > Actinomycetota > Actinomycetes > Kitasatosporales > Streptomycetaceae > Streptomyces > Streptomyces sp. NPDC006372. The sequence continues at coordinate 34,943 of NZ_JBEXQJ010000050.1, read as the reverse complement.
ACAGGGCGCCTGGCTGCGCGAGGTCTCCCGGGGGCCCCGCCCGAAGATCCTGGTCACCGGCTCACCCCTGTACGTGGACGGCAAGCACGAGCCGTGCGCCATCGAAGGCGGCGGCACCGTCGACGACATCGTCCGCGACCCGGCGTACCACTACGTCGCGGCGATCGGCGGCGACATCCACAACTACCAGCGCTACCCGGTCCGGCTGACGGACGGGCGCACCCTCCAGTACGTCGTCGCGGGCGGTGGCGGGGCGTTCATGCACGCCACGCACACCATCCCCCGCGTCGACGTCGCGAACGTCACCGAGCAGGACTTCCGCTGCTACCCGCTGCGAGGCGACTCCCTCGCCTTCTACAGCCGGCTGTACGGGCGCAGGCTGCGGATGCGCCGCTTCTTCACGCTCACCGAGGCGGAGGCGACGGCCGTGATCACCGAGCGCCTCGGCATCAGGCCCGCGCGCGCACCGGGCACCTCGGCGCGGGTGACCCGGCGCGTCCGGCTGGTCGCCGGGCTGCTCGGCACCGGCCGCCGCCCCGACCGGGCCAAGCGGTTCCGGCTGCCCGTGCGGAAGATCTACACGTCGCTGTTCTCGCCGAGCTCGGCGACCTACAGCCCGCCGTTCTTCAAGTGCTTCCTGCGCCTGGACGTGTCCCCGGAGTCCGTCCGGCTGCGCTGCTACGCGGCCACCGGCAACCGTGCCCAGGAAATCGACCCGCCGGTGGAGGACGAGGTGACGATCCCGCTCGGCTGATCCCGGGCCGATCCGCCGGCTGATCCCGTACGACGGGAACAGCACGGGCCGACGCGGAGTTGGCACGGGCGTACGCCATGCCATTGAACCTTCAATTATGGAGGGCCCGTGCCACCGACCCCACGACCGCTGCGCAAGCTGGGCTTCCTGACCATCGGGCTGTTCGACGAGACGGACCCGCGCCGCGGCCACGAGTCGACACTGGAGATCATCGAGCTGGGCGAGCGGCTCGGCTTCGACAGCGCGTGGGTGCGCAACCGCCATCTCCAGTACGGCATCTCCTCGCCCGTCGCCGTCCTCTCCGCGGCCTCCCAGCGCACCAGCCGCATCGAACTCGGCACCGCGGTCATCCCGCTCGGCTGGGAGAACCCGCTGCGCCTCGCCGAGGACCTGGCCACCGTCGACCTGCTGTCCGGCGGACGGCTCAACCCGGGCGTCAGCGTCGGCCCGCCGATGCACTTCGACCAGGTCAAGGACGCGCTGTACCCGGGCACGGCCGACACCGAGGACTTCGGTCATGCCCGGGTGGAGCGGCTGCTGGACTTCGTGCGGGGCGCTCCGGCGACGGACTTCAGCGGGGTGGAGGGCTTCGAGGTCTTCTCGGACCGGGTGCAGCCCCACTCCCCCGGGCTGGGCCGGCGCATGTGGTACGGCAGTGGCAGCCTGCGGTCGGCCCGGTGGGCCGGTGGGCACGGCATGAACCTCCTCACCAGCAGCGTCGTCAAGGCCGAGGACCCGGACGGGCCTCAGGACTTCGCGGAGATCCAGCTGTCGCACATCCGCGCCTTCCGGGCGGCCCACCCGGACGGTGAGGCGGCCCGCGTCTCACAGGGCCTGGTTGTCATCCCCACGGACTCCGCCTCTCCGCAACAGCGTGCACGGTACGAGGAGTACGCCGCCGGCCGTCTGCCCCGCACCAGGTCACCGCAGGGCCCGGCGCGGCTGCTGTTCGCGCCGGACCTGGTGGGCACCTCGGACGAGATCGCCGAGCGGCTGCACGCGCACGCCGCGTTCCGGGAGGTGGACGAAGTGGCGTTCGCGCTGCCGTTCACCTTCGAGCACGAGGACTACGTGCAGATCCTCACCGACATGGCGACGAAGCTCGGCCCGGCGCTGGGCCGGCCCCAGGGCGTATAGGCCCGGCCCGGGACGCGCCGTCCGCCTGCCGGACCGGCGCCCGGCCACCGGACGGCTGGGCACCGGACGGCCGGGCGCGGACCCGGTGTGCGGCTCCGGCGCCCCGCCGCGCACCGGCACCGGCACCGGCACCGGCACCGGCTCACCAACGCCCGGGCGCCGTCCCGGTGATCGGCTCCGACGCCCTCCCGTCCACGCCCACCGGCACGTCCCCGGCGAGCATCACCCGGTGCATGATCCTCGGGTGGTCGAGGTGGGCGGTGTCGCCGGGAGCCAGGTGCATGGTGGCGCGGTTGTCCCAGAACGCCACACTGCCCGGCTCCCAGCGGAACCGGACCGTGTACTCGGGCCGGACCGCCTGCTCCAGCAGCAGGTCGAGGATCGCGCCGCTCTCGGGCCGGGAGAGGCCGGCGATCTGCTCGACGTAGTAGCCGTTGACGTACAGGACCCGCTCCCCGGTCTCCGGGTGGACGCGCACCAGTGGGTGCAGCGTCGCGACCTGACGGTCCAGCAGGTGGCGGACGTAGGCGTCGTCGCCGGGCCGGGGCTGGTAGCCGACGCCGAGCCGGTGCTCGGCCCGCAGCCCGTCGGCGAACTCCCGCAGCGGCGCGGAGAGTCCGGCGTACGCCGCCGCCAGGTTCGACCAGGTGGTGTCGCCGCCGTAGGGCGGGACGGTCTCGGCCCGCAGGATCGTCGCGGCGGGTGGGTCGACGCGGGCGCCGTGGTCGCAGTGCCAGCCGCGCAGCAGGGTGTGGCGGCGGCGCAGCAGCCACTCGTCGTGCTCCATGCCGAACCGCCCGCCCAGTTCCAGCCGGTCGGCGGTCGTCTCGATCTCGGGGAAGCCGGGCGGCGAGGCCTTGCCGCGGCGCGGCAGCACCACCGGCTCGCCGAAGCGGCGCGCGAACGCCACGTGCCCGGTGTGGTCCAGCCGCTGCCCCCGGAAGAACACCACCTTCCACCGCAGCACCGCCGCCCTGATCGCGGCGACCACGGCGTCGTCGAGTTCCGATGCCAGATCGACCCCGCTGATCTCGGCACCGATGTGCCCGGCGACCGGCCGCACCTCCACCCCGGCGTCCCGCACCGCCTCGTCCGTCATCGGGCTGTCCGTCGTCATGAGCACTCCGCTGGTCGTGGGCGTGGTCCCTCCCGAAGATCGTGACAGTGATACCCGCCCGGGGCGACACCGCCGGACGAGCCGAACCGGGACTCGGCGGGGGAGGCGACGGAAAACCCGGTCGAGGCGGGACGCACCGTGCCGGTAGCGTCCCGCGCATGACCTTGACCGACCTCTCCCTGGGCTTCCGCGACCCGGATCAGCGGCGATGCGCTCAGGCGGTGATCCACAACAGGCTGGCGGACGACCGGGACCAGCAGGAGTGCCGCTACCTCATGCGGTTCTGGTGGCAGTTGTGCGTCCCCTACCGGGAGGTGACGCTCGACCAGCTCAGGGAGAACGTCGGCGGGCCGAAACTACGGCTGGTGGAGGAGCTGATCGAGGCCGTCCGCACCTCCCCCGAGGCGATCGACGAGTGGATCGACGCCGTGGAGAATGCCTTCCCCGTCGTCCAGGACCGCGGTTTCGAGGCCCAGGTACGCCTGAACAGCGGCCTGTCCGCCGGGCCTACACCCTGAACTCACGGATCACCGTGTTCCGGAACACCGCCGCGCCGTCGATCGTGAAGAGCGCGAGCCCCGTGTCGACCAGGTACGGGAAGGCCGCCGACGAGTGCACGTACCGGCCGTCGTCGAGGAACAGTTCCACGGAGGTGCGGTCGACCAGAACGCGGAGCTTCACGGCACGCCGGGCGGGGTCGAACGGGCTCTTGCTCTCCTGCCACCTGCCCGACATGTCAGGGGACACCGTGGGGCGGCGGTTCAGGAAGGCGTAGTCGCGGTAGACGCCGGCGTCGATGTGGCGGACCCCGTCCGGGGAGCGCCTGATCTGCACCCCGGCGCCCGTCAGCTGCTCCCAGGTGATCTCGCAGGTCAGTTCGTAGGCGGTGCCCCGGTAGTCGAGGACGCGGGTGCCCGCCACCTCCAGGTCGCCGAGCCGTACTGTGCGCGAGACGTACCGGTCGAGCGCGGTGACCGGCCGGGACGCCAGGTGGTAGGTGCCGTCGGCCGCGCGCTTCAGTGTGATCTCACGGACGATCGAGTCGGTGCCGTTGAGACCGTCGCTGTCGATGGTGGGCGTGAAGTGGGCGTAGTCCCAGTTGTTGAGCCAGCCGATCGCGTAGCGCGTCTCCTCGTCGACGCCGCCGTCGGTGCCGTGCTTGTCGAAGGTGACCGCCCCGTACCAGTCCCAGCCGTAGTCGAGCCACTGCGGCTCGGCGGCGTCGGCGGCGAAGCCCGTGCCGTCGAAGGAGCCCGTCCAGTAGGCGTAGGTGTTGGGCAGCCCGGCGCCCTTGCCGTTGGCGCTCACCCCGAGCACCCATTTCACCGTGCCGTCCCCGGCGCGGATCCGGAACAGGTCGGGGCACTCCAGCACACCGATGCCGTTCTTGACGAAGCCGCTCACGTACCTCCAGGTCCTGAGGTCGCCGGAGTGGTAGAAGCCCACCTTGTCGTTCTCCGCGAGGGCCATCACCCACCGGCCGCGCTCCTCGTCGCGGATCACCTTCGGGTCGCGGAAGTCGCGCACACCGGGATTGGGCAGCACCGGGTCGGTGCCGTGCGGCGTGAACGTGCGGCCGCCGTCCGTGGAGTAGTACAGGTACTGCGCCTGGTCGCTCGGGCCGTCGTGCGGGGACATCGTGGCCAGGACGACGACCGCGCCCGCCCCGAAGCCCGCGGTGTTCTCCGTGTCGACCACCGCCGAGCCCGACCAGACGTCGCCGTTCGGGGTGGTGTCCTTGGGCACGGCGACGCCCCGGTCGGTGAAGGAGACCAGGTCGGTGCTGGTGGCCAGGCGCCAGGCGGTGCCGACCGCGCCGGACAGGTAGTCGGCGTTGTAGAGGTAGTAGTAGTGGTACTCGCCGTCGATCCAGACCGGGCGCTGCGGGTCGTTCTTCCACTGGTCCGGGACGGTGAAGTGGTACGCGGCACGGTAGCTCGTGCGGGCGGGCCCCGGCCGGGCCGCGGCCGGTCCCGCCGTCGCGGGCAGTAACGCGCCGGCGGCTCCCACGGCCGACCCGGCGAACAGCGCTCTCCTGGTGATGTCGCCCATCACACCTCGTTCCTCTCGTCGGAAACGGCGGCTCATGTGCACCAGGACTGTGGGACCTAACTCGTTAAAGGTCAAGCGGTCGCGCGTCTTGACAGGCCTCTTCGGCGCTCACATGATCTGGGGCATCAGACCTCATCTAACACGAGTTAGGCCTCGCACGATGACCGACTCGCACCTCACCCGCCGCACCCTGTTGCGGTACGGCGCCTACGGCGCGGGTGCCGCCGCCCTGGCCGGTACCGCAGCGAGCTGGGACCGGCTCACCGGAGCCGACATCCCCGGCCGTGACGACGGCTCCCTCGTCGTCGCCACGCTCGGCCCCGCCTACGGCCCGGAGGCCATCCGCACACTCCGCGAGGGCTTCCGCGAGCTGCACCCCGACATCAAGCTCCAGATCAACGCGGTGCAGGCCGTGGACTGGTCGGACTTCTTCGCCAAGATCCTCACGCAGGTGGCGGCGGGCACCGCCCCCGACCTGGTGTACGTGGCGACCGAGGGCGTGCAGCTGTTCGCCCAGCGGCTCGGTGTCGCCCTGGACAAGTGGGTACGCCGGGACGCGGCCGAACTGAAGGAGTACTTCGCAGACGTCCACCCCTCGCTGGTGGAGTCGATGATGTACGAGGGCAGCCTCTACCAGCTGCCGGTGGAGTTCAACGCCGCCGACATGTACCTCAACCGGCAGGTGCTGCGGCGGGCCGGAGCCGCGCACCCACCCGCCGACTGGACCCGCGACGACTTCACGGCACTGCTGCGGGACATGAAGCAGGCGAGCGGCTCCCGCTTCACGCCCTACTTCTGGACCAACCGGCTGTGGGGCGGTGTGGTGCCCTGGCTGTTCGCCAACGGCACCAACCTGCTCGAGGAGTCCAAGGCCCCGGGCGGCGACTGGCTGTGGGACTCCTTCTACCCGGCCGACCAGCGCCGCGGCCGCGGCGGCGGCTTCCGCTGGACGACGCCGCAGGCCACGCACGACCGGGTGGAGGAGGTCTACGACTATCTCGCCTCCCTCGTCCAGGACGGCCTGTGCACCCGGCCCGAGGGCGGCAACGGCCAGAACCTCATCGGCGTGTTCTCCACCGGGCGGGTCGGTGTCACACCGGCGGGCGGCTTCTGGGCGGGCGGACTGCACCTGGCGGGCATGGAACGGGACGGCTTCGACGTGCAGTACTTCCCCCGCTGGCGCACCCAGCGCATGCAGTACGGCGCGGCGGGTTACGCGCTGCTGCGCACCTCCAAGAAGCAGGAGGAGGCCTGGGAGTTCATCAAGTACGCGGCCCGCAGGGACACCCTGACGCGCCTCTTCACGACGAACCAGACGACCCCGGCCCGCCGCTCGATGCTGACCGCCGGCCGGTACGAGGAGACCGGTCCGGCCCACTGGCCGGTCTTCTACGACACCCTCGACCGGTTCCCCGACACGGGGCCCATCCCGGCGCCGCCGCAGGTCGCCGAGATCGAGCAGCTGCTGCTGAAGCACACCGGCACGGCCCTGGCCTCCCCGCGCTCGGTGCGTCCCGCGCTGCGCCGGCTGCAGGGCGACCTGGAGAAGGCCATGGAGCGTGACGTATGACGAACACCCAGATACCGCCCGCGCGAGCCGAACGGCCCTCGGCCGCGCCCGCGCAGGACACGTCGCGCCCCTCGGCCCGTGACCGTGGGAGCCGGCTGCTGGCCACGCTGTTCCTCACCCCGACGATCGTCGGCATCGTCGTCTTCACGGTCGTGCCCATCATCGGGTCGGTCGTCCTGAGCCTCTTCCACTGGAACGTCATCGACTCGCCGAGCTACGCCGGGTTGTCCAACTACGGCGAGGTGTTCGGCGACGACACCGTGCTGGTGTCCTTCCGTAACACCCTCGTCTTCATGGTGTTCGCGGTGGCGCTGCAACTCCTGGTCGCCCTGGCCCTCGCGCTGACGCTGAACGGGCGGATGCCCGTATGGCTGCGGTCGGTGTTCCGCTCGGCGTTCTTCTTCCCGCTGGTGCTGTCCGCCGCGTCGATCTCGGTGGTGATGAAGTACCTGTTCAACCAGGACTTCGGGGTGATCAACTGGCTGCTGGGCTTCGTCGGGATCGCGCCGGTGCCGTGGCTGACGTCGGAGAACGCGGCGATGGCGACGGTGGTCCTGGTCTACGTGTGGCAGCAGTTCGGCTTCTCGTTCCTGTTGTTCATCGGCGGTCTGAACAACATCCCGAAGGAGATCCACGAGGCCGCCGCCCTGGACGGCGCGACGGGTCTGCGCAAGCACCTCACCGTCACGCTGCCGCTGCTGTCGCCGACGCTGCTGGTCGCCTCCGTGGTCGGCATCATCAACGCGCTGCAGGTCTTCGAGCAGCCGTACGTCCTCACCAACGGCGGTCCCGGCGACTCCACCCGCACGGTCGTGATGGTGATCTACGAGACCGCCTTCGAGCAGCTCCGCTTCGGTGAGGCGTCCGCGGTCGGTGTGCTGCTGTTCATGCTGATCATGGCGGTCACGGCCCTCCAGTTCCGGCTCAGCCGGCGCTTCGTCCACTACCAGTGAGCCGGGTGAGTCCCTTGAGCCAAGCAACCCTGTCCCTCAGCCGGGCACGCCACGGGCTGGCGCCGTGGGCACGGATCGCCGGACTGGCCGTGTGCGCCCTGCTCACCCTCGGCCCGGTGGTGTGGACGGTCTCCACCTCGTTGCGCACGCCCGCCGAGGCGTTCGACCTGCCGCCGCAGATCGTCCCGTCGAACCCTTCCACCGAGGCGTACCGAGGAGTGTTCGACCAGATCGACGTCTGGCTGCTCGCCCTGAACTCCACGCTGGTCACCGGACTGATCGCGGTCGGCCAGATGATCACCGCGGGCCTGGCCGGCTACGCCTTCGCCCGTCTGGAGTTCCGCTTCAAGAAGCCGCTCTTCGGGCTGGTCCTCGCGACCATGATGGTGCCGCTGCAGGTCACCATCGTGCCGGTGTTCCTCGTCCTGAAGTCGATGAGCCTGACCGACACGCTGCTCGGGCTGATCATCCCCGCCTTCCCGACCGCGTTCGGCACCTTCCTGATGCGGCAGTACTTCCTGGGCATGCCCAAGGACCTGGGCGAGGCGGCGATGCTGGACGGTGCCGGGCCCTGGCGCACCTTCCGGTCGGTGTACGCCCCGCTTGCGGCGCCGGGCCTCGCGATCGTCGGTGTCCTGGCCTTCAACTACCACTGGAACGAGTTCTTCCGGCCGCTGATCCTCGAGACGTCGGGCCAGAACTACACGTTGCCGCTGGGCCTTGTCTCCCTTCAGGGCAACCTCGGCACCGGCTCCATATCGGTGGTGCTCGCCGGTGTCGTCCTCTCCATGATCCCCGCCGTCGCCGTGTTCGTCGTCGGCCAGCGCCCTCTGCGAGAGGGCATCACGTCCGCAGGAGTCAACCGTTGAGCCTCGCCGCTCCCCCGCAGGACCCGCACGCCCCGCGCTTCCGGGTCCGCCCGCCCGCCAACTGGATGAACGACCCCAACGGCCCGTTCCGCTGGCGTGGCCGCTACCACCTCTTCTACCAGCACAACCCCGACGCCCCGGTGCACGCGAACGTCCACTGGGGTCACGCCTCCAGCCCCGACCTCGCCCACTGGGAGCACCACCCCATCGCGCTCACCCCGACACCGGGCGGCCCGGACGAGGCGGGCTGCTGGTCGGGCTGCCTGGTCGACGACGGGGGCGTGCCCACGGCCGTCTACACCGGGGTCGACCGTGACCACGAGGGGCTCGGCACGATCTGCCTGGCCCGGGCGGCCGACCCGGACGACCCCGCGCTGACCGAGTGGACTCCCCTCCCGACTCCGGTGGTGAAGGCCCCGCCGGAGGGGCTGGGCGTGGTGATGTTCCGCGACCCGTTCGTCTTCCGGCACGACGGCAGGCGCTGGGCACTGGTGGGCGCGGGGCACGCCGACGGGACACCGTCGGTCCTGCTGTACGACTGCGAGGACCTGACCGGCTGGCGGTTCGCCGGAGTCCTCCTGGACGGCCGGGACCCGGCCGCCGCGGCGGCGTTCGGCGACCGGGCGACCGGCTGGGAGTGCCCGCAGCTCTACGCGACACAGGACGGCGAGTGGGTGCTGGCCGTGTCCCTGTGGGACGGCCACCCCTGGACCACCGGCTACCTGACGGGGCGTCTGGACGCGGACCTGCGCTTCGCCGCCCGGGCGGGCGGACTGCTGGACCACGGCCGCGACTTCTACGCGCCCGCCGTGCTCCAGGAGCCCGACCGGGCCCTGATGTGGGGCTGGTCGTGGGAGGCCCGCGAGCAGGGCGGGGCCGACTGGGCCGGTGTGCTGACCGCACCCCGTGTCGTCGACGTCCACCCGGACGGGGCGCTGCGGGTGGCCCCGGCGCCGGAGCTGCACCGGCTGCGCGCCGCGGAGCCGTTCGTCACCGCGCCGGGCCGGGTCCCGCTTCCGGCGGCCTACGACCTGACCGTCAGCGCCCGCGGGCGCACCACGGTGACGCTGCTGCGGTCGGCCTCGGGCGCCGAACTCACGGTCCGCCTGGATCCGGACGAGGGCACGCTGACCCTGCACCGTGACGGCTGGCCCCGTCAGGAGCCCGGGGCTCCGGTTCTCGTCCATGTGGCACCGGACGAGGAGCTCACGGTGCGCGTCCTCGCCGACGGCTCGCTGTACGAGCTGTTCTTCGGCGACCGGGCCACCATCACCGAGCGGATCTACCAGCGGGCCGACGACATCAGGGAGCTGACGGTGACATCCGGCGCGGCCGTCACCGGATGGGAGCTGGTCCCACCGACTCACGGCTGATCACCGGGCAGGCCAGGCGGCGCACGGTGGCGGGCGGTGTCCGTCCGGTGGCGATGGAGTCGAGGAGCAGCCGTGCGGCGGTCTCGCCCATCGCCCGATGGGGCAGCGCGACCGTGGTGAGGGGCGGCGCGAGATGCGCGGCCATGTGCTCCTGGTCGTCGTAGCCCACCACCGACAGCTCGCCGGGTACGGCGACCCCGAGCCGGGTCGCGGCGTACAGGGCGCCCGCCGCGACCCGGTCGTTGTAGCAGAAGACGCCGGTGGGCCGGCGGTCGGCCGGAACTCCCTCGAGGAGCCGGGTGGCGCCCTCGTAGCCGCCGGAGATCTCCCCTCCGGTCCGGACGACCCAGTCCTTGGGCACGGTGATGCCTTCGGCGCGCAGCGCGTCCCGGAAGCCGCGCAACCGCTCCACCGACGCGATGTCGTCCTGCCCGCCGACGAGCGCGACCCTCCGGTGCCCCTGCTCCAGCAGCAGCCGGGCCGCCGTACGGCCGCCGGCGCGCTCGGCGGGGATGACGGCGGGCAGCGAGTCGTCCGCCGGCAGGCAGTTGGCCAGCACGGAGTGGGTGCGGTGCAGGCCCTCGGGGACCCGGACGCGGCGCAGCGACATGGCCGCGTAGATGATGCCGTCGACCCGCCGGTCGAGGAGCTCTGCGACCGCCGCGTCCTCCTTGGCCGGGTCGCCGCCGGAGTCGACGGTGAGGACCAGGTGCTCCCCGGCCCAGGCGGTGTCCATGGCGCCGCGCAGCAGCCTCCCGGCGAAGGGCGAGGAGGCGATCTCGTCGGTGACCAGGCCGATCACCGCCGTACGGCTGCGGCGCAGGCCGCGGGCGACGGGGTCGGGCCGGTAGCCGAGCCGGGCGGCGGCCTCCCGGATGCGCTCCTGGGTGGCGGGCGAGAGGTTGCCCTGGGCCCGGCCGTTGAACACGAAGGACACCGCGGTGTGCGACACGCCGGCGAGCCGGGCGACGTCCCGCGAGGTGGGACGTCCCGTTCCCGTCGCCCGCTTCTCCTCGGCGCTGCCCATGCCGTCCGCCGTCCTCACCCCCACCCCGTCCGGTTGATCATTGCTCACCCTATCCGTGACGCTGGAGGGACGACACAGCCGCACACCCAGTCGACGGGAAGGTCCGACAGTGATCAGCATCCCGACCCACACGCTCAACGACGGTACGACGATCCCCGCCCTCGGCCTGGGCACCTGGCCGCTCGACGACGAACAGGCGGAACAGGCGGTGCGCTCGGCCCTGGGGACGGGCTACCGCCTCGTCGACACGGCGACGAACTACCGCAACGAGACGGGGGTCGGACGTGGCGTGGCCTCCGTCGGCGTGCCACGGGAGGAGATCGTCGTGACGACGAAGCTCCCTGGCCGGCACCACGGCTACGAGGAGACCCTCGCCTCGTTCGAGGCGTCCCGGGCCCGCCTGGGACTCGAGTACGTCGACCTGTACCTGATCCACTGGCCGCTGCCGCGTCTGGACCGGTACGTCGGCTCCTGGAAGGCCATGATCAAGCTGCGCGAGGACGGGCTCGTCCGGTCGATCGGCGTCTCGAACTTCACGCCCGCGCACATCGAGCGGCTGGAGAAGGAGACCGGCGTGCTGCCCTCGGTCAACCAGATCGAGCTGCACCCGTACCTGCCGCAGGACGAGCTGCGCGCCTTCCACGCGGCCAAGGGCGTCCTCACCGAGAGCTGGAGCCCGCTGGGGCGGGGCACCCCGCTGCTGGGCGACCCCGCGGTGACGCGGATCGCCGAGGCGCACGGAGTGACGCCCGGGCAGGTCGTCCTGCGCTGGCACACGCAACTGGGCGTGGTGCCCATCCCGAAGTCGGCGAGCCCCGAGCGGCAGCGCGCGAACCTCGACGTCTTCGGCTTCGAACTGGACGCCGACGAGATGCGGGCCGTCGCCGACCGCGCACACCGGCGGGTCGGCGGGGACCCGGAGGTGCACGAGGAGTTCTGACGGGTACCCGGGGCCCGCACGGCAGGAAGGAGCCGCACGTGGCTGAGCGGGACCGGCTGCGGGACTACCGCGGCAAGCGTGACTTCGACCGGACCGGCGAGCCCCGGGGCAGCGGGCGGCCCGCCGGGGACCGGCCCCGGTTCGTGGTGCAGATCCACGACGCGAGCACGATGCACTTCGACTTCCGGTTGCAGGTGGACGACGTCCTGAAGTCCTGGTCCGTCCCCAAGGGGCCTTCCGCCGACCCGAAGGACAAGCGGCTGGCCGTGCCCACGGAGGATCATCCGCTGGAGTACGAGGAGTTCGAGGGCGTGATCCCGCGCGGTGAGTACGGCGGCGGCACGGTGATCGTCTGGGACCACGGCACGTACGTGCCGCTCAGCCACGACCGCAAGGGACGGCCCGTGGACTTCGCCGAGTCGCTGGAACGCGGACACGCCACGTTCCGGCTGAGCGGGTCCAAACTGCACGGCGAGTACGCCCTGACCCGGTTCCGCAGCGGTGACGACGGCGAGGAGGCCTGGCTGCTGGTGAAGCGTGCCGGGGGCCGGGCCGGTACGCACGGCGCCCCCGACCCCCGCCGGGCGCGGTCCGCCCGGTCCGGCCGCACCCTCGCCCAGGTGGCCTCGGACGCGGCCGGGGAGTGAGCTGCCGTGGCCGGGCTTCTGGAGACGCTCCCCAGCGGGCAGCGGCGGCTCGCGAACCGGGCCCGCCCGGGGGCGGAACTGGCGGCCCGCCCGATGCTCGCCACGCTCAGCGACCGGCGGGACTTCTCGGACCCCGGCGAGGAGTGGGTGTTCGAGCGGAAGCTGGACGGCATCCGGGTGCTGGCGGTCCGGGAGGGCGGGCGGGTGACGCTGCTGTCCCGGTCGGGCCGGCGACTGAACGACACCTACCCGGAGATCGTGGACGCGCTCGCGGCCCAGTCCTGCGAGGATTTCGTCCTGGACGGTGAGATCGTCGCCTTCACGGGCGGGCGCACCGACTTCGCCCGGCTCCAGCAGCGTATGGGGCTGACCCGCCGTCAGGACGTGGCGGCCAGCGGGGTGGCCGTGACGTACTACGTGTTCGACCTGCTGCGGCTGGACGGGGCCGACACCCGGCGGCTGCCGCTGCGGGCCCGGAAGTCGCTGCTGCGCCGGGCGCTGGCGTACCGGTCCCCGCTGCGGCTGACACCGCATCGCAACACGGGCGGTGCCGAGCTGCTGGCGGACGTCTGTGCCCGTGGCTGGGAAGGCTTGATCGCCAAGCGGGCCGACGGTGTCTACGAGCCGCGCCGGTCGGCGGACTGGCTGAAGCTGAAGTGTTCTCAGGGGCAGGAGTTCGTCGTCGGCGGCTTCACCGAACCGGCCGGGAGCCGCGTGGGCCTCGGCGCGCTGCTCCTCGGCTACTACGAGGGGGAACGGCTGCGGTACGCGGGCAAGGTCGGCACGGGCTTCGACCGCCGTACGCTGCTGGACCTGCGCGAGCGGCTGGACGGGGCACGGGAGTCCGCCTCGCCGTTCGTCGGGCCGGTGCGGGAGGCGGGCGCGAGGTGGGTGCGGCCGGAACTGGTGGCGCAGATCGCGTTCACGGAGTGGACCCGGGACGGCATGCTGCGTCATCCGCGGTACCTGGGACTGCGGGACGACAAGAAGCCGCGGGACGTGGTGCGGGAACGCCCGGCCGGGCGCGCGGTGTCATGAGTGGTCCGGTCAGAACAGCGGCGTGAGCGGCTGCTCGCACCAGATCGTCTTGCCCCGGGTGGTCTGCCTGCTGCCCCAGCGCTGGGTGAGCTGGGCGACGAGCAGCAGGCCGCGGCCGCCCTCGTCGTCCTGGTGTGCCCGGCGCAGGTGCGGGGAGGTCGAACTGCCGTCGGAGACCTCACAGATGAGGGTCTGGTCCCGGATCAGGCGGAGCTGGATGGGCGCGGCGCCGTACCGGATGGCGTTGGTGACCAGTTCGCTGACGACGAGTTCGGTGACGAAGGCGGTCTCGTCCAGTCCCCACGCGGTGAGCTGTTCGGTGGCGGCCTGCCGGGTGGCGGCCACCTGCGCGGGGTCGGGTGACACGTCCCAGGTGGCGACGTGGGACGAGCCCAGCGCCCGGGTGCGGGCCAGCAGCAGGGCCACGTCGTCGCTGGGCTCCTCGGGCAGGACGGCCTTCAGCACGGTGTCGCACAGGGCGTCGAGCGAGTCGGCGGGCACGGTGAGGGCGCGGCACAGCTCGTCGGTGGCGTGGTCGATGTCGCGGTCGCGGTCCTCGACGAGTCCGTCGGTGTAGAGGGCGACGACGGAGCCCTCGGGCAGCTGGAGCTCCGTCGCCTCGAACGGCAGCCCTCCGACGCCCAGCGGGGGCCCCGCGGTCATGGGGATCAGCCGGGTGGATCCGTCGGGCAGCACCAGGGCGGGGGCGGGGTGCCCGGCGGCGGCCAGGTTCAGGCGGCGGGTGACGGGGTCGTAGACGGCGTAGAGGCAGGTGGCGCCGAGTTCCGCGACCTCGTCGCCCGTGTCGTCCGACGCGAGATGGGTGACCAGGTCGTCGAGGTGGGTGAGGAGTTCGTCCGGCGGCAGGTCCACGTCGGCCAGGGTGCGTACGGCGGTGACCAGCCGGCCCATGGTCGCCGAGGAGGGGATGCCGTGGCCCACGACGTCCCCGACGACGAGGGCGACCCGGCTGCCGGACAGGGGGATCACGTCGAACCAGTCGCCGCCGATGCCGGCCGCCGAGCCGGAGGGCAGATAGCGGTGGGCGACCTCGACGGCGGCCTGGCCGGGCAGCCCTCTGGGCAGCAGGCTGTGCTGGAGGGCGAGCGCGGTGGTCCGTTCGCGGGCGAAGCGGCGGGCGTTGTCGACGCAGACCGCGGCCCTGCTGGCGAGTTCCGTCGCGAGGACGGCGTCGTCGTCGCCGTAGTCGTCCGCCTGGCGGATGCGCACGGCCACGGCGACGCCGAGGATGGTGCCGCGGGCCCGCAGCGGCACGGCCATCATCGAATGGACGCCCTCGCGGTAGGGGCGGCCCTGCGGGGCGCGCGTGTTGCGCTCGGCGACCCAGCGCATGAACGACGGCTCTCCCGCCTGGCTGATGATCGCGCGGCCCTCCCGCATCGCCCGGGCGATGGGTGAGAGGGCGGGGTAGACGTCCACTTCTCCCAGGTGCACGGCCGCTTCGGGAGTGCCCTCGCTGACCGAGCCGTGGGCGACCCGGCGCAGGGCGATCTCCGCGGCGGGCACGGCCGGCGACTCCTCCGCGCCGAGGACCCAGTCGAACAGGTCCACACTGGCGAAGTCGGCGAACCGGGGCACCACGATCTCGATCAGCTCTTCCGCGGTGCGTACCACGTCCAGGGTGGTGCCGATGGTGGCCGCGGCCTCGTTGAGCAGGGCCAGCCGCTGGCGTGCCCAGTACTGCTCGGTGCTGTCGAACGCGGCCAGCGCGGTGCCCAGGAGGCGTCCGGAGGGATCGCGGACCGGCCACATCTCGGTGACCCACGCGTGCTCCCGGTTCAGGGCGGGGGCGCCGGTGTAGCTCTCGTAGCGAAGCGGGCGGCCCGTCTCGATGACGTGGCGCAGATGCCAGTTGAAGCCGAGGCTGTGCTCGGCTTCCTCGACGGTCTCCGGGAAGTGCCGCCCGAGCAGGGCTTCCTCGGGAACGCCCATGACATGGCAGGCCGCCTCGTTGACCCGCATGTAGCGCTGGTCGACGTCGAACACGGACATCGACATGGCCGCCTGCTGGAAGGCCTGCCCGGCCAGGGACGTCTCGGCGCTGCCGGGCAGCTCGGCGGTGACCACGTAGCCGCCCGCTCCCCCGTCCTGGCCGGCCACGGCGCAGGCTCTGACGCGCAGCCCGACCAGGTAGCCGTCGTGGTGACGCACCATGACGGTGCCCGACCGCGCGGACAGCGCCTCGGGCGGCACGTCCTCGGCGAGCAGTTCCCGTACGGGCCGGCCCACGGCCACCTCGGCCGGGTAGCCGGTCAGCCGCCGGGCACCCTCGCTCCACCCCGTCACGATGCCGCGGGCGTCGATGATCGCAGCAGCGGAGGCGTCCTCCATTCGTCCAGGATTATCCCTTTGCCGTCCGCTATCAACCGCGCCGCAGCATTGGTGACGGCGTCAGCTGCGGCGGGCGCGCAGCGCGGCGAGCGCCCGGTCGGCGTGCGCGTTCATGCGCAGTTCGCTGCGGACGACGTCGAGGACGGTGTGGTCCTGCCCGATGACGAACGTGGTGCGCTTGGTGGGTGCCAGGGAGAAGCCGCGTTTCACGCCGAAGCGCTCACGGACCGTGCCGTCGGTGTCGGACAGCAGGGGCATGCCGAGGGCGTGTTGTCCCGTGAACTCCTGCTGCCGCTCGACGGTGTCCCCGCTGATGCCGACGGGCCGTGCGCCGACGGCCGCGAACTCGGTGGCGAGGTCGCGGAAGTGGCAGACCTGTGCGGTGCAGCCGGGGGTGAGGGCGGCCGGGTAGAAGAAGAGCACCACCGGCCCTTCGGCGAGCAGCCCGGACAGACTGCGGACAGTGCCGGTCTCGTCGGGCAAGGCGAAGTCCTCGACCTTGTCCCCGGGCTCCACGCGTGCGCTCACGACCGGCCCTCCGCGTTCCGTGCGACGCCGCGGGCCCAGAGCACGAGCGGCACCTGGAGCGGAAGGCGGCAGAAGGCCGCGGCCTTCTGCGGCGTGGGGCGGTGGCGCCAGTCGGCCGCCATTTTCACGTGGGCGGGGAACACCCCGACGAAGAACGCCGCCGCGGCCAGCGCGGCAGTCCTGCGGGTGCGCGGCAGTGCCAGACCCGCGGCCATCGCGAGCTCGGCGGCACCGCTGACGTAGGTCCAGGTCCTGGGCGTGCCGGGCAGGCTGCGCGGGATCGTCGCGTCGAACTGGCGTGGGGCGGCGAAGTGGGCGACCCCCGCGGTGGCCAGCAGGCCGGCGAGCAGCAGGGGCGAGCGTTCGGACCGGGGCACGGTTCCTCCTCTGATGGCCTGCCGCGCGATATTACTGGAAGGTAATCGAGCGGATGCTCCGGGGGTTCCGGCGGGTCAGGCGCGGCGGTTGTGGGTGCCCGGTGTGTAGCCGAACGAGCGGCGGAAGACATCGATGAAGGCGCTGGCGGAGGACCAGCCGCAGCGGTGGGCGACGGTCGTGACGGGCAGGCCGTCGGCCAGCATCCGCAGGGCGTGGTAGAGCCGCGACTGGGTCCGCCACTGCGGGAACGTCATGCCGAACTCGCGGCGGAAGAGCCGGCTGAGCGTGCGCTCCCCCACCCCGGTCGCGGCGCCGAGGGCGGCGAGGGTGCGCGTGTCGGCGGGGTCGGCGTGCACGAGTGCGCAGACGGCGGCCAGGCGCGGGTCGGCGGGCGCGGGCAGGCGCAGCGGCTGCTGGGGC
The DNA here is from genome assembly GCF_040612515.1 of Streptomyces sp. NPDC006372. NCBI lineage: Bacteria > Bacillati > Actinomycetota > Actinomycetes > Kitasatosporales > Streptomycetaceae > Streptomyces > Streptomyces sp. NPDC006372. The sequence goes on along the minus strand of NZ_JBEXQJ010000050.1, from coordinate 17,788 downwards.
GAGATGCGGAGCTGATCGCGCAGCACGGCGCGCAGCCGGTGGCGCTCCGGGCTGTCGTCCGCGGGGTCGCGGGTGTAGGCGAGGATCAGCTCGCGCAGCAGCGGGCCGACGGCGAGGACGGCCGGGTGGTCCAGGCCGAGGGGGTTGTCGTCGACGGGCAGGCCGACCAGGTGGAGGTCGAGCCGGCCGTGGGCGCGGTGGGCGTGCACGGTGCCCGCGGGCACCCAGATGGCGCGGGTGCCGGGCGCGAACCAGGTGCCGGCGTCGGTGGTGACGGCGACGACACCCGAACCCGCGTAGACGATCTGGTGGTCGTCGTGCCGGTGCGCGTCGATACGGTCGCCGGCGGTCAGCCGCTGGGCACGGGTGGGTGCCGTGGGTGTGTGGCGGATGTTCGGCACGGTTCGGCAGATTATCGGAAGCGGGCCAGGTGTGCGGCGGACGACGATCGCCGGGTGACCGATTCGAGACACAGCCGGCCCGTCGTCCTGATGTCCCTGGGGCACGCCTGCGTGGACGTGTACCAGGGAGCGGTGGCCGCCCTGGTGCCGTACTTCGTCGCCGAGCGGGCGTACTCCTACGCCGCCGCCTCGGGCGTCGTTCTGGCCGCTTCCCTGCTGTCGTCGCTGGTGCAGCCGCTGTTCGGGGTGCTCACCGACCGGTGGGCGATGCCGTGGCTGCTGCCGCTCAGTGCGCTGACGGCCGGGGCCGGTGTCGCTCTGAGCGGACTGACCGGCTCCTACGCGTTGACCCTGGCGGTGGTCGCGGTGTCCGGGGTCGGGGTCGCCGCCTACCACCCGGAGGCCGCCCGGGTGGCGCGAGCCGTCGCGCGGGGCCGCCATACGGCGATGGGCTGGTTCTCGTTCGGTGGCAACGCCGGTTTCGCGCTGGCGCCCCTGCTGGTCTTCGCGGTGGTGGCGGTGGGCGGACTGAGCGCCACTCCGTTGCTGGCCGTTCCGGCCGTGGCGGGGGCGGCGCTGTGTGCGGCGGCGGTGCGCTCGGCCGGCTCCGGCGCCGGGAGCGCCGGTCCGCCGGCCGCCGTGGGACGCGACGACTGGCGGTCGTTCCTGCGGCTGTCCGGCGCGGTGGTCTGCCGCTCGGTGGTGTTCGTCGGCCTGAGCGCGTTCGTTTCGCTGTATGTGCGGGAGCGGACCGGCGGCGGGGAGGCGGCCGGCACGGCGGCGCTGTTCGTGCTCTACGCCGGTGGCGCGGTGGGCACGCTGGCCGGGGGGCGGCTGGCCGAGCGGTACGGGCGCCTCGCGGTGGTGCGCCGCTCGTACGCCCTGACGACCCTGGCCGTGGCCGGTCTGGTGCTGGTGCCGGGGCCGGCGGTGTACCTGTTCGTGGCGCTGGTCTCGGCGGGCCTGTATGTGCCGTTCTCGTTGCACATCACCCTGGGTCAGGACTTTCTGCCACGGCGGGTGGGCACCGCGAGCGGTGTCACGCTCGGGCTGACCGTGAGCGTCGGTGGTCTCGCCGCGCCGGCGCTCGGGGCGCTGGCCGACGCGACGTCTCTGCAGGTGGCGCTGATGCCGCTGATCGCCCTGCCCGCGCTGGGCCGGCTGCTGCTGTGCCGGCTGCGCGAGCCCGTGTCGCCGGACCCCGGGGTCGCGGAGCGGGTGGAGCCGCGCGATGCGGCCGGACGGTGAGCCGGCGATCAGGCCCGTGCGAACGGCGTGGGCCCGGGGATCAGGCGCTGCCCGCCGGGGCGGACTGGGGCACGGCCTGCGGCTCGGGCTCGCCGGCATGGGCGAGGAAGTCGTCGACCATGCGGTGGAACAGGGTGGCCAGCTGCCGGAGTTCCTCGGGCGACCAGTCGGACAGGGCCATCTGCATGCCGCGGACCCCCACCTCGCGGATCTTGGTGATGGCCTGCCGGCCGGCGTCGGTGAGCTCGATGCGCTGGGCGCGGCGGTCGTCGGGGTCGGGAACGCGGGTGACGTAGCCGGACCGCTGCAGCTGCTGCACCGTGCGGGTGACGTGCGAGGCCTCCACACCCAGCCGGGCGGCGAGCTCCCCGGGGCGCAGCGGCTCGGAATCGGCGACCTGCCGCAGCAGCGCGACGGCGGCACGATCGAGCGGCACGCCCGCCAGGGCCATCAGCCGGTCGTGCTGGCGGGCGCGCGTGCTCAGGTAGGTGATGCGGGTGAGCGCACGCTCGATCTCGATGACTTCCTGGGTGGGGACGTCGGGGAGCGGTGGTGTGGACATGAACGCCACTTTACCATCTCGTTGCGTAACTCAAGTAAATTGAGTGGTTCACTCCACCAGCCGGATCGCGGCGGCCGGGCAGATCGCCACGGCCTCGCGCACGACGTCCAGGGACTCGGCGGCGGGCCTCTCGTCCAGCACGAAGGCCACGCCGTCCTCCTCCCGCTGGTCGAAGATCTCGGGAGCGGCCATCACGCACTGCCCCGAGGCTACGCATTTCGGCTCGTCCAGTTCCACACGCATGCTTGTCTCCTCCGGTTCCCGCGTCACCAGGTGACGGGCAGTTCGTAGACGCCGTAGACGGATCCGTCGTGCTTGAACGGCAGCTCCTCCACCGCGGCGGCGAGCTTCAGCGTCGGGATACGGCGGTAGAGGGTGCTGTAGACCACCTGGAGTTCCATGCGGGCCAGCGGCTGACCGAGGCACTGGTGCACGCCGAAGCCGAACGCGATGTGCCGGCGGGCGTCGCGCCGCAGGTCCAGCCGGTCCGGGTCGGCGAAGGCGTCGGGGTCGCGGTTGCCGAGGTCGTTGGGCAGGACCAGGCCCTCGCCGGCCCGGACGATCTGCCCGCCGATCTCGATGTCCTCCAGCACCGCCCGGCGGCGCCCGTTGTGCACGATGGTCAGGTAGCGCAGCAGTTCCTCGACCGCCGAGGCGATCAGCTTCGGGTCGTCGGTGCCGCGCAGCAGCGCGAGCTGCTCGGGGTGTTCGAGCAGGGCGACGGTGCCGAGCGCGATCATGTTGGCGGTGGTCTCGTGCCCGGCGATGAGCAGCAGGACGCCCATGCGGGCCGACTCCTGCCGGGTCAGCTCCCCGGCCCTGACCCGCTCGACGAGCCCGGAGAGCAGATCGTCCGCCGGGTGGGCCATCTTCTCGCCCATCAGCTCGTCGAGGTAGGCGATGAGCCGTCCGTGGGCGGCCGTCCGGTCCTCCATGGGCGCGTCGCGCTTGATGAGGATCCGGCTGTTCTCCTGGAAGAAGTCGTGGTTCGCGTAGGGCACTCCGAGCATCTGGCAGATCACCAGCGACGGCACCGGCAGCGCGAACGCCTCCACCAGGTCCACCGGTTTCGGCCCGGCGAGCATGTCGTCGATGAGGTCGTCCACGATCTTCTGCACGCCGGGCCGCATCGCCTCCACGCGTTTGATCGCGAACGGCGCCGTCACCATCCGGCGCAGCCGGGCGTGCTCCGGGTCGTCCATGAGGATGAAGCCGGCGTTGCTCCCACCGCCGCCGACGGCGGCCTGGAGCGGGTATCCGGGCCGGGTGATGTCCGCGCTCACCCGTGGGTCGAGGAGCAGTGCGCGCTGGTCGTCGTACCGGGTCACGAGCCAGGGCGTGCTGCCGTCCCAGAGACGGACCCTGACGAGCCGGCCCTCGTCCCGCCGGGCCGTCAGGTCCGGGGGCGGGTCGAACGGGCAGCCCGCCGCCCGGGCCATGGGGTACTCGGGGGCCGGTGCGGCCGTGTCGGGGACGCTGCCGGCGAGGGTGTCGGCCATGCTTCTCCTCGGTCGTGGGGGGGGACGGAGTGCGTCGTCGAGGCCTCGGGGAAGCACATGCAAACAGAGGGGGCTGACGCCATCCCGTCAGTTTCCTGACAGACGGCTGACGTGACCCGGCTCACAGTGCGTCAGGGTTCGAGATCGGCGTGCCCGAGCCAGTAGCCGAAGCCGCGGCGGGTGTGGATCAGCGCCGATGCCTGTTGGTCGACCTTGCGGCGCAACCGGGAGACGAGCTGCTCGATCGCGTTGCCGCCGCGCGGGTCGCCCCAGACGACTCTGCCGATCTGCTCCTTGGAGAGCCCCGGTGCGCGTTGACCAGGAGGTGGCGCAGGAGGCGGTACTCCGCTGGGGTCAGGTCGAGTGTGCGCGCCCCGCGGCGCGCCCGGCACCGGGCGTCGTCCAGGATCAGATCGCCGTAGCCCAGTTGCTCGGCGCGACCCGGGTCGGGGACCGAGGCACGCAGTAAGACGTTGATACGGGCCAGGACTTCGGCCACACGGAAGGGCTTGGTGACGTAGTCCGTCTCCCCCGGGCCCAGTTCGGGCAGCAGGCCGGGGAGGGAGTCGCACACCGTCAGCAGGAGGGTCGGCGGACGGTGGGCGAGCATGGCCGGGCGCCGTCGGCCCAGATCCGCCATGTCGGGCAGCCCTGCGTCGAGGACGACGAGGTCGAACCGCTGCCGTTCGACCTGCGCCAGCGCCTCTGCCCCGGAGTCGGCCAGACTGATCCGGTATCCCGCCAACTCCAGGGTGGTGGACAGCAGTTCCGCGAGCTCCGGCTCCCGCGCGACGACCAGCACATGCTGCCCGTCCCCGCGCGCGAGCGTCGACGTCTCACGGAGGGTGCCGTACGGCGACGAGGTAGCCATACGCCCACCCTACCGCTCTACTTGCCTAACTCAAGCAATGCCTGCTCCCCGGATTCCCGGGCGTCGACGCCGTTCAGGCGAAAGACGCGCAAAACGCGCGTGACCGCACCCCGGCAGGTCCACACCTCACCCGTGGACCTGCCGCTGATCCCGCCCATGCTCGCCACGCCCGGCACGCTGCCGCCCGCCGCGCAGGACGCGCGGTGGGCCTACGAGACCAAGCAGGACGGCCAGCGCGCGGTGGTCTACCTCCCCGGGGACGGCAGCGTGCTGCTGCGCGCCCGCTCCGGGGAGGAGATCACGGGCGCGTACCCCGAACTGCTGCCGCTGGGCGCCGCCCTCGGCGCCGTGCCGGCCGTGCTGGACGGGGAGATCCTGGCCCTGGACGACGAGGGCCGGGCGAGCTTCCAGCTGCTCCAGTCCCGCATGGGTCTGGCCCACGCGCCGGCCAGGGCGGCCCGGCGGGCGGCGGAGGTCCCGGTGCACCTCGTTCTGTTCGACGTGATGCACCTGGCGGGCCGCTCACTGATCCGGCTCCCCTACGCACGACGCCGCTCGGCCCTGGAGGACCTCGGCCTGGCCGGACCCTCCTGGTCGACACCGGCCGCACTCGTCGGCCACGGCGCCGAGGCCCTGGCCGCCACGCGCGAGCACGGCCTGGAGGGCCTGGTCTGCAAGCGGCTGGATTCGGTGTACGAGCCGGGGATGCGCTCCCGGGCCTGGATCAAGATCCGCAACATGCGCACCGAGGACGTCCTGGTCGGCGGCTGGCAGCCCGGCAAGGGCCGGCTGACCGGCCTGCCCGGGGCGGTGCTCGTCGGGCAGCGTGCCGCGGGGCGGCTGCGCTACGTCGGGAGCGTGGGCACCGGCTGGAGCGAGGCCGAACGGGCGGAGCTCGCCGGGCTGCTGCGGGCCGCCGCCACCGACGTCTGCCCCTTCGACCCCGCCCCGCGCGCTCCGGGCGCGCACTGGGTCGTCCCTCGGCTGGTCGGCGAGGTCCGCTACAGCACCCGCACCCGGGACGGGCGCTTGCGGCAGCCGTCCTGGCTGCGACTGCGGCCGGATCTCGCGCCGGAGGAAGCGGCGGCCGACATCCCGGACGACCTGGTCTGAAACGGCACCAGGAACCCGACTGTTGGGCTGTGCTTCACTTCCGGGATCACGCCTTCCTCTTGGCATGGACGCGTTCAGCCTGGAAGCTGAACCTCCCTTTCCCCCACAGCCGTTGGGCTGCGCCCAAGAGGAGGACGCAGTGTCGTCACGCCCGTTCGCACCCCGCAGGAGATGGCTCACCGGACTGGCCGGTGCCGCCGCCCTCGTCCTCGCCTTCCCCGCCACCGCGTTCGCCGCCCCGCCACGGGCGCTGCCCGCCAACGCGGAGTCGCTGGAGCAGACGTTCCAGCCCGCCTACGACTACGACACCGACGGCTGCTACTCCACGCCGGCGATCGGCCCGGACGGCACGGTCAACGGCGGTCTCAACCCGACCGGCGCCCTCAACGGGGACTGCCGTGACGCCTCGGACCTCGACAACACCAACGGCTACTCCCGCTACAAGTGCAACAACGGCTGGTGCGCCGTCCTGTACGCGCTCTACTTCGAGAAGGACCAGGCGGTGGCCGGCAGCAGCATCGGCGGCCACCGGCACGACTTCGAGCACGTCGCGGTGTTCGTGCAGAACAACCAGGTCAAGTACGTGTCGACGTCCGCCCACGGATCGTTCGCCGTCCACCCGGCGTCCGAGGTCCGCTTCGACGGCACGCACCCGAAGATCGTGTACCACAAGGACGGCGTCAGCACGCACTGCTTCCGCCTGGCGGGCTCGGGCGACGAGCCGCCGGAGAACCACAAGGGCACCTGGCAGTACCCGCCGCTGGTCGGCTGGAACGGCTACCCGGCCGGGGTGCGCGACAAGCTGGCGTCCTACGACTTCGGCAGCGCCAACTTCGGCCTGAAGGACGCGAATTTCGCCAACCACCTGGCCTCGGCGAAGCCTTCCGGCATCGCGTTCGACCCGTACGCCTGAGCCCGCTCGGGCCGCCCGGCCCGGTCGGTGGGCCCAGCCCCCGGCCGGGTCCGGTTTCCTGACGGCGTCCGCTCCGCCGGTGTCCGGGACCTGCGGTCGGGGAGGTACGGCACGAAGGCACCCGCCGGAGGGTCTATCGTGTCGGCATGTCCGTCCCCGAACTGATCCGCATCGTCTCCCGCGACTCCCCCATGGCCCTCGCCCAGGTGGAGCGCGTCCGGACCGAGCTGGCCGCCGCCCACCCCGGAGTGCGCACCGAGGTGGTGCCGGTGAAGACCACCGGCGACAAGTGGATGGGCGATCTGTCGCAGGTCGAGGGCAAGGGCGCGTTCACCAAGGAGGTGGACGCGGCGCTGCTGGCCGGCGAGGCCGACCTCGCCGTGCACTGCGTGAAGGACGTGCCCGCCGACCGACCGCTTCCGGCGGGCACGGTGTTCGCCGCGTTCCTGGAGCGGGACGACGTCCGCGACGCCCTGATCCACCCGGACGGCCTCACCCTGGACGAGCTGCCGGCCGGGACACGGATCGGTACCTCCTCGGTGCGCCGGGTCGCCCAACTGGCCGCCACCCATCCGCACCTGGAGTGCGTGCCCTTCCGCGGCAACGCCAACCGGCGCCTGGCGAAGCTGGCTGCCGGAGAGGCCGACGCCCTGCTGCTCGCGGTCGCAGGCCTGGAGCGGATCGGGCGGCAGGACGTGATCAGCGAGATCCTCTCCACCGAGACGATGATGCCGCCCATCGGCGCGGGCGTCCTGGCGCTCCAGTGCCGCGAGGACGACGCGGACCTGATCGACGCGGTGAGCGGTCTCGGTGACCCGGACACCTACCGGGAAACGACGGCCGAGCGCATGTTCCTGCACGTCCTCCAGGGCCACTGCAACAGCCCGATCGCCGGGTTCGCGCACGTGGACCGCAGTGGTGAACTGTCGCTGCGGGCCTGTGTGTTCACCCCGGACGGCAAGACCCGGCTGAACGCCCACGAGTGGGCGGGCCGGCTCGACCCGGCCACGCTCGGCACCTCGGTCGCCGTGGCCCTGCTGCGGCAGGGCGCCCGCGAGATCATCGACGGCATCCCGCACTGACCGGCGGGGCTCCCTGACGCGGGATCAGGCGGTGCCTTCGCCCGCCTGGTCCTGGAGGAAGACGCTGACCTGGTGCGCCAGGCTGTCCCGTACCGCGCCCTGCTGGGCCCCGGCGGGCCCCTCGTGCACCCCGATGCCGCCCGACCACAGTCGGCGGTCGGTCCACTCCTCCTCGACGCGCAGTTGGACCTGCACGTCCACGAGCCCCAGCGACGCCTCGGCGCCGGCCGCGTAGAGGACGGCGGTGGCCCGGCGCAGCGGATAGACGTCGAAGCCCTCGATGAACTGCGAGTTGCGCCAGTCGAGGAAGGCACTCTCCCCCTCCGGGCCGATCCGCACGTCGATCTGGCCGTCCTCGAGATGGACACCGAGGTGCCGGCTGCCGCGGTTCTCGACCGTCACGCGGAGGCAGAAGTACGTCAGCCCGTCGGCGGCGTCGTCACGGCCCCGGGGTGGCTCGGCCGGTTCCAGACGGTGGACGCGGACCCGCAGACCGGCATGCTCGTCGTACTCCTGCCAGTCCCCGACCACGTTCGGCTCGTACACGGTGCCCCTCTCGACCTCTGGAAGCTTGCTTCCTATCTGTGGTCTCAGCGCACTGTCAAATGAGCAGAATGCGCTGTGGCCAGGCAGTTCACCCCTTTTGATCGGTGATCAAGCCGTGCCCAGCAGTTATCCGGAAACAGGATGAGAAAGCGGTTGCCGAGGCGTGCCGCACATCACTTTCCCGGGTGAAGATCAACGGGCCAGACGGCCCAGCAGGGCGGAGGCGGCGGTGACGCCGAGCGCGGCGGCCACGAGCAGCACCGCGAAGTCGGACGCCAAGTGGTGGGGTGTGCCGAGGAGGAGACCCCGCAGGGCGTCCACTTCGTAGCTGAGGGGGTTGGCCTTGCTGACGGCCTGGAGCCAGCCCGGCATCACGGACACCGGGTACAGGGCGTTGGAGCCGAAGAACAGCGGCATGGTGATCGCCTGGCCGATGCCCATGAGGCGGTCGCGACTGAGGACGATGCCGGCGATGGTCATCGACAGGCAGGAGAAGAAGGCCGAGCCGAGGACGACGATCGCGGCGACGGCGAGCAGCTTGAGCGGGTTCCAGGTGAGCGCCACGCCGAGCAGCGCGGCGATGAGGAGGACGACCACCGCCTGGACGAGCGACTTCACGCCGGCCGCGAAGGCCTTGCCGGTGATCAGGGCCGAGCGCGGGGTCGGGGTGACGAGGAGTTTGTTCAGGACGCCGGCGTCCCGTTCCCAGATGATCTGGATGCCGTAGAAGATGGCGATGAACATCGCGGACTGGGCGATGATGCCGGGCGCCAGGTAGTCGACGTAGGGGATGCCGCCGGTGGGGATCGCCCTGATGTGCGTGAAGGTCTGACCGAAGATCAGCAGCCAGAGCGCGGGCTGGACCGCCCGGGTGTAGAGCTCGGCGCGGTCGTGGCGCAGCTTCTGGAGTTCGACCGCGCACATCGCGCCGACGCGGGCGGGCAGCACCCGCAGGCCCGCGCGGGGCTGCGGGGGCCTGAGCAGCAGGCCGATGCCGTGGTCGCGGGCGGGGTCAGCCGACTCGGCCGGCGGTGCGGCGGGTGCTTCGGACATCGCGGAAATCTCCTGCCTCGTCGTCGAGACCGCTGCCTGCCACGTCGCGGAAGACGTCCTCCAGCGTGGGCAGCGTGTCCGGGGCCGCGCCCGCGGCGCGGCGGCGTGCGCCGAGCCCTTCCCTGAGCTCCGAGGGGGTGCCGAGGGCCCGGATCCGGCCGCGGTGCATCAGGGCGACCCGGTCGCAGTACTGGTCGGCCTCGTCCATGTAGTGGGTGGTCACCAGCACGGTCATGCCGGTGGCGGCGCGGACGGCGTCGATGTGCTCCCACACGCCGGTGCGGGCGATCGGGTCGAGGCCGATGGTGGGCTCGTCGAGGATCAGCAGACGCGGGGCGCTGACCAGGGCCTGGGCGAGCTCGAGCCGGCGGACCATGCCGCCGGAGTAGGTGGCGGCCAGCCGGCCGGCGGCGTCGGCGAGATCGACGGCGGCCAGGGCCTGGTCGACGCGTTCGGCGCGTTCGCGGCGGGGCACGTCGAAGACCCGGGCGAACAGGGCGACGTTCTCCCGTCCGGTGAGACCGGCGTCCGCGGACAGCTGCTGCGGTACGTAGCCCAGCAGGCGGCGTACGGCCATGCGGTCCCCGGCGGTGTCGTGGCCGAAGACGCTGACCATGCCGGCCGGCACCGGAAGCAGGGTGGTGATGCAGCGGATGGCCGTGGTCTTGCCGGCACCGTTGGGGCCGAGCAGCCCGAAGACCTCACCTTGCCGGACGGTGAGATCGAGCCCGTCCACGGCGTTGGTCTCACCGAAGGCGTAGACGAGCCCGGTACAGGCGACGGCATCGGCCCGGGGCAGTTCGGCACCCTGCTCGGCTCGTGGCCCGCCGCTGTCCCGGTCGGCCCGGGGTCGGCTGGCGTCCCCGTCGACCCGGAACCGCTCGGCGTCCCGATCGCCGCGGGAGCGTTCGGCTTCACCATCGCCCCTGGCCAGGCCAGCGCCCTGGTCGGCCCGGGGCCGGTCGGCGCCCCGGTCGCCCCGGAAGCGTTCGGCTTCACGGTCCCCGCTGGCCAGGCCGGCGTCCCGGTCGGCCCGGGGCCGGTCGGGGTTCCCGTTGGCCCAGGGGCGGCTCATGTCTCGTTTCATTGCTCCTCGGCCTCCTCGTGCAGGGTGGCGGCCAGCTTGCGCAGGGCCGGGATCGCCGCGTCGAGGGCCTCGCGGTCCGTCGCGTCGAGTCGTGAGACATGGCGCCGGACGAGGTCGGCGCGGCGTCGGCGCCACTCGCTGAGCCGGGTCCGGGCGGCGGGCGTGGGCAGCAGCCGGGCGGCCCGACGGTCGGCCGGGTCGGTCTCGCGGAGCAGGTAGCCCGCCCGGGCCAGCTGATTGACCAGGGTGGACACCGAGTTGGCCGCCAGACCGAGGTCCTTCGCCGCGTCGGAGATGCCGACGCCGGGCCGGGACACGACCAGGCGGAGCAGCTCCACCTCGGCGCCGCGCAGCGGGGGGTCGGGCATGTCCCGGCGCAGGCGCCGCCGGATCAGCCGCTGAACCCCGACCAGCGCGTCGGCCAGCTCTTCGGGGAATGTCTCCGGCTCCATACGACCGAGATTAGCTCTGTGACAGAGGTAATCAGCCCAAGGCAGAGTCAAGCAGAGTCAAGAGGGGTCAAGAGATGCACGCGAGACCGCAGCGGATCCGGGGTCGCCTGCACAGGCCCGTGCCCACGAATGGGCGTATTGTCGGAGTTGTTTCGTAATTTCCCGCCCGGGAATGGCGATGAAGTGCTTCGGACTGGAGGCACGTCCGTGGGAGCCGCCCGGGCCCCCGGCCCCTCTGAGGTCCGAGCCCGCGCTTCCCACGGTGTCCGTCCATTCGGCACCTGCTCAGGGAGGTGCGCACCATGCGTATCGCCGGCAGCACCAGAACGCACCCCCACGACGACGCCCCCGACACCGCCGCCGCGTTCGAACGCCTCGCGCGGCTGCCCGAGGGGCCCGAGCGCAAGGCCCTGCGCGACGAACTGGTCGAGGCCTGGCTCCCCATGGCCGAGCGGATCGCCGTCCGCTTCCGGGGCCGTGGCGAGGCCTTGGAGGACCTGTATCAGGTGGCGGCCCTCGGCTTGGTCAAGGCCGTCGACCACTACGACCCGGCCCGGGGCAACGCCTTCGAGGCGTACGCCGTGCCGACGGTCACCGGTGAGATCAAGCGTCACTTCCGCGACCACATGTGGACGCTGCACGTCCCCCGCCGGGTACAGGACCTGCGCAACCGGGTGCGGCACGCCGTCAAGGAGCTGTCGCAGACCACTCCGGGCCGGTCCCCCACCGTCGCCGAGATCGCCGCGTACGCGCATCTCACCGAGGGCGAGGTACGGACCGGCACGGAGGCCCTGGAGTGCTTCTCCGCGCTGTCACTGGAGGCGGAGATGCCCGGCACCGACGGCTACGCCCTCGGGGACGCGATCGGCGGCCCGGACCCGGCCTTCGACACCGTGGTCAACCGCGTGGCCGTCAAGCCCTGTCTGGAGGCGCTGCCGGAGCGCGAGCGCATCATCCTCTACCTGCGGTTCTTCAAGGGCATGACGCAGAGCCGCATAGCGGAGCAGCTCGGCATCTCGCAGATGCACGTCTCACGGCTGCTCAGCAGCTGCTTCGCCCACCTCCGGGAGGAGCTGCTCACCGAGGCCCGGTGAGGGCGGGTCCGGCTCAGGCGCCGCCCGGGCGGATCACCGCCCCGGCGGCGTTCCGGGGACCTGGGTCGGTCCCACCCGGTCGAGGGCGTCCTCCAGAGCGGCCCGTACCTCCCGGGGCATCGCGCCCGTGCGCCCCCAGACGAGGATCAGTTCCGCGACATTGCGCAGCTTGATGTTGGTGTGCTGGGAGACGTCCTTCAGCACGGCCCACCCCTGGTCGGGCGAGACACGGCCGAGTGCGACGACCATGCCGATCGCCTGGTCGACGACGGCGTGCGAGACGACCGCTTCCTTGAGCTGCTGGACCTCTTCCTGCAACTCGAAAATCCGCTCCGAGCCCCCGTCCGTGGGCATGGTCACCTCCGGGTCCGGTGCGCCGCTGTCCGCGTGGCCTCACATGGTGCTTGAGTGCCTTGACGCAGTGTCCGACGCCTCCATCGTCGTCACTCGGGCCGCCCGGTGCCACCGGGGCGGTCCAGGCCGGTTCACCACGCCGTTTCGGCACCGTCGCCGGGGTACTCGGCAGGCGCCCACGGGGGTTCCGGTTGGACACTGGTGTCATTCCTCCGGTGGCTGCCAGGCCGACGAGATCAGGACGCGACCCATGAACCACGACATGCCCACCCCCTCCGGCACCAAGGACGTCGTCTCATCACACTCCGTGTTCGGGGCGCCCTGCTGGGTGAGCCTGACCAGCCGGGACGTCCAGGCGACGGAGGAGTTCTACGGAGCCGTCCTGGGCTGGCAGTGGCGGCCGGCCAAGCTCGGCGACCGGTTCCGGATCGCCCTGGTGGACGGCTCTCCGGTGGCCAGCATCGCGGGGGTGGCCACCATGTGGCAGATGGCCGTGGCGTGGACGCCGTACTTCGCCGTGCGGAGCGCGGACGACGCGGTGGCGCGGGTGCAGGAACGCATGGGCACGGTCGCGGTCGGGCCGATCTCCCTGCCGCCGGGGCGGGCGGCACTGCTCGCGGACCGGGACGGGGCGACCTTCGGGATCTGGGAGGGCGATCTCTTCACCGACTGGGAGACCTGGCGCAACGCGCAGCCCGCCTTCATCAGACTGCACACGCGGGACGCGTTCGACGCCGCCATCTTCTACGGCGAGATCCTCGACTGGGCGTCACAGCACCCCGGCTGCTGCGAGGTCCACTACGAGGGCGGGGAGGTCGTCCTGCGCAGCCGGGGCGACGTGGTGGCGCGGATCGAGTCGGGGGCCCTGGAGTCGGCCCCCGATCCGGCGATCCGGCCGCACTGGCAGGTCCACTTCACCGTCGACGACGTCGAGGCCTGCGCCCGCGCCGCGGAACTGCACGGCGGCAGCGTGCTGTCCAAGGGCAGTGACGAGGCCGTGCTGCGCGACCACGACGGCGCGCAGTTCACGGTGACGGCGCGCAGAAGTCGCTGACGCGGCGGGTCCCGCCTCGGGCCCTGCGGAGCCTCTCCCCTCACCCGGTCTTCCCGCGGGACGCGCGTGACGGCCGGGACAGCAGGACCAGGCTGCGGGCGGCGACGGTCAGGTCCGTGCTCGCCTTGTGCTCCGACTCGTCAGGGGTGCCTTCCGGGTCGGCCGTGTCGATCAGGGCCGACCAGAGTTCGCCGTAGGCGGCGTCCGGCAGGCGGAAGTCGACCGGCTCCCAGTGACTGTTGAGCAGCAGCAGGAACGAGTCGTCGACGACGGGGCGGCCGCACGAGTCGGGTTCGGCGATGGCGTCGCCGTTGAGGAAGACCCCCACGGAGTGCGCGTCACCGCGCTGCCAGTCGTCGTCGGTCATCTCACGGGCGTCCGGCGCAAGCCACACCAGGTCGGGCAGCGGCTGGTCGGCGCGGGTCAGGGTCTCCCCGAGGAAGAAGCGGCGCCGGCGCAGCACGGGGTGGCCGGTGCGCAGCCGGATGACGTACCGGGTGAACTCCAGCAGGTCGCGCTGCTCCTCGGTGAGCCGCCAGTCGATCCAGGAGATCTCGTTGTCCTGGCAGTAGGCGTTGTTGTTGCCACGCTGGGTGCGTCCGAGTTCATCGCCGTGGGAGAGCATCGGGATGCCCTGGGAGAGCAGCAGCGTGGCGAGGAGGTTGCGCTGCTGGCGGGCGCGCAGCTCCAGGACGGCCGGGTCACGGGTCGCGCCCTCGGCGCCGCAGTTCCAGGACCGGTTGGTGCTCTCGCCGTCCTGGTTGTCCTCCCCGTTGGCCTCGTTGTGCTTGTCGTTGTAGGAGACGAGGTCGCGCAGGGTGAAACCGTCGTGCGCGGTGACGAAGTTGACGCTGGCGCGGGGCCGGCGCCTGCTGTGCGCGTACAGATCGGAGGAGCCGGTCAGCCGGGAGGCGAGTTCGCCGAGCGTGTGGTCCTCACCGCGCCAGAAGTCCCGCACCGCGTCGCGGTACATGCCGTTCCACTCCGACCACAGCGGCGGGAAGTTGCCCACCTGATAGCCGCCCTCGCCGACGTCCCACGGTTCGGCGATCAGCTTGACGCGGCTGATCACCGGGTCCTGCTGGATGAGGTCGAAGAACGCCGACAGCCGGTCCACCTCGTGGAACTGCCGGGCCAGGGTGGCCGCGAGGTCGAAGCGGAATCCGTCGACGTGCATCTCGGTGACCCAGTACCGCAGCGAGTCCATGATCAGCTGGAGTACGTAGGGGTGGCGCATGAGCAGGCTGTTGCCGGTGCCGGTGGTGTCGTAGTAGTGCCCCCAGTCGCCGTCGACCAGGCGGTAGTAGGAGCAGTTGTCGATGCCCCGGAAGGACAGGGTGGGGCCCTTCTCGTTTCCCTCGGCGGTGTGGTTGTAGACCACGTCGAGAATCACCTCGAGGCCGGCCGCGTGCAGGGTCCTGACCATCTGCTTGAACTCGGAGACCTGCTCGCCCCGTGTGCCGTGGGCGGCGTAGCCGTTGTGCGGCGCGAAGAAACCGATCGTGTTGTAGCCCCAGTAGTTGGCCAGGCCGCGGTCGCGCAGCACGCCGTCGTGGACGAACTGGTGGACCGGCATCAGTTCCACCGCCGTGACGCCCAGCGAGGTCAGGTGCTCGACGACCGCGGGGTGTGCGAGCCCGGCGTAGGTGCCGCGGAGCTCTTCGGGCACCTCGGGGTGGGTGCGCGTCAGCCCCTTGACGTGCGTCTCGTAGATCACCGTGTCGGCGTACGGCCTGCAGGGCCGGGTGTCGTCGCCCCAGTCGAAGGAGGGGTCGGTCACCACGCCGAGCATGGTGTGCCCGGCGCTGTCGGCCGGGTCGGGGCCCTGCGGATCGCGCTCGTAGAGCGAGGCGTGGTTGTCGATCTGCCCGTCCACGGCGCGGGCGTACGGGTCGAGGAGCAGCTTCGCCGGGTTGCAGCGGTGGCCGCCGGCCGGGGCCCACGGCCCGTGCACGCGGTAGCCGTAGCGCCGGCCCGGGCCGACGCCGGGGAGGTAACCGTGCCACACGAAGCCGTCTACCTCGGTCAGCGGCACCTCGGTGTGGGTGCCGTCGTCGTCGACGAGGACCAGCTCGACGCGTTCGGCGACCTCGCTGAAGAGCGCGAAGTTGGTGCCCTCCCCGTCGTGGTCGGCCCCCAGCGGGTAGGGGCGCCCGCCCCAGGCGGACACCCCTTTCCGGGTCTGCGGCCGGCGCGTCACCGGGCCTCCTCCAGGATCTCGTCCGGGGTGTGGGCCGGTCCGGCCAGTTGGGCCACCCGTACCTCGCGGGGCACGTCGAGGCCCTCGCTCAGATACGGCGCGGGCGCGGTCGGCACCAGCGGGACGCGTTCGCCGGCGCGGGCGCGCTGCGAGAACCAGATGACCTTGCTGCCGGTCTCGGTGGCGCAGCAGCCCCAGCCGTCGCTCATCGCCGCGAGGTGCTCCAGGCAGCCTCGCAGCTCCTGGTCCGGGCGCAGGGCGCGGTCGTTGTCCCCGATGGCGGTGATCAGATGCTGCCCGTTCCACCACATCTCGATCGACGTGTTCTTGTCGGTGGCGTGCTCGTCGATGGCCTTCAGCAGCATCTCGGCACCGCCGCAGACGGGCTGGACGAGGTTGTCCAGGTCCCAGAACCTCAGGTGAGCGGCCAGAATGCGGCTGACCTGTCCCACCCGTTCCGGGCTGACTTCCACGTCGAGGTGGTAGTAGCAGGGCACTGCGGTCTTCATCGGTCGGCTCCTCACCGCGAAGCTCAGCTCCTCCTCGCTCCCGCGGTCTGCGGGACGAGCCCCGAACACGGAACGTGAGTGTGTATCGCTTCTGAGTCACCCTCAGCGTGAGGGTGCTAGCCCGTTCGTGCAACACGAGCGCACAGCTGAGGCGGCAGCGCACACAAGTGAGCAAACCGGCGCATGCCCCGAACGGCTCATCCGCGCGGTTGCCAGCCGAAGATCCAACAGGACGCTGCGTCTTCGCGCGTGCACCATGTGTGAAGAACTCGATCGCCGTTACGGGTCCGTGCCGCTGCGCACGGCCTCCGTCCGACCGTCGGGAGACCGTCCCCCTCGAGCCCGAAAGGTGATCGGCGCCATGCTGCTACCCGCCAAAGCCGAAGTCGCCCGGCAGTTGCGGCGTTACCGGGCCTGGGAACGCGTGATGCTCGCGGCACCGAACGACCGCACGGTCCGGGCCACGTTCGAGGACTCCGGTTACACGCTCTGCGTGCTGATGGGGAAACGGTGCGCGAGGGAGGCGGCGGACGCGGCCGAGCAGTACCTGCGCACGGCTCAGGTCACCTGTCTGGAGGAACGGAGCGAACGGCCCCTTCCGGCCGCCGCGGTCGGGCGAAGACCGCCGGCGGTGGAGCGGCGCTCCCCGGCGGGAAGGTAGCGCCCTTCCCGCACGTCTTGTCCCTGGACCGGGCCCGCGGGCCCGGCTTTCGAGCACGCTGGAGGTGAGGACCATGAGCAGGACCCGGGCCATCGGCCGTGTCCCGGTACGGGATGTGCGCCCGGCCGTGGAGAACGGCAATCGGCCGGCCAAGGCGGTCGTGGGAGAGACGTTCGAGGTCACCGCCACCGTGTTCCGGGAGGGGCACGACGCCGTGGCCGCCAACGTCGTCCTGAAGGACCCCGAGGGCCGGCCTGGGCCGTGGACGCCGATGCGGGAGCTGGCCCCGGGAACGGACCGGTGGGGCGCGGAGGTCATGGCGGACGCCGTCGGCCGCTGGTCGTACCGGGTGGAGGCGTGGAGCGATCCGGTCACCACCTGGCGCCGCACGGCGGGCATCAAGGTGCCGGCGGGCATCGACCCGGGTCTGGTCCTGGAAGAGGGCGCCGAACTCCACGAGCGGGCGGCGGCCGGGGTGCCGAAGGAGGACGGTCGCGCTGTGCTGCTCGGTGTGGCGAAGACGCTGCGCGACGACTCGCTGCCCCCCTCGGCGCGGTTGGCGGCGGCGTTGGCGCCGGAGGTGGACGCGGTCCTGGCCCGGCATCCGCTGCGGGACCTGGTCACCACCTCCGAGCCGCTGCCGCTGCTGGTCGAGCGGGAACGGGCCCTGTACGGCTCCTGGTACGAGTTCTTCCCCCGCTCCGAGGGCACGGCCGCCCGGCCCCACGGCACCTTCCGCACCGCCGCCCGCAGACTGCCGGCGATCGCCGCGATGGGGTTCGACGTGGTCTACCTGCCACCGATCCACCCCATCGGCACCACCTTCCGCAAGGGCAAGAACAACACCCTCTCCCCCGGCCCCGACGACGTCGGCGTGCCCTGGGCGATCGGCTCACCCGAGGGCGGCCACGACGCCGTCCACCCCGACCTGGGCACCCTGGAGGACTTCACCTGGTTCGTGGACCAGGCCCGCGACCTGGGCCTGGAGATCGCGCTGGACTTCGCCCTGCAGTGCTCCCCGGACCACCCCTGGGTGCACAAA
The DNA here is from genome assembly GCF_040612515.1 of Streptomyces sp. NPDC006372. Taxonomy (NCBI): domain Bacteria; kingdom Bacillati; phylum Actinomycetota; class Actinomycetes; order Kitasatosporales; family Streptomycetaceae; genus Streptomyces; species Streptomyces sp. NPDC006372. Next base: position 47 of record NZ_JBEXQJ010000050.1, on the reverse strand, counting down.
CACCCCGAGTGGTTCCACCACCGCCCCGACGGCACCATCGCCTATGC
>NZ_JBEXQJ010000049.1:0-48223 GCF_040612515.1 Streptomyces sp. NPDC006372 | reverse complement strand
AGGTGGTGCAGGTCCGCCATGAGGAGCATGTTCTCCTCGCCGGTGATCAGGCCGTCGACGGCGGAGAACTGTCCGGTGACGCCGATCGCGGCGCGCACCCCGTCCGGGGAGGTGGCGAGGTCGTGGCCCGCGACTTGGGCCTGTCCGCCGTCGGCGGTGATGAGCGTGGACAGGATCTTCACGGCCGTGGTCTTGCCGGCGCCGTTGGGCCCGAGCAGCGCGAACACGGACCCGGCAGGGATATGCAGATCGATTCCGTCCAGGACGGTCTTGTCGCCGTACGACTTGTGCAGACCGACGGTGGAGACGGCGGTCGACGACTGCGGACCGTCCCCCCGCCTGGACGTGGGCATGACAGATGAAGGCATGGGGCCCTCCGATCGAAGGCTGACAAATGAGTGGGAGAAGGGGCCGGTTGACGATGTGGTGCTCAGGCCCTGGCGCGGCGGATGTCGATGTTGCCGTACTTGGTGCGGGCACGGACCTTGACCGTGTCCTCGGTCTGCTCCGGGCTCTCGGACGCGGTCAGCGTGTTGCGCACCTGGCCGGAGCCCGAGCTGACGTCGAGCCAGGCGGCCGTGCCCTCGCGGACGCCGACGTCGATGGCGCCGTAGTTGGTCTCCAACTGGACGCTGCCGCGGGTCACTTCACCCACCCGCAGGGTTCCGTGGGCGGTGGTGGCGGTGACCGAGTCCTCGGCGCGCCGGATCTCGATGTCGCCGTTGGCGCCGCTCACCCGCAACTCGCCGATGACGGCGCCAACGGTCGTTGTGCCGTGTGAGTTCTTCAGGACGGCGGGGCCGTCGACGAGGCCGACGCGCAGACTGCCGGAGCTGGTGGTGATCTCGGCCCCGCCCTCGACCCGGTCCACGGTGATCGAGCCGTGCGACGCGGTCAGCTTCAGTGGACCCGTCGTGTCGAAACGGACGTCGCCGGACGAGGTCTTCACACTGACCTCGCCGAGCCGGCCCTCGCCGAGCACTTGGGCCCAGGCGCCGGTCATGTCGATACGCGAGCCCGCGGGCAGTTCGACCGTCACGTCGACCGTGCCGGTGCGGCCGAGCCCGAGCAGATTGCCCTTGGGTGTCCTGATCGTCAGTACGCCGCCCGCGTAGGTGACCTCGGTCTGCTCGGCCGCCCGTACGTCCAGGTCCTTCTTCGGGTCGCGGGGCCGCACATCGACGACCGTGTCGCGGCGGTCGCCCGCGGTGAGCTGGATGGAACCGGCCTCCACGCGCGCCGTGACCGAGATCGTTTCGGGAGTGTCGAAAGAAGGCATGGCTGTCCCGTCCTCTTGAGTCCATGAGCCGTCCCCGCTGGTGGGACGTGGTGTGGGTGAAGTGGTGCTGATGGGAAGGCGGGGCTAGCGCACCCAGCCTGTGAAGCTCTGTCCGACTGTCTGGGTCTTCTCCGTCGTGCGCGGCCGGGTGCTGCCGTCGACCACGGCCGATACGGCGCGCACCAACCACGCGTTGACCGACAGGCCCTCGCGGCTCGCGGCCTCCTCGGCACGGGCCTTGAGGTAGGTCGGCAGGCGTAGGTTGACGCGGGCAGTGCCGCCCTCGTCGCCGTCGGCCGGGGCCGAGGCCGTGGTCCTGAGAGGTTCGACGGGCGCGGTCGGCTCCGCGGGGGCGCCGCCGTCGGTGGGTGGCGGTGTCACCACGAAGTCGGGGTCGAGCCCGCGCAGCCGTACGTCGACCGAACCGGGGGCGAGTTCGCGGGTGATCTCGTCCATGGCGGCGGAGAGCACATTGAGCATAGTCAGGCGGGTCGCCGACTCCAGGGGCGCGATGAGCCTCTCGGCCAGCTCTCGGGCTTCGTCGCCGCCGGCTTCGGCGGCCACCGCCAGTTCGCGGCGGAGGTTGTCGACATACGGGGTGAGGTCCATGGCGCCATCATGGCATCGCGATGGCGCCACATGCAAGGCCGAGTGGCCCCTCGCGCGGCGCGGACTTGAGGGCGATCACCCTGAGCTGCGAAAAACGTGTGTAGGGTGCCCCGTGTCAGTGCGGCGCCAGGCACGCTCACGCGCTTCTGGGAGCGCGGAATGGCACCAAGGTGCGCCGCCCGACGCCACCGTGGCCTATGTGGCGCCATGCGGATGTCGCGAGATGGGCGGGCTACGACGCCGTCGCCTTCGGCCCCGGCGTCGGGGCGCGGCAACGCGCCGCCGTGGGGAACCGTCACTGCCAGGCAGTAGTGCTTCGGCGCGGCGAACGTGGCCTCGACATCGCTTACACCCGGCTTCCATGTGGCCCTTTAGTCCGGAAAGCCCTACCTCGCCTAGGGCGCGCATCACAGCCGTGGTGATTCTCTGGCATGCGTTTTTCGTGACTGACGTCCATCCCTTGGCGCCATTTGGGCTCGATGTGGCACCATCGATGTGCCATAGTGGCGCCATTGGTAGTGAAGTTCTCGGTCACGCCGGCCGAGGGGTCCGCGTTTTCGCGGAGTGAGCCATCAAAAGGGGCGGATTATGGAGACAGCACAGAGCCAGGAGCAGGCGGCGCCCGCCGCCTTCACCGCCTTCGCCCGCTTCGTGCTCTTAGGCGGTGGGGTGGGGATCACCTCCAGCTTCGCCGTGGCGGCCCTCGCCTCCTGGATTCCCTGGGCTTTGGCCAACGCCCTGATCACCGTGGTCTCCACGCTCCTCGCCACCGAGCTGCACGCCCGCTTCACCTTCGGCGCCGGCGGGCGCGCGACCTGGCGCCAGCATGCGCAATCGGCCGGGTCCGCAGCGGCCGCATACGCAGTGACCTGCGTGGCGATGCTTGTCCTGCAGCAGATGGTGGCTGCGCCCGGTGCGGTGCTGGAGCAGCTGGTCTACCTGTCCGCCTCCGCACTCGCCGGTGTCGCGCGGTTCACGGTGCTGCGCCTCGTCGTCTTCACGCGGAACCGCGCGCAGCCCGCGCCCACCGTTCACACCCCGCTTCCCGTGCACGCGACCGTGGCCCCCACTGCGGCCCCGGCAGGCCCCGCGGTGCTCAGTTACGCCGCCTGACTGATCCACCGGGCGGCGTGCCGCGCGGGCCGTCGGCGGCTGAGCCCGTCACCTCCGCCCGGAACGCGGCGGGCCGTCGCGCGAAAGGTAACAGACGCGACGTCGCACCCCAACGACCCCGCCCGTGGTCTCCGGCGCATTCAGCTGCTTCAGGTCGCGATTGAACACCGCATTCGACCAGCGGTAGCCAAGCGCCGCCAGGCGCAGGCACCAGACGATGCTGATCCACCAGCTCTTGCCGCGCACGACCTCGCCGCCGACGATCCCCACATCGGCGACCTCGCCCGCCGGATCGCGGAGGTGACCCGGAGTCGCTACGGATCCGAGGATGTGCCCGGTGCCGCGTACCAGGTGGAACATCTCGGAGATGTGCACAGGCTGGAAGTGCCGGCCTGCTGCTCGAAGACGACCGGGTCCTCGATCCCGGCCTCGTCCAGGACGAGGTTCTGACGGTCGGTTGACGTGAACGTCACTGGGTGCTCGTGGGTGATGGTGATGTCGTGGTCGTGCGGGCGGTCGAGCCGCAGTGTCCGCCGGCCGGGGTCGATGCGGATCCGGGGGGCGAGGGTGCGGAGCATCGGGAGCAGCCCTTGGTGGGCGATCCGGGCTCCGGAGCGGGCGTCTTGTCGTATTGCGCATGCGGGGGGCCTTGAGCTTGGCGATCAGTCACTTGACGGTGTTTCCCTCCCTGTGAAGGTCTGCGTCCTGATTGACGGGCCGACCGAGGCAGCGACAAAGCCCTTCCTCTGACCGTTCTTACCCTGGGCCCGGTCGCCCCTGAGCGGTCCCCGACCCGACCCGGAAAAGACCCTGACAGGGGCACCGCATGGTCGACAGTGCACCTAACGTGACGGCGGTGACCGGACGGGACCGCACGCCTGGCACAACCGCTCTCTTTACGAGGAGGATTCATGCCGTTAAGGGGCAGATCCGCACTGCGGCGCATCGCCGCGCGGGGCACGACCATGGCCGTGGGAGCCGCCTTGGCCGCCATTGCCGGCCTCCCGGCCGCTCCCGCGGTCTACGCGTCGCCGTCTGCCACAGGGACCCTGCGGTGGGAACCGTGTGACGACTCGGCGAAGCCGGGAGCCGAGTGCGCCACTCTTTCGGTGCCGGTCGACTGGGCCCACCCGGACGGGCCGAGGCTCGACCTGGCCGTGGCCCGCCGCCAGGCCGCCGACCCCGGCGCGCGCGTCGGCTCGATGGTCTTCGGCCCCGGCGGGCCGGGCGACTCGGGGGTGGAGACGGTGGTGGGCCGAATCAGCCGATTCAGCCCCGAGGTCCGCCGCAGGTTCGACATCGTCAGCTTCGACCCGCGCGGCGTGGGCGGTAGCAACCCGGTGGCCTGCTCCGGCGACTTGCTTGGCGAGCGGCCGTCACCAGAGATGAAGAGCCAGGCGGATTTCGAGGCGACCTTGGCCTACAACAGGCGGCTCCGTACCGATTGCAGGGCCCGTACCGGCCCCGTGTTCGACCACCTCGACACCGCCCAGACGGTTCGGGACGTGGACGCCCTCCGGGCCGCCCTCGGCGAGCGGAAACTGACCTTCCACGGTAGCTCGTACGGCACACTGCTCGGCGCGCAATACGCCGAGACCTACCCGCGCCGCGTGCGCGCGATGGTGCTGGAGAGCGTCATGGACCACAGCGTCCCGACCACCCGTGACTTCCTGCAATCCGAAGCGGCCACGGCACAGGATTCATTCCAGGAGTTCGTGAAGTGGTGTGAGGGCGCCAAGGACTGCGCGCTACGGGGCCGCGACGTTCGCGCCGTCTGGCAGGGTCTGTTGGCCCGTGCCGGGCGCGGCGAGCTGGAGGACCCGGCGAAGCCGGGCACCTCGCTGTCGTCTTCGGACCTGGTCAACAAGATTGCGTTCAAGAAGTTCTACGTGGCCGACTACGCGGGTCTGGCCACGGCGATCGCGGGGATGGACGCGAGCAAGCCGCTGCCCGCGTCGTCCACCTCGATAGCGCCGCTGCCTTCGGCCACCCCGGTCTTCTGCTCGGACTGGCGCCTGCCAGTGCGTGACTATAAGGAGTACGCCTCGCTCGTCGCCATGATGAACAGGACCGCGCCTGACCTGCCTTACCTGCTGCCGGTCCACATGGCAGCGGCGTGTCTGGGCGCGCCGACCGCCAACCCGCAGCACCGCCTGGACGCACACGGTGCCCCGCCGATCCTGGTGTCCAACGCGCTGCACGACCCCGCCACCGGCTACCCGTGGGCGGTCTCGGTGGCCCGGCAGCTCGGCCGCAGCGGAGTCCTCCTCACCTACGAAGGCCACGGCCACGGCAGCGTCACCAGCGGCCCGTGTATGCAGGACACCGTGGACAGCTATCTCACCGACCTGGCAGTCCCCTCACGGGGCACCAGCTGCCCCGCGGTGCCGTCCTGACAGCTTGCCGAACCGGATCCGCCTGGAAGGCGGATCCGGTGGGCAGCCGATCGTGACGCGCAAACAACTCATCGAGCCCAGTGAAAGTTGATAGCGCCTTTCCTGCCAATAGGCCAGTACGGCCCGTACCCCGAGCGGCTGCGGCAGCAGTTCGAGGGCATGATCTGGCGGTTCAAGACCGGCGAACAGTGGCGGGAGATGCGGCGAATGGTCGACCGTCCACAACCACTTCCGGCAGTGGCGTGTTACCGGCCTCCTTGAGGCCCTGCTGGAGTGCCTGATCACGGATGCCGCGAAGCGGGGTGAGGTGGACCTGTCCCTGGTGGGCATCGATTCCACGACCGGCCCGGGCCCACCACAACGCGGCCGGGATGCGTCCTGACCGCGTGCCAGGCCGCGGACAGCCCGCAGTTCATCTCCGTCCTGAGGAAGGTGCAGGTACGCGGGCCCGTCGGCTGTCCCCGCACCCGCCCGGACGCAGTCGCTGGGGACAAAGCACACTCATCCCATGGAAACGCACCCACCTGCGAAAACGCCGCATCAAGACAGTAACTCCGGAGAAGAAGGACCAGATCGCCAACCGGAAGAAGAAAGGCTCCGGCGGGCGGTCGGCCCGTCAGTTACGACGCGGACCTGTACAAGGAGCGGAACACCGTCGAGCGCCTGATCAACAAGCTGAAAGCCGGGCGAGGCATCGCCACACGGTACGACAAGACCCCGGACAGCTATCTCGCCGGACCTCACCTGCGCGCCTCGATGATCTGATTCAGGACCTCACCCGAACCACCCATTGATCACGACCCCATACGCGCCGTAGTGCGGGAACCGCCGGTCGGCCGGGGTCAGGGGTGTGGCCAGGTAGTGGCAGCGCTCAATGGGGTTGTCGGGCGCGAGCCAGGTGGTGGGGCCCTGGTCGGCTTTCTGCCGGTTGGAGCGGGCGCTGACGGCTTCGAGGTGGCGTGGGCCGTCGAGGTAGTTGGTGTAGGTGACGCGGCGCTGCCGGGTCCAGGCGGAGGCTCTGGAGTCCCGTGCTTCAGCCAGCGGGACGAGGTGGTCGATGTCGATGCCGCGGGGGCCGTCGATGAGGGTGTCGTCGTATCAGGAGTACCAGCGGCCCCCGGTCAGGGTGCCTCGGCCGGTCACCACCGGCGGCTCCACCGCTTCCTCGAGGGGGGCCTCCATGCGGGTGTTGCAGCCGTCGTGTTCCGTATCGATCCAGCCGCCGAAAGGACTGCTCGCGGTCGTAGCCGGTGCGGTCTACCCGCGGCGATGGGGAGCGGGGCTACCGCTTCGGTCAGCGGCAGGGTGTCGGCGGCCGGCGCGGCCTGCGCGGCGGGAGCGATCGCGGTGGGCAGTGCTGCGAGAAGGACGGCGGCCAGGATGTAGGGCAGGGCGCACGGCGGCTCCTTGACGAAGAGCACGAACAGGTCGTCTCGCTTCGGAGCGAGCCCGAGCTGTGGCGCGCCCGGGAGGCGGGAACACCGTCATCCTGACGAGCGGTAAGTCAGATCGTCACGTCCGCCCGAGCCGCCAGCAGTAGCCCCGCAGCCGTCCAGCTGTGTAGTGGTAGGGCTCGTGCTGCTTGATCCGCCCGGCGGGCACCAGCTCTGTTAATACGGGCTGCCGCACTGGGCATAGGTAGGGCCGTGGACTTGGCCCTGGCCGACCGAGGCAGCCCGCCCGGCACCGTCCGGGCCGACGTCGCGCTGCGGCCGCACCGCCAGACGGACCGTCACGAGAGCACTACATGCTGCTGATCTGGTGGGCCGCGCCGTACCGGCGCCCGGGGCATCAGCATCCGCGACGTCCGCCTTGTAGCCTCGTCTCTCCGTCCCAACGCACCTTCGCCGACCCTGACGATGTCGCCGATGTGGCCGAGCAGCTCGTCTACCAGTGGCATATACCCGACGGCGAGTACGGATCGGCGTGGGACGGAGCGCCTCAGGCGTTGGCCGCGATGGGGGAGTTCCGTCAGCTCCGGGGCCCTTGATCGAGCAATTGTCAAGATCTGTAGATCGCTGAGGTTACGGCCTGACGCTCCGGTGCCATTGGATCTCGCCGTCATGCCATTCGTCGGTGGGCGTGAGCCCGGCTGCTGCGGCGACGGCAGCGGAGGCTCGGTGTTCAGGGTGGACGTGCGCGATGATGGCGTGCACCGGGGGCTGGCTGAGCCAGTCGGCGAGCCCTTGGGCCGCTTCGGTGGCGATGCCTCTTCCCTGCCATGGGGTTCCCACCACCCAGGCGATCTCCGCGACGGCGCCGCGGACGCCGGGGCTGATCGTCGCCTGGACGGTGCCCGTCAGGCAGGACTCGTCACGCAGCCGGATCACCCAGTTCAGCCAGGCCACGGCTGGGTCGGGGGAGCCTGCGGTCATGCGCTGGTAGCGCGACCGCAGGACCTGGGCAGTGTCCGGGGTGCCGCCGATGAAGGTGTGCAGGGCGGGATCGGACAGTACCGCGGCCATCTCCTCGGCGTGCTCGACGTGCAGCGGCAGCAGGTCCAGCCGGGGGGTGCTGATGGTCCGGGCCCTCATGATGCTCACGCCGCAGCCGCCTCGGGGCGCTCGGCGAGGCCGCCGTTCTTGAACACTGCGCCGGCGCGGACGGAGGCGACGAGTTGGGGTGCGGTGACCGCCCGCCAACGCTCCTGCGCGGACTCCACGAGCTTGAACACCATCGCCAGGGCCGCGGCCGGGCTGCCCGCGCCCCGGGTGACCTTGGTCCGGAGCTTCACCGAACCGAGAGTGGATTCGATCGGGTTTGTTGCTCTGAGATGGATCCAGTGCTGGGCGGAGAAGTCGTAGAAGGCCAGCAGTTCCTCGGTCTCTTCGGTGATCTTCTTCACCGCTTTCGGCCATTTCGCCTCGTAGGTCCGGGTGAACTCGTCGAAGATCGAGGTCGGCGGGATCTCCCTGCCGATCGCGCTCGGCCTGCTGGTCATTATGTACCCGGTCCCGGCCGAGGTCCGCTACGACCGGCTCGACCGCGTGACCGGCGACAAGAAGTTGATGGTCTCCTCGCTGGTCATCAACTGGATCGTCGGCCCGGCGGTGATGTTCGCCCTCGCGTGGATCTTCCTGCCGGACCTGCCCGAGTACCGCACCGGCCTGATCATTGTGGGCCTGGCGCGCTGCATCGCCATGGTCATCATCTGGAACGACCTCGCCTGCGGCGACCGCGAGGCCGCCGCCGTCCTGGTCGCGCTCAACTCGGTGTTCCAGTTCCTCGCGTTCGGCCTGCTCGGTTGGTTCTACCTCGACCTGCTGCCGCGCTGGATGAACCTCGGCGACGGCCAGGGCCTGGACGTGTCCGTGGGGCACATCGCGCTGAACGTCATCATCTTCCTCGGCATTCCGCTGCTGGCTGGCTTCCTGACCCGCCGCATCGACGAGCAGAGGCTGGGCCGTACCGGCTACGAGGCGACGATCCTGACGAAGATCGGCCCGTGGGCGCTGTACGGGCTGCTGTTCACGATCGTCATCCTCTTCGCCCTGCAGGGCAAGACCACACCGCGACCCTCGCCTTCACCGCCGCGGGCAACAACTTCGAGCCGGCCATCGCGGTCGCCATCGCCACCTCCGGCGTCACCTCCGGCCAGGCGCTGTCCAACGTCGTCGGCCCGCTCATCGAGGTCCCGGTGCTGATCGGCCTGGTCTACGTCGCGCTCGCATGGCGAGCCAAGTTCGCCGCCGACGCGGTGACGACGGCCCCGTGGCGCAGCAGACGGATGTGGTGGTCGTCGGCGGCGGCCAGGCAGGGCTCGCCGCCGGCTACCACCTGCGCCGACGCGGCCTCGACTTCATGATCCTGGACGCCGATCCGGCGCCGGGCGGGTCCTGGCAGCACATGTGGGACTCGCTGCACCTGTTCTCCCCGGCCGAACACTCCTCCCTGCCCGGCCGGCTCATGCCCGCCCAACCGGGCGAGACATACCCGGATGCCGGGCACGTGGTGGACTACCTCACCGACTACGAGAAGCGCTACGACCTGCCCGTCCAGCACGGCACGCGTGTGGACGCCGTGCGCCGCGACGCAGGCCGGCTCCTGGTCGAGGCCGACTGCGGCACCTGGCGGGCCCGAACGGTCATCAGCGCCACCGGCAGCTGGTCGCGGCCCTTCCTTCCCGCCGTCACCGGCCGCAGCCTCTTCAGCGGACAGCAGCTGCACATGGTGAACTACCGCTCGCCGGCCGACTTCATCGGTCAACACGTGATCGTGGTCGGCGGCGGGCACTCCGGCGCCCAGATCTGAGCTACGTCGATGCGGTGATCTGGTGCACCGGCTTCCGTCCGGCCCTGTCCCACCTCGCCCCGCTGAACCTGCGCGGCCCCCGCGGCCGCATCCCCACCGACGGCACCCGCACCCTGGGCGAGCCGCGGCTGCACCTGCCCGGCTACGGCGACTGGACCGGACCGCCTCCGCCACCCTGATCGGTGTGGGCCGCCCGGCCCGGGACGCGGTCCGCCACATCACCACACTGCTCTGAGCAGACCACTGATCCCTATGGGATGGCGGCCGGCCGCTAGGGGCGGGCTCTTTGTGGCTCTGCGGATCAGCTGCAGCACTCGCATCCCGGGCGGCATCCGCAAGGATCCGCCTGGCTGCTCGCATCGGGTACTGCCATGGCGGGGGCCGCGCAGCAGCCCTTGCCCTGCCATGCCTCGCGGCCCTCCTTCACCGCGATGGCTGCGATGACCAGGGCGGCAATGGGGTCGGCCCAGGACCAGCCGAGGGTCGCGTTGAGGACCAGGCCGACCAGGAGCACGGCGGACAGGTAGGTGCACAGCAGTGTCTGCTTGGAGTCGGCGACCGCCGAGGCGGAGCCGAGTTCGCGTCCGGCCTTGCGCTGGGCGGCAGACAGGAACGGCATGACCGCAAGGGACAGGGCGGCCAACACGATGCCGGGGACGGAGCGTTCGGCCTCGCCCGTGCCGGTGAGGGCCCGGATCGCGTCGACGCAGACGTAAGCGGCGAGCGCGAAGAACGACACCGCGATGATCCGCAGTGTCGTCTTCTCCCGTGCCTCGCGGACGTGGTGCTCGGAGGCGGAGAACTGCCAGGCGACCGCGGCAGCGGAGGAGACCTCGATCACGGAGTCGAGGCCGAAACCGAGCAGTGCAGTCGAGGAGGCCAGGGTGCCGGCGGTCAGGGCGATGACGGCCTCGATGACGTTGTAGATGATGGTCGCGGCAACCAGCAGCCGTATCCGGCGGGTGAGCGCATCACGGCGGGCCGGGGAGGGCCCCAGGGATATCGCGGTCATCAGCAGCATCCCTTGTCCTCTGCGTCGGCGCACGTGCGATCGGATTCGACGGCCACCACGGCGCTGCGCAGGTCGTCCAGCGCGTGACCGAGGCGTTCGTCTGCCAGTTCGTAACGGGTACGGCGGCCGTCCGGCACGGTGACGACCAGACCGCAGTCCCGCAGGCACGCAAGGTGGTTCGACAGCCGGGTGCGGGAAATTCCCAGCGCTTCGGCCAGGTCGGAGGGGTAGGCCGGGGCTTCGCGCAGGGCGAGCAGGAGGCGGCAGCGGATCGGATCGGCAAGGGCCCGCCCGAAGCGGGCCAGCACGTCGATGTCGGAGGCAACAGTCAGCACCGCACGACAGTACATGGATTCCTGAATTCAGGAAACCGTGAACTGTTCGGGCTGGGTGCGCGTGCCGCCGGTCTACGTGATGACCGGGCTGCGACGCTCGACGAGGACGACGTCGCGCCAGATGCCGAGGTGGCGTCCGATCCGCTCCCGCGTGCCGTGTATCGCTTCGTGTGACATGCAAATCAAGGTAGAGGCGCGGTGCGCACTGCCAATTTGGCTGCTGGGCAAGGTGAACTGGCAGGGTGGAATCGTGTCCGGGCGTCGCTCATCATCATGGGGTGGGGGAACAGATGGACATGGCGCGGTTGCGGAGCCTGATCGACGGCGTGCTCCTCACGCTGTACCGGCGCTATACCGAGAAGGAACTGCCGGCGCTGTGCGAGCGCCTGGGCCTTCCCTCGTCCAGCGAGGGCAACACCAGGCACGAGCGCCTGGCAGCCAGCCTGAAAGCCTGCTCCGACGACCGCCTGCCGGATGTCGCCGAGGCGGTCTTTGAGCAGGAGGAGCTTGCCCAGACCGAACGGCGGAGTCGTTCCGTTGGGGCAGAAGATCCGATCCTGGCCGTGCCGGAGATCTCCCGCCGTCTCGGCGGTGGCTCCGAACCCGCCAACGGCCTTTGTGCTCAGGCAGTCGCGGCGTCAGCGATCGCCTGCTTGGACGTTGCCACCGACGCCTGGACGAGCGACGACGGGACGACCCCACTGTCCCGCTCGTGGAACAGGTCATGGGCACGCTGAGCGAACTGAACGGCCCCTTCTGATCCGGCGAAACCGCCTGTCGGCGGCTCGTCAGACACCGCAACCACTATGTGGCAGTCCTGTCATGATCCGTTTCGTCTGGTGGTGATGTTTCGGTGGTGGCGGATGGTTCGATCCATGAGCTGAGGATCCGGAGTTTCTCCTCGCTGGGGGAGCCGGGGGCGGGTGACCAGACGGTGAGGTGCTGGTCGGGGTCTCCGCTCCAGTAGAAGCTGTCCCAGTCGAAGGTGAACTCGCCGAGGTCGGGGTGGTGGATGGTCTTGCTGCCGAAGTTCTGGCTGGCGACGTGGCGGCTTGCCCACCATTGCCGGAAGAGGGGATAGCCGACCGAGAGTTCGCCGACGAGGTTCACGAGCCGTGGGTCCTTGGGGTTGTCGACGGCCTGCATGCGCAGGAGGGCGACACCGGTACGGGCCATGCCCTCCCAGTCGTCGTAGAAGTCCTTCATGCGCGGGTCGGCGAATAGCATCCGGACGTAGTTGCGCTCGTGTGGGGCCATCTTGTCGATGTCGATGAGCAGCGCCGCGGCGAGGGGGTTCCAGGCGAGGTAGTCGAGGTATTTCCCCACCACGAACGCAGGCGTGAGGGTCAGCTGGTCCAGGAGGCGCTGGATCTGCGGTCGCACCGGCGTTGGCCGGCGTCTGGGTGAGGTGCGTCGGTCGGCCTGTCGGGCGAGCCCTTCGACGTAGGTGCGCTCGACCGGTGTGAGGCGCAGTGTGTGAGCGAGGGCGTCGAGTACCGGTGGGGAGGGTGCGAGACGGCCCTGTTCGATGCGGCTGTAGTAGTCCTGGCTGATCGAGGCGTGCGCGGCGACTTCTTCCCGGCGCAGGCCGCTCACACGCCGCGATCCAGGGTCTCCCGGGGGCAGACCGAGCGCGGCCGGGCTGAGCTCGCTGCGGCGGGCCTTCAGGAACTGGCCCAGCTCCTCCAGGTGCGGGTTCTTCGCGCTCACGCTCACATCTCTCATTGTCGCCCCTGTGCAGAACCGCGCCCGGGTCAAGAGGGGGGGGCGGACGCGACTCTGCCGGAGCGAAGTACGGGTGGGGCTGGCGGCGAGGGCCTAGACCAGGTGGGCGCGGAAGAACCGCGTCACGTTCGCGACGGCGTTGTCGATCTGTGCGGGCGAGTCGTAGTAGTCGTAGTGGGTTCCGTCGGCCCACACGAGCTCCTTCTCGCCCTGGACGCTCTCGTAGAGTGCCTTCGCCTTGGCCGGGAACGCTGAGCCGTCGGAGTGCACCACCATCGTCGGTGTCGTGACCTTCGGGGCCTGGCTGAGCGGGTCGAGGGAGAACCACGTGTCCCAGGACGAGACATCGAACTCGTTCTTGTACTGGGGGACACCTCCGCGTGCCGGGTTGGTGTAGTAGTCGTAATTGCCGGGCCTCGGGCTGTAGTTGGCGGCCTTCCGGTCGGTTTCGCTGTACACCGGGATGATCGTCGCCTTGCCCGTGCGCTCGAACTTGTGACGGGCGGCGTCGGCGTCCGCGAGACGCCGGGTAATCCCGTCCTCGCCGTAGGTGAGCTTGAACGTGTCCTCATCGGCCAGGAAGGCCGCGACCGTCGCGAAGCCCTTCACGCGCGGGTCCTCTGCGGCAAGGTAGGTGCCGTTGCTGGCCGAGGTGCACACGCCGACCATGCCGACGGCATCCACGTACGGCTGCTCGCTCAGGTACGTGACGGCGGCCTGGAGATCGCTCAGCTTCTCGGCTGGAGACTCGAACTGACGCGGCGCGCCGGCGCTCTCGCCGTAGTGGGCGTAGTCGAAGGCCAGCGCGACAAAGCCCTGCTCAGCAAACTTCCGCGCATAGGTGCTGGACATCATCTCCTTCACCGAGCTGAGCGAGCCCTGAACGATGACCGCCTGGTAGTGACCGTTTTCGTTGAAGCCGTCGGGAGTGAACAGGTCACCCACCAGGGTCAGACCATCACGATCAAAATTGATTTTGCGCTGCACGGTTGTGTCTGCCTTCGAGGTGTCGGCGTTGATGGGCTTTGGCTTGGTGGCCGCCGTCGCGGCGGGGGTGAACGCAGCGCCTGCCGCTAATGCGCCTGCGGCGCCGATCAGGCCGCGCCGCGTGACGCGGGACCGGGGGCGACGGGACGTGGGAGGAACGGTCATGGGGCGTCCTTACCTGCCTTACGTCTTCCTTGGAGATGCGCATTCTCTGGTCGTTCCTGATGCCTGCAAGGCATCCGTTCCCGCGCGCCAGCCCTACGTGAAGTCACAATGGAGATCACGGTTCCAGAGAACGTTGTTGACCTTGTGCTTCCCGGTCGGGTGTCGCCTCCGGCGAACGATGCCGCGGCGCGCAGCGACACCCCAAGGGTCTGCCTTGCCGCCGAAACCGACAATGGGAAAGAATTTTCCTAGGCAGCAATACGCAGGTCAGCGACCCATCGCACTGCCGCGCGCCCCGCCTCGCCACACCTCCAGGACGTTCCGATCAAAGCCCGCGACTGGAGTCCACAGACAGAACCCCGCCACTTCTGCCGCGCGGCTGCGGGACGAACGGGTGCCGGGGCGACGGCGAGGCCGACACCGAGATGCGCCGCCAGCTGGCCAACCGCTACACCACCGTGCGTCCGTTCCTGCCCTGCCGCGGGCGATGCGGTTGGACGATGCCAGTCCGGGGAGTGTGAGACACCAACGAGCTGAGACACGTCTACAGGTCACATAACCCCGTCCAGGCCGGTGTCCGCGGGCAGCTGCCCCAGGGCGGCGGCCCGGGTCTCGGGGAACGAGCCGGTCATGTCCGTGCCCTGGCGGGAGCGCAGCAGCACCCGCCCGCCGGCATGCACGGCGAGCTGCGCGCGGTAGCCGTCCCACTTCGGCTCCGCCGCGTGCCCAGCGGGCGGGGCAGGGCTGTCCACGGCCACCGTGAGCATCGGCTCAGACAAGGGCCACGTCATGCACGGATGCCTTCCACGCTGCGCACTGCCAGACCGCCGGCCGGGAAGGACACGGTCACTCGGCAGCCTTCAGCACCGACTGCTGTTCCGCCCTACCGGACCCGCTTCAGGCAGGTCTGGGGTACCTGACCGCCCGGCACGATGCGCCAGAGGTTCCCGCTTTTGCCGCATTTGCGGTAGGCCGGCCCGCTCTTGGTTCGGGCAATCGCGACGTTGCAGGAGGTCACCCGGTGTCCGCGGTGCAGGTAGTGGTGTACCGGGCTGGTGGTCGTCGCGACAGGGCCGTCGTTCCATGCCAGTCTTCTTACGGCCACCTTCCGCCCCGTTACCTCCCACGTGGTGGTGCACGGCTTGGCGGTCTGGAGCGGTGGCTTGTGGTGAGGGGGTGCGGCAGAAGCTTGTGGCGTGGCCGCGGCGCCGGTGAGAACGGCCAGGGCGGCAACGAGAGTGAGTGCCTGTTTCATGGTCATGGAACCCCGGGACCGCAGCGGGTCGTCACGGCCGCTGGGGGAAGATCACCCGGCCGTGGTTGAGGGGCTGGACCGGGGCTCTCGGCGTCGTTCACTGGTAGCCGCAGACCTGCTCGGCGCCAGCGAGGGCGTGGGAAGCCGATAGAAGCGGCCGGCGCCCAATCCGCGCAATGCGGGTGGCAAGGGCACCGGCCAACCAAAGACCCACCTGAAAGGTGGACTCCACCGCCAGGGTATGGGTCGGCCCGTCTCATCCGCCCGGCACGGTCGTCGCGGAGGTGATGTCAGTGCCGTGCGCCACCATCCCTCCGTGCCCACCCTGGATGATCTGACGCCGTACCGCCGAGCCAAGCTCCTGTGGCGCTGGGCCCACCACGGGCTGCCCTACGTCGAGCAACTGGTCATCGATGCCGCGTCCGGCCCCTGCCGTCTGCCTCGCCTTTTCTTCAACCTGTCAGGCACGACCCCTGCCTTCACCGGTAGCGACGGCCGTCACCATCTCGCCCGCGACGAGCTGCTGTGCGGCAAGGACGCAGGCGCCGGTGCCTGGTCGCACCGGAAGCACTGCGAATGGATCGAGGCCGGTGACGGGCCGCGGGAGCGGAAAGGCGGCCGGGTAGACGCTGACGTCGTCTGGGGCGGGGTGGAGGCCACCTGGACTGTGACTCGGGCTGGCCCGGGGATCGATCCCGGCCTGGTGCCCAAGCGGGAACGCTGTATTGCAGGACCTTACGAACTGCTGCACTGCTGGCCGCCGCCACGAGCCCGTACGGCCTCGGTGCGGCGTATGCGTGCTGCGCTCGTCGACCTGCGCGGCCCCGACTGCCACCTGTGCGGCCTTTACCCCGGCGCCGTGGTCGACCACGACCACGAAACCGGCCTGGTCAGGGGCCTGCCTGTGCGGCCTGTGCAACCGCGTCCTGGAGGAGTGCCCCCACGTCGCCGACTGCCCGAGAGCCGACTACCAGAACGCACCGCCCGCGGCCGGGCTCGGCCTGATCTACCCGGTCAGCGACGAGTGGCGGACACGGGAGTCCACCCGCCGCCGCAAGATCGAGCTGCTCGGATTCGACCCCTTCGAAGGACCGCCTACGCGCCGCGCCCCGAGGTGAGCTGAGCGCGGGTCAATGTCCGGGCCAGGGTTCTACGCTCAGAAGTTCTGTACCAGATGAGCTAGCACGTCCATGGCCATTGACTTCGCTGCCCTACACGAGCCTCTTGTGGAGTGGTTCCACGAACAGACCGCCGCAGAGGCGACGAACTATGTGACCATCACGCCTTTCTGCGAACTGCACGGCCTCAACGGACACCAGGTCTTCCAGCTCCTATACGCATGCAAGGCCTGGGGTCTGCTAGACGACGGCTACGCCGCGATGGACGACCCAGCAGCCAACCTCACCCCACAAGGGCTGTAAGCGGGCGGAACAGGCCAAGCGCCAGCGTCTGGAGCAGGTGCGCCAGGAAGAGGCGGCGCAGGCTTCGAACGCGGCGGCTGGCTCGGACGCTGGCGCAGCTGGCCGCGCCAAGTCTTGTGGCGGCGCGGGGGCTTGCCATGAGCCGCCTGGGCAAGCTCCTCGTCGTCAATGGCGGCTGCGAGGCTGGACGGCATGTGTGGCTGTCAGGGTGCGAGATCCTGCCACCACCAGGAGATGGTGGGCAGGCGTTGCGGGTCACGGCCGCCGGTCAGCGGCCGGTTCGTGAAGGGGAGGTCCTCGGGGGCCGTGACGCTGCGGGGGCCGCGGAGGGCGTGGCGGGGGCTGTGGTAGCGCGGGAAGCGCAGACCCCATTCGATGTTGCCGCGGATGCCGTGGCCGAGGTCGTCGAGGTAGCGGCGCAACTCGGCGCTGGCAGTGCGGGTGACATCGGCACGCAGGGCGAGGAACCTGTCCAGCACGCTGTCGCGCAGCGCGACGGCCTCGCGGAGAGCTTGCCGGGGCGAGAGGACGTCCTGTGCCGTGAGGACGGAGATGATGTTCTGGTCGGTCTGGTCGCGGTCGGCTTCCTTGGCGTGGGAGTGGCGGTCGTTGTCGAGGGCGGCGACCAGGATCGCCATCTCGGTCAGCGCGCACACGGCGGGGGAGTCCATCTCGGCGGCCGGTACGTCGATGCCGTTGGCGATCTCCAGCATGGCATAGGTGGGTTCGCCGCCGGCCGAGTGCAGGCGCATGCTCAGGTAGTCGTCAAGATCGGGCATCCGGCGGGCGGCCCGGTTGCCGATCTGCCACTGGACGCCGGTGAGCCACGCGCGGTGGGCCTGATGGAAGCGCCGGTTCTGCACCGGGCCCGCGCAGGCGCGGAAGCGTTCGCCGAGGTCGTGCAGTGCGGCGACGTACGGATCGTCGGCGTGCAGGGGGCCGGGGACCTCCAGGGCGCGCTGCACGGTCCCGGCCGGCGCGGCGAAGCCGGCCGGATCCGCGGCCAACGGTCCCTCGTCGCAGCGCGCGTCGTCGAAAGCGAAACCCCAGCAGACCCAGCAGGCGGTGATCCATAGGCGATCGGGATCGGCGGCGGGTGCGAAGCGGGCGTAGAACTCGGCACTCTTGGTGCCGATGGTCCAGGCGCGGGCCACCGCCGTCGGGCACAGCCCGGACTCGTCGATCCAGGCATGGGCGCGGCGTTCGACGGTGTCGACGTCCGGATGGATGGCGGGCGGGATCGGGCAGTAGAACGGCAGTGTGTCGAGCGCGAGGCTACTCACCGCTCCTCCTGTTCGTCGGGGCCGGCGAAAACACCGTGCATCCGCTCACGTGGTGCGGTGGACTGTGTGGGTGGCGATACGGCGCAGGACGGACGCGACCTGGGGTGGGAAGCCGGCGCGGTCGAGGGCGGCGAGAGCGTCCCCGCAGTGGTCGACGATCATGCGTTCGACGGTGTCGCGGGCCCCGGTCCGTTCGAGGATCCGGCGGACACGTTCCACGCCTTCCTCGTCCAGTCGCGGGCTGCCGACCAACCGAGTCAGCTGTTCTCTCTCGTCCCGGTCGGCGCGGCGCACTGAACGCACAGGGGGCCGGTGAGCGCCGACCGGCCGTGCGAGCGGTCAGCGGTCGCCACTGGACCCATACCGGCAGGCGGGCTCCATGCGAGATCGAGTCCTTGTGCCAGGTCGTGCGTGTGCACCAGGGTCTCCACGATCCCCATCGCCGCGAAGCCCTCGGGGTCCGAGACGCCGAAGACGTGGTGAGCGCGAGTCTGCGGAGGCGTCGTGCGCACCATGGCGACCAGCAGCGCGCCGCTCGCTTCTAGGACCTGCAGTAGGCCGGCGGGCCCCGCCTTGCGGTTCGCGTGAATGGCGTTCGCTGGGCCGCCGGGCCGTCGGCTCTCCCATACGAAGGGCACCTCGCCGTCCAGGGACGGTGTTTTGGGACCCAGTTGCGCAGCGTAGGCGAAGAGGTCGTCGCTGAGGTGCTCGACGGTTTCCCAGCAGTCCCATTCCAGCGAACCGGCCTTGCCTTCCCAAGCAGCTGGGGGCGCCTCGCGAAGGACTGCCACAGCAAGCTGCACGGCAAGGTCAAGGTCATCCGCGGTGACGGGGGGGCTGGGAGAGGCCAACATCGGCTGATCAGGGCATGGCAGGACAGTACCGCGACCGGAAGGAGCCACCCCTCCTATTAGAGGTCGTTAAGTCCGTTTCTGGTAGAGAGCCCCGTCCGGCCCGCATCGCCGCTTCGTCGATGCGGGCCGTCGTGTCGATCAGGTTGGGTCTGAGTGGCACCTGGCAGCGCGGGAGCCTGCGCCCGTCCTCAGGCCGCCACCAGTTCCGCCGTAAGGAACCCTTCCACGGCCTTCCGCGCGCGGCGGTCGAACTCGGCATACTGCGCCTCGCGCTCGGCTCCCGCAACCGCGTCGCCGACCAGCAGATTGCCCTCGGCATCAATGCGCTGTGGGCGCTCCTCGGCGTCGGGAAGCAGGGCGACGGAGGAGTAGGAGAATCCGCAGTAATAGGCGATGCCCTCGCTCAGGTTGGTCTCCAGCATGGTCTGCATTCCCTCTGTGATGGGGTCGTCGGAGGTGGCGCCGGCCAGGCCCAGCCACAGCATGCGCTTGCCCGCTAGGCGGGGCTTGCTGCGGCCGTAGGCGAATCCGTAGTTCCACACGCGATCGATCCAGCCCTTGAGGAGGGCGGGCACGCTCTGCCAGTACACGGGGAACGCAGCGACGACGACATCGGCGTCGAGAACACGCTGCATATGGGCCTGGACTTCGTCCGAGTACGGCTTCTCCCGGTTGCCCCAGTCCGGCTGGTCCGCCACGTTCATCCGCGGGTCGAACCCTTCGGCGTGCAGGTCGAGCAGGTCGACGCGGTATCCGGCGATCTCGAGTCGCGCGGCGGTACGGCGGGCGGTGTGCGCGGTGAGGGAATCGGCCCGATGGTGTGCGATGACCACAAGGGCGGTCCTGGCAGCGCTGCTGCGGTGCGACACGGTTTCTCCTGGCTGGTCTCGGTCAGTTCGACCAGTCCAGTACACCCGTGATCGATTAGATGATCCATGGGAGAAACGCTCCGCTGCATAGGAGTTCGTCTACGATGGCATCCGTGGATCCTTTGAGTGCGCTGCTCAGTGGCATCCGGGCCGAGGGCTCGGTCGTCAGCCACGCCGTGCTGGAAGCGCCCTGGAGCATCCGCTTCGCCGACGGCGCCCCGCTCACGATGGTCAGCGTGTTGCGGGGCGGTGGCGTCCTGCTGCTGCCCGACGGTGCCGAACAAGCGGTCGGCGTCGGCGACACGGCCATCGTGCGCAGCCCCGACACATTTCACCTCGTGGACCAGCCGGCCACCCTCGACCGCCCACACATCGAGTACGAAATCGCGTGCTTCGCAGCCGATGCCGAATGCACTGCCCAAGACCTCGGCGGCATCCGCTGGGGCAACGAACCGGACGGAGCAACCGCGCTGATCGTGGGCGCCTACCGCGCCTCGGGCCATCGCCATGAACGACTGCTCCGCGCGTTGCCGCCCGTACTCGTGATCAACGAGGACACAGAGGTCTGCGCCTGGCTGGAGACGGCCGCCGCCGACGCCGCCCTGCGCTCGGCCGGCTCCCAGGCTCTGATGGACCGACTGCTGGACTGGGCCCTGGTGTGTACGCTGCGCACCTGGTTCGACCGGGCGGGCTCGGAAGCCCCCGACTGGTACCGCGGCCTGGCCGACCCGGTCCTCGCCCCCGCCCTCGAAGCCTTCCACGCCCGGCCCTCCAAGGGATGGACGGTAGAGGCGCTCGCCACCGAATCCGGTGTCTCCCGAGCGCTGTTCGCCAAACGCTTCACCGAGGTGATGGGTCGCCCACCGCTGACCTACCTCACCGAATGCCGTATGGACGAAGCCGAGGCACTCCTGTCCGACACCGACTCCTCCATCGCTCTGATCGCCAAGTCTGTCGGCTACGCCGATGCCTTCGGCTTCAGCGCCGCCTTCAAACGCCACCGGGGCGTGAGCCCCAGCGCCTTCCGCGCCGCAACAGCCCCTGAAAGGGCGCTACGTCCCGCCCCACTCGGTTCATGATCGCTCGTTCGTGGTACTGGTCGTCGTGCGGCCCAACTGATCGGCATATTCATACTGAGAGAGCTTTAAGTCCCGTTCGGGATGGTCTGGTGTCGCCCGTTCGTGGGTGATGGGACAGTTCCGTCCTCACGTCATGTCGTGTGCATGATGGGGTCGCGGGCATGGAACGGATGCCGTACGCAACTGACTTGTCCGAGGAGCAGAGGTCGTTGATTCGAGCCGCTGGTCACCGCGTGGAAGCAGGAGCGGGTGGCGCGGTCGACGACCGGGGACCCGGGCTCCTGCGACCTGCGCGAGGTCGTGAACGCGCTGCTCGACCAGAACCGGACGGGCTGTCAGTGGCGGCTCCTGCCGCACGACCTCCCGGCCTGGTCTGCGGTGTTCTACTACTTCACCCTGTGGCGCCAGGACGGCCCTGACCAGCGGATCCAGGAGATCCTGCGCTGCCAGGTGAGGGAGCGGGCCAGACGATTAGAGGACCCGTCCCCGGTGATCATCGACACGCAGTCCGTCCGCGTGGCGGCCGGGGTGCCGAAGACGACGACGGGACTGGACGCGAACAAGAAGACGCCCGGCAGGAAGCGCGGGCTCGCCGTGGACGCTTTGGGCCTGATCATCGGCGTGGTGGTCCTGCCCGCCTCCGCGCACGACAACGAGGCCGGCATCGCCCTGCTGGACCAGGCGGTGGAGCGGTGCAGGCTGCGCCTGGAGAAGGTCTTGGTCGACCAGGGGTTCAAGGACGCCGTAATCATCCACGGGGCCGTGAACGACATCGCCGTCGAGGTGGTCCGGCGCAACCCCGCCGACGAGGGCAAGGGCTTCGTCCCTCAGCCGAAGCGGTGGGTGGTCGAGCAGGTCAACAGCACCCTCATGCTGCACCGGCGCCTGGCCCGCGACTACGACCACCGGCCCGACAACGCCGCCTCCCGCGTCTACTGGGCCGCTACCGCCGGTATGCTCCGGCGCCTCACCGTCCCGAGCCCCGCCTGGCGGGACAACGTGGAGCTGGCCGCGTGAACGTCTGCGAACTCCTGCGGCTGCTGCAGGCCGAGCACGACGAGACCGCCGCCCGCGCCGACAACCAGCGCGAACAGATCGAGCAGTTCACCACCGCCCTGGCCGAGACCGAGGCCCGCCTGGCCGAACTGGCCGCCACCCGCAAGGTCATCGACGGCCTCGCCCCACCCGACCACGAACCGGCCCCCGCGCAGAGCACCACCGTCCACCAGCGCATCGTGACCGCCTTCAACGAGTACCCCGGAAAGGTGATCCGCGTCCGCGATCTGCACGAACACCTTGGCCTGCCCACCGATGAGCCCTCGATCAACGTCACCCGCTCCCGCCTGGGCCGACTCGTCCGCCAAGGGCTCCTCGAACAACCCGGACACGGCCAATATCAGAAACGGACTTAACGCCCTCTTGATCACCGGTCCACCAACCCGGCGAACGTATGCGGTCACAGCACTAGACAGACCGGACGGGTTCGCCAGGAGTACCCAACACGTGGCCCGCGCCAGAACGACATCGGACAGCCGGGCGCAGAACGTGACGGTGCACCACATACACCCCACCGTCCACGGGGCATCGAATCGGCGATACCGTTTCAGCACGTCCAAGCCGGCCATCCGTAGCACCCGCACGGCGGTCTCCTGCGCCACATGAAAGGAGAGCCCCGCATGGGCATCGTCGGAGACGGCCTCGAGCGAGCTGTGCAGCAGGCGTTCACCCGCCCCATACCCAAGTCTGCCGGCGCGCAGGAGACCGGGCCGGTAGGAGGGAGGTTCGTGGGTGTCGGCCACGGCCTTTTGCCAGGCCGCCTGGACGGTCGGCCCGTCGCCTTGTCCTGCCAGGGGCCGGGAGTGCGGGTGTGGCGTCCCGTCGCCGGTGGTGATCAGGGCTGCTAGGGGATGGGCGGAGCGGAAGCGGGACGCGGTCCTCAGGGCTTGGCGCTGCTGGACTTCGGTCAGCTCAGCCAGTCCTTTGACCTGCTCGCACAGCCCGTTCCAGCTGATGGTCGCGCCGAGCCGGGCGGTGTGCTCGAGCACGTCGCGTGCGGCGTCCGCCACGGCGTCGACGTCGGCGGGGACAGCGGTTGCGGCGGGCGGGCGGTGTGCGTCGCCGCGCGTGCGTCGCTCAACTGCCGCTGGGCGCGCGGGGGCCTCCACGGCGGCCGCCGGTAAGACGGAGATCCGCGTCGTCGGTTTGGTCTTGGGCGCTGCGGGCGCTGGCTGGGTGCGCTTGTCCCAGGCGCTGATCCATCTGCGCTGCTGACGGGTCAGCCAGAACCCGGCCTCCTCGGCCTTGTCCTTCAGTTGGGCCACCAGGCGCTGCTGCTCGCCGGGACGCAGGTGACTTGCGGCGTCGATCGAGCGTGTCCAGGAGGTCGGCGACCGCCTCGGCCGCCTGCCCCGCGCGGCTTCTTCCTGTACGCGCGGTACGGGAGATGCCCCCGCGGCGCGGGGGAGGGCGGGGCGCTGACGCCCACCCCGCGTTCCCTGGCCAGCAGCAGATCGGCGGCGTGGCGCAGCAGCTCGTTCTCCTCGGCGCTCGCGCCGCCGCGGGCGGTGGCCTCTGCCTGGGTGAGGCAGTGGCGCAGGTCGCTGGTGGTGTGCTCACACTCGACGGCCTTGCGCAGCGCCGCGAACACAGCGTGGCGGTCGTCCGCCGCCTGGGGCGGGGCCACCGGCCGCACCGCGGCATCGGAGCGGGCCGGCGCGGCGCGGTGCGGGAAAGAGGCCCCGGAGCTGCTGCTGCGCAGACGGCGGACCTCTTCGACCGCGGGCGTGGACAGCCCCCACGGCTTCAGATGGCATTCGTCAAGGCCGAACCACTGGGTGTGGCCGTGCAGTTGGGTTCCGATCATGACGCGGCGCCCGGCGGCTTCGGCGTCGCAGCGGATGCGCAGTACGTAGCCTCGCCCCGCCGCCGGCCGCTGCCACCCGGCCGGCTTCCTCACGAAAGACCGTGCGATGAGCCAGCGAGGCGGGACGCCTGCGCAGCAGACGGCGGTGCGCCGCTGCTCCACGGCGCGGGCCAGACGGGCGGCGACGGCCTCGGTGGGGCGGATGCGCCCGAGAGGAGGGGGCATGTGGGCGGGCAGATCCCGCAGGGCCGGGTACTGGTCGGCATCGTGGATCATGTCGGTGTCGGTTGCCGCCGCGCGGAGCCGATGTCCGAGAGCACAGGATCCAGCCATAACGTCGACGGAGTGCGTCACTGTGTGTCAATTCAGGGGCGAGCAGGCTCCTCGCCCCATCGGAGCAGGACTCATTGCCCTCGACTCTGTCCGGGTCCGGCGAGCCGCAAGGCCCGGTGGTGGCGTAGAGGCCTGAGTCACTCATGCCGCGAGCCGTCATGACACTCGACAAAGCCCTGGGCCTTCCGCCGCCATGCTGCGGAGGCCAAGTCCGTGAACGCGGTGAAAGCAGGGCATCGCCGACCGGCTGTCCAGAGCAGGTGACCAGAGGGTGATGCCGCGGTGGGCGGCAACGGCGAACTCTTCGGCGGCATCACCGGTCGCGAGGAAGACTGCCTCGCCAAGTCGTAAGCACGGCCCCGACTCCCCTCGACCGCAGGCCCGGGGCCCTGCTCTCTGTGTCAGGCTGGCGGTCGGCTGACCGCCAGGAAGCAGCGCATCGCTGCGTTTCGCACCGGGGCGAGGGGGCGGCTGGTGTGTACCGCGCGATTCATCAGTCGGGCGGCGCGGGCCAGTCGCTGGGTGGGGCGGCGGCGGGCCGCGTCGTAGGCGTTGAGGGCGTCCTCGACACGGGTCCGGGCTGTGAGTTCACGGGCCAGGGTGACGCCGTCTATCAGCGCCTCGCAGGCCCCGCGGCCGAGGTCGGGCGTCATCGCGTGAGCGGCGTCACCGATCAGTGCGATGCGTCCGCTCGCATAACTGGGGAGCGGCCCGGCCAGGTCGTACAGGTCGTTGCGGGAGATGCCCGAGCCGCCGCCCTCCGCCACTCGGTCGAGCACCTGGCGCACACCCGGGTGCCACGACCCGAAGTGCCTGTGCAGCGCCGCGAGATCGCCGCCGGGTGCGGGGATGCGCTCTGGTGCGGGAGCGCAGGCGAACCAGTTGCTGTGGCCGCCCGCACGCGGGGTGACACCGAAGCGCGCTCGCTGCCCCCACGTCTCGCTGATGGCCTCGGTATCGAGGTCCACGGTGCCGTGCCACGCGGTCACTCCCGAATAGCGGGGCCGGTACGCTTCGCCGAAGAGAACCGAGCGAGCGCGGCTGCGCAGACCGTCCGCGGCGATGACGACGTCACAGCAGTCCGTCAGAGCCCGCACGTCGGTGACGTGGTGGCCGTAGCGCAGGGCGCCCCCGTCGAGCGCGGCGGTGAGCGTCGTCAGCAAGGCCGGCCGCGCGATCACGTGCACCGTGTCGCCTGTACGCCGACGCAGGCCCGCGAAGTCCACGTTCCCGATGAGACGGCCGTCGGCGCGCAGGAAGTTGCCCCGGGCCGCGGGCCGTGCCTGCTCCCGCGCCGTCCGCCCGACCCCCAGCTGGTCGAGCGCCCGCAGCGCGCCGGGCCACAGGCCGAGGGAGGTGCCGGTGCCGGGCGGCGCGGGAGCACGTTCGCGGACTTCGACGTCCCAATCACTGGCCTGGAGGTGAACGGCGGCGGCGAGACCGCCTATGCCGCCGCCGACGATGATCGCTTTCTTGGGCATGCTGCCACGCTACTATGTTTGTAGTGGTGGCACTATATTTATAGTTGCTGCATGCTCAGCAGACGAGACGAAGTACTGGACGCGGCCATCGAGGTACTGGCCAAGGGTGGCCTGCGGCGCCTCACCTACCAGGCGGTCGACACGGCCGCCGGTGTCCCCGTCGGCACGACGTCCAATCACTTCCGCAGCCGCGACGCGCTGGTGAGCGGTGTCGTCGCCCACCTCGAGTCACTGGACCGCCGAGACTGGGAACACGTCGCGGGCGAGCCGGCGGAACACGACCCCGAGACATTCATCGATGCCCTGACCCACATGGTCCGCCACGCCCTGGGGCCGGCCCGCCCCCGCACCACCGCCCGTTACGCCCTGATCCTCGAAGGTCTCGCCCGCCCGGCCGTCCGCGACCCCTTGGGCCGTGCGCAGGAAGCTCTGATCAACTGGGTCTCACAGTGGCTGGCAACCCTGGGCTCACCCGCCCCGCACGCACATTGCCGCGTCCTCTTCGACCACCTCGACGGCATGATCTTCCATCAGGTGGTCCTGCCCCGGGATGACTTCGACCCGGAGCCAGGCATCCGCCTGGTACTCGGGGCACTGCTTCAGCGCTAGAAGAGTAGTTCCGATTGCGAGCTTTACGGATTGCGGGGGCTCGACACCCGGTGTGTGACGACCGAGTTCAATGCCCTCTTGGTCCACAGTACGTGCATGTCGACGACCGCTTGAGGCCCTGCGGTGGCGTGGCCGGCCGCCGAGGCTGACCGACGCGGAACTTGTCATCCTGGCCGTGGCCACGGCGCTGCTGGGCTTCCACTGAGAGGCCCGCTGGCTGCGTTTCGCCCCTTCTTGCCTGCCCGGCCAGAGGGCAGCTCGGGCAGTTCCTCGCCCGGGTCGCAGACCTCATCGGCCCAAACTGGCCGCGCAAGGCACCGCCATGATCGTCGCCTACCTCACCGCCGAGCGGGAGTTGGGGCGCCTGGTCGGCGACGCCGACACCGACACACTCGCCTCCACCGTCGTCGGGGCCGGGCATCAGATGTTCGCCGACCGGGCAAGCGCCCGACCGCAGACCACCGCCATCCGCAAGATGGCCCCGGACGGGCAGGGTGCTGCGGACCACGGACTTCGTGTCCCGCACGAACTGGAGCGAGACGGTTCGTCTTGTTATGATGGAGCCATGGCTTTCCTCTTCTTCGTCTGAGTCCGGGCACGGCCCCTGCCGCCGTTTCTGCTGCCCGTAGACCCTTCGTATGCCCAGGGAAAGTCCTATGCGCGAGCGCGCTCATACCTCCCTGCTCACCACCGTCTCCGCGGTGGCGCAGCTGTCTGTCAAGTCCGTCACCAAGTCGTATGGCACCCGGACCATCCTCGACCAGGTCTCCTTCACCGTGCGGCCGGGCGAGAAGGCCGCCATCATTGGTGAGAACGGTTCGGGCAAGTCCACCTTGCTGCGGCTGCTCGCCACGGCCGAGACGCCGGACGCCGGGGAGGTCACCGTCCGCTTTCCCGGCGGAACTGGCCATCTCGCCCAGACCCTCGACCTCGATGCGGACTGCACCGTGCAGGACGTCGTCGACCTCGCCCTGACCGAACTGCGCGATATGGAGCGAAGGCTACGTGCCGCCGAGGAGACCCTCGCCGACGCGTCGACCGAGGAACTTGCCGCGTACGGCGAGCTGTTGATTGCTTACGAGGAACGCGGCGGATACGAGGCGGACGCCCGTGTGGATGCCGCCATGCACGGGCTCGGGCTGGCCCGGATGACCCGGCAGCGCCTGCTCGGCTCGCTGTCCGGCGGCGAGCAGTCGCGCCTCGCGCTCGCCTGCTGCCTGGCCGCCGCCCCCGAACTGCTGCTCCTGGACGAACCGACGAACCACCTCGACGCGGCGGCCGTGTGCTGGCTGGAGGAACACCTGCGCGCACACCGCGGCACCGTCGTCGCGGTCACCCACGACCGCGGCTTCCTGGAGCGCGTCGCCACCACGATCCTCGAGGTCGATCGGGACGAGCGCACCGTGCGCCGGTACGGCGACGGCTGGGCGGGCTACCGCGCCGCGAAGGCCGCCGCCCGGCGCGGAGCGGAGGAGCGGTACGCGAACTGGGTCGAGGAGGTGGCCCGGACGGAGGAGCTGCTGGAGGCCACCGGCAGGCGGCTGGCCACCACCGGCCGCGACCCGAAGCAGGGCTTCGGCAAGCACCGCCGCTCCAGCGAGGCGAAGCTCGGCGGGCAAGTGCGCTCGGTGCGGGAGCGCCTGGACCGGCTGCGGCGCAACCCGGTGGCGGAACCGCCGGTACCGCTCCGGTTCACGACGGCGCTGCCGTCGGCAGTCGGCGGCCCGGTCCAGGGCACACTCGCCGAGCTCGACAACGTACGGGTCGGGGAACGGCTGCACCTGGACGGGCTCCTGACGATCGAGCCCGGAGGACGCCTCCTTGTCACGGGAGAGAACGGCGCGGGCAAGACGACGCTGCTTCGCGTCCTGGCGGGCGAGCTTCAGCCGGACGCGGGCACGGTACGCCGCCCCGCCCGGATCGGCTACCTCGCCCAGGAACTGCCCGCGCATGCCACGCGGCTGCCGCTGCTCGCCGCATTCGCCGCCGAGCGGCCCGGACTGCCGGACGAGCACGCCGAACAGCTCCTGTCCCTCGGTCTGTTCCGCGAACAGGACCTGCACGTCCCGGTCGCCGCCCTGTCCGTGGGACAGCAGCGGCGGCTGCAGATCGCGATCCTGGTGAC
Organism: Streptomyces sp. NPDC006372; assembly: GCF_040612515.1. Taxonomy (NCBI): domain Bacteria; kingdom Bacillati; phylum Actinomycetota; class Actinomycetes; order Kitasatosporales; family Streptomycetaceae; genus Streptomyces; species Streptomyces sp. NPDC006372. Next base: position 20,179 of record NZ_JBEXQJ010000049.1, on the reverse strand, counting down.
CCGGCCCGCCGACCTCCTCGTCCTCGACGAGCCGACCAACCACATGGCGCTCGACCTGGTCGAGGACCTTCAGGCGGCTCTCGCGGCGTACCCAGGGGCGGTGGTCGCGGTCTCGCACGATCGCGACTTCCGTCCGCGCTTCGAAGCCGAGCAGCTGGAACTGCACGCCGGCCGCAGGCGCTGACCCGGTCCGGCCCGCCCTCGCCCCTACCGCCTGGCCCAGTCCCGGGCCAAGGCCGAACAGGCCGCCGTGACCTGGGCAGGTCGGGGGACCGGCATGGTGGGTGGTACCCACCACCTGGGCCCCGGACCCGGCTCAGTGCAACCGCTCGCCAGCGGCGTTGGCGGGTGATTAGCCAGATGGCTTGATCACCTTTCATGGAGACGCGGCCGTTTGACGCAGTGCTGTGCGACTTCGATGGGGTCGTGCACTTGTGGGATCCCGACGGGATGACCTCGCTGGACCGGGCGTGGGGCCTGGCCGAGGGCACGCTGGCAGGGGCGGCGTTTAACGACGAGCTTCTGCATGCAGCCGTAACCGGGCGTGTGAGCGACGAGCAGTGGCGGTGCGAAGTAGCAGAGGCTCTGACACCGGCCTGCGGATCACCTGAGCGGGCGCGAGATCTGGTCGAGGCGTGGAACGCACTCACTGGCCGGGTCGACAGCGATGTGGTGGATCTCCTCGTCGCACTCCGCACCAAGGTGCCAGTGGTCCTGGTCTCCAGCGCAACGACCCGGCTGGAGAAGTATCTTGCCGCAGTAGGACTGGGCGACACGTTCGAGGCGGTGATCAATACCGCCCGCATCGGAGTGGCCAAGCCGAACCTGCGGGTCTTCGAAATAGCCGCCCAGCGAGTCGGAGCCGATCTGAAGCGCTGTCTGTTCGTCGACGACACCGCCGGTCATGTCGCCGCAGCCCAGGCGGCAGGCATGACAGGCCTGCACTACCAACGCATAGAGCAACTACGCGACACGGTTGCGTCGCTTCTGGATTGAGGGATCACCACCGTTCGGCGTCCTGTGGGCTCGGGAACTCCCGGAGCAGGGGATCGAAGGGGTCGTGGCCAAGCGCGTCTCCTCCGTCTACAAGGCGGGCCGGATCTGGAAGAAGGTCCGGCATGCCGAGACCGTGGAGGCCGAGGTCGTCGGCTACTCCGGGTCAACCACGCGACCGCGGGCCCTTGCGGTCCGCCTCCCCAATGGGCGTATCGCGCTCACCCAGGCGCTGAAGGCCCCGCTCTCTGCCCAGGTCGCGGTGCACTTCGCCGCCAGCGGCCCGCCGCGAAGCGCACGCACCAGGGTCGCGGAGCCCTACACCTCTGCCGCTCCCGGACTGGTGGTTGAGGTCCTGGCCGGGACGACCCGGCACGCCGTGGTGACGGTCACCCGACTGCGCAGCACGTGAACCCGAACCGAGCACGCCAGGGCCGAGATCGAGCGCGAGGATCTCCTTCCGTGTAGATCTCGTGTCCTGCGGAGCAGCCAACCCCGCCGCCCGCCAGTGGCGGGGCTCTTCCGCTGTGTGGCCGGGATGGCATGACCTTGTTGGGTGATGGAGAACAGACGACGGCGCGTCATCGGTACCCGTGACGGACGACGAGGATGACCGTGTACTCCGAGGCTGAAGCAGCCGGGTGTCAAGGAGGACCGCTGGCATGGTTCAGATTCAAGGAAGACGGGTCCTGGCGTATGGGTTGGCCGGGGCGTCGGCAGCTCTTCTGGTCGTGGCCTTCTCCTGGAGCCGACTGTTTTCCCTGGCCGCTCGTATCCCGGTCGCACCGCTTGTGCTCACGATTGCTTCCGCAGCCTGTGGTGCAACAGCCAGCAGTCTGTACCGGCGCGCGCGGCCGCCACAGAACCGGCACTCTGTCCCTCCGATCCGGTCGTGGTGGATGGCACTGGCGTTCGTTGCGGTACTGGCTGCGGTCTGGATCACCACGACCGTGTTGATGCCGCAGTCCGCCGACACGCGGCAGCGGAACGACGTCGTGCGCACCGCGCTGGCTGCCGGTGCCGGCGTTGGTGCCGCGGTCACAGTGATGCTGGCCTTCCGACGGCAGCAGCACCACGAGACGGCTACCGCGCAGACCGAATACGACGCCACCGAACGCCGCATCACCGAGCTATACACCAAGGCCGTCGAACAGCTCGGCAATGCCCAGGCACCCGTCCGCCTTGGCGGGCTATACGCTCTGGAGCGGCTTGGCCAAGCCGCTCCAGACCACCGCCAAACCATCGTGGACGTCATCTGCGCCTACTTGCGCATGCCTTACAACCTACCCACGGATCCCCGACCAAGTAGTGAGCACCGGCTGCGGGCACTGTCCCGTGCCGAGGAGAGAAGCCGGCAACTCCTCTGGGGGAAAGCGAACGACCGTCGGCGACAGGAACTCCAGGTGCGCCTAACCGCCCAGAGCATTCTCGCCGCTCATCTTCGTGACACACGTTCCCCGGAGCAGCGCGAGGACACGCCCCCTGACGAGCGCCTTTGGCATGGCATCCGTATTGACCTAACTCACGCTACCCTCATCAACTTCGACTTTAGGCAGTGCCAGATCGCGGAGGGATACTTTACTGACGCTACCTTCGCGGGCGATGCCTCGTTTGAGAGCGCGTCCTTCCGCGTTGCGGAATTTGGCCGCGCGACGTTTGAAGGGTATGCCTTGTTCGTTGACGCTAGATTCACCGGTGAGACAGCAGGGTTCGGGAGCACGACTTTCATCCACCGCGCCGAATTCGCAGGAGCTGTCTTTACCGGAACCGCATGGTTCTTTGGTGCGAACTTCCATCACAGCGCCGGTTTCGTCGAAGCGACCTTCACAGGAGGTGCCGCATTCACCTCCGAGACGTGCACGAACGATTTCACACTAAGCGGAGCGCGGGTGACCTCTCTGACGCCCGAGGACGGTCCCGTGCCCTATTCCTGGCCTTTGGGCTGGAGCGTCCAACCCACCCCTGACGGTGGCGGCACCCTCGTTGAAGAACCCCAACCCCACGGCGAGCGGGTGTAGTTCAGCTAACTAGCAGGCCGGAAGAACCGCCGCTGTCGGAAACAGCACTGAAACTTCCGGTGCAGGAGTGCTGGAGTTACAGCGGACCGCGGCCGAGGAAGCGGGCGCGCTCACAACGGTCGGGCCCGGGCGTCCGATCGGAGAGTGGGATCCGCATGATCTAACAGGCCATCTCAATTGGTGAAGTTGCGGTAGCCGATCAGGGCGCAAGATCGTACAAGACTGGTGTGGCGGTCTGCGCCAGTCTCTAGGACCACCGCCCGGGGATCCCCTCAGCGACTCCCTTTGAGATCTTGAAAGAGGCACCCATGACCGTCCCCACTGTGAGTCCCGCCTGTGTCGACGCGACTGAGGTCGACAGCCGCCATAAGTTCGTCGTCGCCCTCAAGGCGAAGCTTCCGCCCGGAGTGGCGGCGAACGCGGCGTCGCACCTGTGCCTGGGGCTGGCCGCCAAGGCAGCCACCGAACAGCCGGAGCTGCTGCGCAAGATGTCGTTCCTTGCGTTCTCGGACGCTGATTCCGGCAGCCACGCCCCCATTTCCGGGCTCTCCCTCGTTGTCCTCGAAGGGCGCCCGGCCTGGGTCCGGCGGCTGCGCGACCAGGCCGACGCTGCAGGGCTGCTGTACACCGACTTCACCGCAGAGATGACCGGGGACACCTACGCAGAACAGCTCGACCGGATGAAGACCACGCCGGAGCAGGCCCTCGACTACTACGGAGTCGCCGTCTTCGGGCAGCGCGATGTGCTGGATCCACTGACCAAGAAGTTCTCCCTGCTGCACTGACGTCCGGGCAGTGCACGATCACCTCGCCCAGTGCTCGCGCTGGGCGAGGTGGCATCGCTGCTGCCTGGACAAGCCTCTCCGGCAAGGAGCCGCCGCCATCGTGCCGGGCAGCCTCAGCAGGCTGGCTGGACCCGGGCGTCTCCTGCTGGAACGTATGGATGGGAAGGTAAGTCGTGCCGATATTGCGCATCGTGGCGTCGGTATTGCTGCAAGCCGGAGTGTTCGGCTACATCTCCGGGCGGCTGGACGCCACAGCGAGCCTGACCCTTTCCTGTACAGGATTCGGCGCCGCGGCCGTGCTGTTCAACGCCGCGCTGCTGGTGCGCCGGGCGCGGCGCGGACCGGCCGCCGGCTCACCGAAGGCCACAGGGTTGCTCGCGCTGATGAACGTGGTTACAGCGGTCACCTTTCTCGGCTTCTACGCATCATTGAGCTGGGTACCCTCCGCGCTCGCCACCGGGATCGAGACGGCAATCGGGCCGGCCGTCCTGGCCTTGCTCGGGTTGGCCGGGTACGGGCGGCGCGTCACCAGGCAGGAGTGGGCGGCCGCCGCCGTGTTGCTCCTGCTCGGCCTCGGCATCGCCTGGAGCTTCACCAGCACCGGCGGGATCCAGCCCTCGGCCGGGACGGCCTTCGGGCTCGCGCTAGTGGTCGGCGCCGGCACCGGGGCCGCTGTACTGGCTCTGATCTCAGCAGAGTTGGGGCGGCGCGGCATCGACCCCGTGTACGTAACCGCCCACCGCTTCCACCTCACCTACCTGTGCGGCGGGGCACTCCTGGTGGCGGCTGGCGGCCCCGGTCGGCGGTGGGTGGCTGAGCTACCCACCCTGTTCCTGCTGGGCGTACTGGCGGTGGCTATCCCGCTGTTCCTGCTGCAGGCGGGTCTGCAGCGCGCAGATCCGATGGTGGCCATGGTGCTGCTAACCACCCTGCCCGGCGCCACGTACCTCGCCGAGACCGCCTTCCACGGCGGATTCAACGCCACGTTGCTCACGCTGATCTGCTGCTTGATCGCCGTGACCCCGTGGTACGCCTGGCTGTCCAGGCAAGAGGTAACGGGCTGCCGGGTGGCTGTACAGCAGCGAAGTACAGCAACCACCGCGACCACAGGCACCTGAAGCCGACGCACAGAACCCGCCTCGCAGTCGTCGTGGCAGACAGGTATCGGCAGCACACGCCCGCAACTGCCCCACCGCGCTTTTAACAGGCCGTCTCAATGTGTGAGTCTGCGGTAGCAGATCAGGGTGCAGGCGATGCTGGTGAAGGCCAGGAAGTGGTCGGCTTTGCGTTCGTAGCGTCGGTGGAGTCGGCGGCAGCCAGTGAGCCAGGCCATGGTGCGTTCGATGGTCCAGCGGTGGCGTCCGAGCCGCTGTGAGGTCTCGACGCCCTTGCGGGCGATGCGGTGCCGGATGCCTTGCTTGGATAACCGTCGCCGCAGGTGAGCGTAGTCGTAGCCCTTGTCGGCGTGGAGCTTAACGGGCTTGCGCCGACGAGGGCCTCGGCGTGAGCGGACCGGAGGAATGCCTTTCACGAGCGGGACCAGGGCCTGGCTGTCGTGGAGATTTGCGCCTGAGATTCCGACGGACAGGGGCAGACCGGTCCGCTCGGTGATCAGGTGGATCTTTGAGCCGTACTTGCCCCGGTCGACAGGATTCGGACCTGTCAGCTCTCCCTTTTCAGGGCCCGCATGTTCACCGAGTCGATCGCGCAACGAGACCAGTCCAGGTCGCTGCGGGAGCCGAGTTCGTCGAGGACCAGGCGGTGGAGCTTGGCCCACACCCGTACCTTTGTCCACTCGGTGAACCGGCGGTGAGCCGTTGCCCCGGACGGTCCGAAAGATGCTGCGCGCAGCTGCTGCCACGTGCAGCCCGACGTGGCGACGAACACGATCGAGGCCAGAACCTCGCGGTCTCCGTGCCGACGTCGCCCGCCACCTTGAGGTCGCGTCGGCGCCTCAGGCACCACCCTCTGGAACAGCTCCCACAACTCGTCCGGCACCAGCCGTTCAACGATCCCCACCACAGCCGACAGCCTACCGAGCCAATTGAGATGACTTCTAAAGGTTCATCCCGCCGGGCTCGGCGGGGCCGCACCAGGCTCCGACACGGACACTCCTGCGAGGCGGATACTGCCCGGGTACGTGGCCCGCGCGCATGACCGGGTGCTGGCTGACGCGGTGCGGGGCGGCTGCAGGGGGACTGGGGCACCGAGCGGCCGGGGGGGGGGGGGTGACGAGGGCGGCCACCGCGGCGGTTCGGATCGCGGTGGCGGCGCTACTGCGGCGCAGCGTCGGGTCCTCCTGGAGGTTCGGGGGAGGGTGGTTCCTCGCCGGGGGCTCCATGCCAGGGGGGCCAGTGCCGCGCCTGACGCGAGCGATGGCGCGCAAGAATCCTGTCCACTTCTATTGCAGCTCGTCCCTGCGCCGCCATGAAGTACTCCCCCAGGACCTTGGAGATCCCGACCGTCAGCACGAGCGAGAAACTCCAGCAAATACAGAGCCAGGACAACCAAGCGAGCCATCGCGCAGGACCGTGGGAATCAACCGCAGCCCAGAGACACACCAAGACGAGCGTGCCGGACCTCGTCGCCATACTGGAGGCCGCGGAGCGGACCGTGGAGCCGGGCACGATCTACGACGACGAGCTGCGCGTGCGCTACTGGGGTCAGAACCGATGCCCGTCCATGTATGCCGTGCCGTCCGAGGGGCGCCAGTTCTGCACGCGATCGCGGCCATCCGGACGAGCACCAGGACGACCTGACGTTGCACCAGTGGGTGGACGACATCGCGCAGCCGCCGGGCGTGGTGGCTGCCGGGCCAGAGTGTGCCCGGGACGCCTGCAAGTGTCTGAGGCTGGCCTGCTACGGGGCTGGCAATCGTGCCAAGCGGCCGCCAGCCGAGACGGGTCGCTCGAGATTCAGGCCGGGCGGTCATCCGGGCCCCGGTCGTGAGGGTTTGGGTGCACGGGCCGGGCAGGCGAGGTGCGGGCTGAGGTTCCGGAACCCCCGGCGGACCCCGGCAGGGGCGAGCCAGCCGGGCTCGGCGGACTGTTCGAGGTAGTCGGCGAGCCGGAATACCGGCCCCGCTGGCAGAGGGGGGCGGGGCCGCAGCTGAGTAGGGGGTGGGCGGACGTCGTGGGGGCCGGGGGTGGTGCGGCGCAGGGGGGCTTGTTTGCCGTGGACCGGTTCGGCGAGTTGGGCGAATGCTGTTTCGGCCCAATTGTCGGGTGAGCTGGTCGTAGTCGTTCTGGCTGAGGTAGTCGGGGGTGGCGTCGGTAACGAAGCCCTGCGGGAGATGGAGGCCAACGCCGAGGCGGCGCACGTCCATCGCCGCTTCCAACAGCGCTTTGGCAGCCGGGCTTGCGCCCTGGTAACGGTTCCGCGCTCCAGCGCCCGCGCGTGCTCGGGCTCGCACTTGACCGTGATGATCTGTTCGTCCGGGTCGTCGGTGACGATCAGGAACACCTTGTCCGCGACCTTGTACACGTCGAGTCCCGGGGTGAAGGGGCGGCCGTGGCTGACGTCGGGGAGGGCGAGGGCGGCCTCGCGTGCGGTGTCCTGGATGCGGTCACCGGCCGCGCTCACCGGCCGCCCGCGTGCTGGTGCCGTAGGTGCGGGGGTCGACGGGCTGCTCGGCCTTGGGCAGGCGGGCGACGACGAGCAGGTAGGAGTCGGTGACGAGTTCCCTGACGAGCTCCTTGTCGACGCCTGCCCCGCCCTCCAGCGTGATCCAGTGCTTCTTGTTCATGTGGTAGCCGGGGGTGATATGGCTGTTGCTTTCCCGGAGAGCGTGGGCCTCGTCAGGATCCGCCTTGAGGATCACGACGCGGCGCCCGGGGACCTCGGTCATCAGCATGAACACCTTGCCTCGTACCTTGAAGACCTCCCAGTCCGGGCCGAAGGGATGCTCCAACTGCGCTCCGGGAAGTTCCTCCGCGCACTCGGCGGCGAACGACTGCAGGGTCGATCCATTCATGAGTGTTTCCCTTCTCGGGCGGTGGTGGCGGGCGGAGGCGTCGACCAAGGGGACGCTGACAGCACGCCCCATCCTTTTCCCTGACGCGGGCGAAACGGGCGTAAGCTGCGGACACGTGATGGTCGGCAAGCGACACCCCAGGCGTTCTTCACATGCCGGACGCAGCGGACAGGCCGCGGTTCCCCTGTACGGTTTCCAGCCCCCGGTCGGTACTCCGTACGGCCTTGAGGTGAATACCGTCGAGGACTTCTTCGCCCAGCACGACGACTGGCCGTGGAATCCGCCCCGTCCGGGCCGTGCCACTTTCCACTACCTGATCCTGGTGACCGAGGGGGAGCTGCTCCACGATGTCGACCACGTCACGCGGACCGTTGCCTGCGGCCAGTGGCTGTGGGTGCGTCCCGGGCACGCACAGTGCTGGCATCCGCCGGGTGCCGCCCGCGGCCTGTTCATCCTGTTCGAGCCGGACGTGCTGACGTCCGACGCCGCCCGCCTGCTGGCCCCGCTCACCGCGCACGAGGCCCCCGCCGTGCTCAGCCCGCACCCCGACGACGCGGCCTGGCTGCGGCAGACAGCGCTCCAGCTCCTGGACGAGCACCGTGCACTGGGCCGCCGCCGGCTCGACGTCCACCACGCCCTGCGGCGCAGCCTGCTCGAATCACTGCTGCTGCGCCTGGCCAACTCCCCGGATGTCACCTCCACCGGCGCGCCAGCGGGCGGCACAGGCCGCAGGGACACGTACGCACGCTTCGTCGACGCCTTGGAGCTGCACTTCCGGGAACTGCACCGGGCCGCGGACTATGCCGAACTGCTCGGCTGTTCGGTCCGCACTCTCAGCCGCGCGGCCCGGGACGCCACCGGCAAAGGGGTGCGTGAGGTCATCGACGAGCGGCGCCTGCTCGAAGCCCGGCGCCTGCTGACAGGCGCCGGGTGGGACGCCCGGGCTGTGGCCGTCCATCTCGGCTTCACCGATCCCGCGAACTTCGGCCGCTTCTTCCGTCACCACACCGGTCTCACCCCGGCCGCCTTCACGGCCCGCGAAGCCAGGACCGGGATATGAGGCGTGGGCGGCACAAGCCCCCATCTCCGCGGCAGCCACGGCCCTCGGGCCACAGCAGGCCGTCTCAGTGACACCCTCACTCATCGGTCGCCTCCGATGAGGGTGTTTGCTTCGGAGCCTCCCGGTCAGGAAGCGATCTTCTCCGTCACGGTCTCGGAGAACGCCCAGTTGGAGTGCACGATCCGCCACTGGCCGTCGATGAGCTTGTAGCCGTGGGAGGCGTTCCAGGCGCGCAGCTGCTTCTCCTCGCCGTTCTCGTCGAGAACGAAGGTGTTCAGGTTGTACCCCAGGACGGCGAGGTCACCGCTGTCGCTGACGTGAACCTGCGGGTTGAGGTACTCGTTGCGGACGATGTGCGGGTTGGAGTAGATGGAGTCGATCCATGCGATGACCTTGTCCCGGCCGACCAGGATGTTCTCGAGGATCGGGTCGAAATAGCTGAGCTCCTCGGCGAACGCGTCGAGGTAGCCGCGGTTGTCGCCGACGCTCCACCGCTCGTTGAACGACTTCTCCAGCTCGATGATGGTCGTGCTGATTTCTTCCTTGTTGACGCCCATGGCGCTTCCTTTCGTGCATGCCGCGGCGGGCCGGCTCTGAGCTGACCGGCGCGGAATGATGTGGTTTCTCAGTCGTCGAGCAGCACGACGTGCTTGCCCGGCGTCGTGCCGGCCTCGACGTCGGCCTGGGCATCGCGCACCTGCTCCAGGCCGTGGTGGACCTTCGCGATCGGGGCCTTGAGCCGCCCGTCAGCGATGGCCTGCAGCTGCTGCTGGAACACCTGCTCGGGCAGGTCGGTGGCCTCGCCCGCGTAGCTGGTCAGCCGCACCCCGCCCGGGATCATGAACGGGGTGAAGTCGGGGATCGTCCACTGGCCCGCCAGGGCTCCGGTGAAGCAGACGGTGCCGTGGCGGCGGACGGTGCGGAAGGTGTCGGCGAGGACCGAGCAGCCCACCAGTTCCAGTACGGCGTCGACGCCGTCCGGCATCAGCTCGCGCACCTGGTCGGCGATGGTGCCGTTGTCGACCAGAGGATGGTCGACCCCCACAGCCCGCAGTTCCCCCGCCCGGTCCGAACTGCGGGTGGTGGACAGCACGGTGGCTCCGAGGTCCTTCGCGATCGTGGCCGCGCTCAGCCCGACCGTGGAGGTGCCGCCGCGGATCAGCAGCGTCTGCCCCGCCCGCAGACCCAGGCCCGCGGCGAGGGAGCCGTAGGCGGTCTGGAACATCTCCGGCAGCGCGCCGGCCACTTCCCACGGGAGGCCGGTCTCGAACGGGATGACCTGTCCCGCGGGGACGGTCACGTACTGCGCGTACGAGCCGTCGAAGGACCGGCCCATGCCGCCCATCATGGTCGCCACTTGCTGCCCCGGGCGCAGCCCGCTGTCCTCGTCGGCCCGGTCGACCACACCGACGCCCTCGATGCCGGGAATCCGCGGGTAGGTGACCTCCGGGTCCGACTCGCCCTTGCGGGTGGTGACCTCGGACTCGTTGACGCCGAACGCCTTCACCTTGATGCGCACCCATCCGGGCTGCCGCTCGGGCATCGGCACCGTGATGACCCGCAAGGCATCCAGGCCGCCGGGCTCAGTGACGACGACCGCTCGCATCGTCGCAGAGGCGGCGCCTGCGGACGCTGCACGCTTGTCCATGCCAGTTCCTCGCTTATCAGGTACGACCCCGCAGGGCCGCCACGCTGGGGCCGGCGGCGCGGCGGTCGCCGCGGCACCTCTCGATCCTCTGCCGACATCCGGCGAATCGCTCAGTCGGTTGCGGACATCTGATGGTCAGCGGGGGACACTCGGTGGAGCTCGGCGATCGCGGGCTTCACCGGGCCTCATCCCGGCGGGGGAAGCCTTGAGCCCGCCCCGCTCCCCTTCTACTAGGACGGAAGCGGTGGCTTGGAGTGGTACGACCAGGAGGGATGGGCCCGAGGCGTCCTGGTCGGGCCGTCGGACGGCGAGGGAGGGGACGCGGGCCTGTCACCTGTGCTGTGCGGTGCGGTGCGTGCCACGTCACACCACAGCCTCACCCGCCCTAGAAAACAGGAGGTCACTGGCCGTTTCCAGGAGCGCCAGCAGGTCCCAGGCTCCTGGCTGTACAAGGTGGCCGTCCCTGCCTGGCAGAACACGTCTTCCGGGCGTGTGGAGCCCGCCTGGTACGCGGTGTGGGTGCAAGCCCCCGACCACGTGAAGCCGGTGCTCGGCGTCTCGTACGACGACGTCCCCACGACCCGGCTGCCGCCGCCGTCGACGGCGCAGCAGATCCTCGGAGAGCGTCGGCCGTCGGGATGGGTCCTGCAGAAGTTGGACGGCGGCCGCAGTCCCGGCCGGGGCGTCATCCATGCCGTCGACTGCGAGGAAGCACCCGCCGGGGCGCCGGTGCTGGCCCTGGACAAGACGCTGGACGCGGCGGAGCACCCCGGTACCCGGCTGTGTTCTCTGTGCAGCGCGGCGACCGAACTGGACCCCGTACTCAAGGGGTGCGCCGTTCGTAGTCCCGGACCAGGCGCCGGCTGCGCAGGAACCAGGCAAAGGATCTTTCCACGACCCAACGGCGGGGCAAGACCTCAAAACCGCTGACGTCGTCGCTGCGGCGGACGACGTCAACAACGAGTCCGAGGTGCTGGGCAGCCCAGTCCTGGAGATGGCCGCGGTAACCGCCGTCGGCCCAGATCAAAGAGAGTCGCGGCGATGGCGGAGACCAGGAGGGAGAACATCCGCGAGTCGACGCTGGAGGGGCTCGACACCGCGGCCTGCAAGGGCAAGTACGGTACCCGGCCGCCGGTCATCACCGACGACATGCTTGGCATCGTGCTCCGGCGAAGGGTGAGCGTACCCCGAAGCCGTCGGGCAGGCGCACGCCGACTTCGCCGCCCTCGCTGGTGGCGAAGGACCCGAACCCCGCACAGAGACCGAGGCCCTGACAACACGCTGAGTTACTCGTCACTTCGCGGCAGCTTCGGGGGGAACAGGGCCCAGTTCGTCGTGTCCGTGCCGGAAGGCCTGGGGAGATGGAAGGCGACGAAGTGGGCCGGTGCCTCGTCAGCGACCCGGGCCGCGCCGGTGCAGCGGCTGCTGCAGTCGGTTCTGCAGTCGCTCGCAGGCGAGCCGATCGTGCTCCCACACCACCAGCACGCCGTCCAGCGCGGTCGCGTCCGGCAACTGTCCGGCGGCAGTCACGAGCTCTGGGAAGCCCGGGGCCATCTCGGAGCCGTGCCTGGGGCGCAGGGGAGCCTGCCCGGCGTCGGCGGACACCAGAGCCCGGAACCCGTCGTTCTCCAGACTCCGGTATGTCTCATGAGACACAGATCAGCTGTCGCAGGCGCAACCCTCCGAAGACTGGACGGTCTCTGAAGCCCTAGCCGCGGCCACTTCGCTGCTGCAGCAGGCGTCGCCTTCCTGAGCGGGACTGTTGCCCATCTGCGGCGTCAGCCTTGACGTCGTAGACCTCCCAGGGCTCCTCGCCGGGGCCGTGGACCCACACCCGGTAACCGTGGGTTTGGCGGATGCTTTGGGCCGCTCCGCCTCACCAACGGTTACTTCAACGGCAGGTCTCTGAGGTGGTTGGACCACTCCGGACCGGTGCTTTGGCAGTGCGAAGTGACTCGTTCGGGGCCGTGGAAGCCAATGACGAGCTATGGATGGTGGTCGAGCCACTGTTGCCGAAGGTGGAGCGGCGCAGGCAGCACCCTGGTCGCAAGCGGCAACCAGGTTGGCTGGTGTTCCAGGGCATCCTGTTCGTGCTGCACACCGGGGTTCCCTGAGAGCATCTGCCGCAGGAGCTCAGCTTCGGCGCGGGTATGACGTGCTGGTGACGTCTGGCCGAGTGGCCCGAAGCCGGGGTTGGCCTTGGCTGCGCGAGGTGCTCCCGGCGAAGCTGCGCGTCGGTCGCGAACGCCCTGGCTTTCGGCCGAGCGATGGACGACCGCTCCCGTATCCGGGCGTAGCTAAGGGGATCCAAGACCGGACGAAGCCCTTCGCGCCATTGCTCCCCATCGAACACGCTGATTCCATTACAGTGCAGCGTGGGCCGTGACTGGCGCTTAGGTGGAGCACCACCGGGGAGCGGTCTGACGAGACGTCGATGCCGTGCGCCTGGGCGAGTGGTCAACCACGCCTGGAGGGCAAGCGTGTCGCCGACTCAAACGGCTCAGCTCATGGACGGCAGTGGCCTCGCCAAACGCTTGGTCGAGGAGGCCGCTGCCAAGGCGTCGGAGATTTCAGGGCGCACGGGGACCAGTCCCTGTCTGGCGACGGTACTGGTGGGCGAAGACCCCGCGTCGGTCACGTATGTCCGCATGAAGCGGTCGCGGTGCGCGAAGGCGGGCATCCGCTCCCGGCACATCGGTCTGCCCGCCACCACCACGACCGCCGAATTGATCGCCACCCTCGCCGACCTGTCCGGCGATCCGGACGTGCACGGCATCCTGCTCCAGCATCCCTGCGCCCGCACATCGACGAGCGAGCGGCATTCGAGGCCATCGCCCCGGAGAAGGACGTCGACGGGGTCACGATGCGTTCTTTCGCCGCGATGAGCTTCGGACTGCCGGGCTTCGTGTCCTGCACACCGGGCGGGATCATACGGCTGCTGGAGGCCTACGACGTCGACCTGGCCGGCAAGCACGCCGTCGTGGTGGGACGCAGCCCGATCCTCGGCAAACCGGTGGGGATGCTGCTGCTCGCCAAGGACGCGACGGTGACGTACTGCCACTCCCGTACGGCGGACCTGCCGGCGATGGTGCGGGAAGCGGACGTGGTGGTGGCGGCTGTCGGGCGGCCCCGGATGATCCGGGGCGAGCACATCAAGCCCGGTGCCGTGGTGATCGACGCCGGCTACAACCCCGGCAACGTCGGTGACGTGGACTTCGACACCGCTGTCGCCCGTGCCCGGTTGATCACTCCCGTGCCCGGGGGCGTTGGGCCGATGACCATCGCCGTCCTGCTCGCGCAGACCGTGGACGCAGCCGCCGCCCAGCTGGGGTTTCGGCACCACTGACCTCCCCACCAGAGCGACCCCGTGATGCCGTGGCAGGCAGGTTCTCGCTCACGGTGGCCGACCGCCTGCCGAGGGGGCGGCCGTTGTTGCGGTGACGGCTCGCCGCCGGTGAGAGTCGCGAGCCACGGCGGGGGCGGTGGCGTTCGCCGCAGGCCGGCTCTGGGGCTTTGGCCAGGGCTGTGGTCCCACGTCCTCGCACCAGAAGGCGGCGCCCCTCTGTCTCACCCTCGGAGCGCAGTTCCGTTGTGGTCGCCGCCGCGTGCTCCGCGATCGACACGCCGCGGTTCCGGCACCTTGGCATCGTTGTGAAGTGGCCGGTCATGAGTGGGAAACTCTCGGCGTGCCGACCGCTGCGCTCTGGGGGGGGGACAGCAGTGCGGCATCGGAAAAATGCCCGCGCAGGCCGACCGGGCCGGCCCCGCGCCCCGCTGGCGTACCAAGCAGCGGTTGCCCGGCGCTGCTCACCCCCTCATCAGGCCGGCCAGCCGGTCACGTACCGGCTCCGCGCACGCGGCACCGATCAGTCCGGATTGCCAGGCGTCGGCGGCCTGCAGCCCGAGTGCGGCAGCCGCGTCGTATTCGCGCCGCAGGTCGGTGCCGAACACGGCCGGGTCGTCGGTACCGATGGTGCACCGCACGCCGGCGGCCACCAGGCGTGCCAGCGGATGGGACGCGAGCGTCGGCACGGCACCGGTGCGCAGGTTCGATGTCGGGCACACGTCGAGCACGATGTCCCGCTCGATGATCTCGGCCAGCAGGTCAGGTTCGCGCCAGGCGCCGATCCCGTGCCGGGGCCCGTACGGCATGACCTCGCGCACCGACTCCGCGTCGTCCTTCTCGCCGGCATGCGGCAAGAACGCAAGTCCCCCATCCGCAGCGATTCGCAACGCCCGGTCGTACGCGGCCAGCGGCATCGCCGACGGCTTCCCGCCGATGCCCAAGCCCACAACGCCGCGCTGTGCGTACCGAACCGCGATCCGTGCGCATTCCTCGGCCAGCGTCACCTCGACACCCCGGTACAGGTCGGGGGTGAGCCGCACCGTCACGCCGAAGCGGTCCTCGGCCTCCGCCGCCCCTCGCAGTACCCGGCGAACAGCTCATGCCAGTCCACTCCCCTTTGAGCCCGCTCCGCGGGCGAGAAGACGGCCTCGACATAGGCAGCCCCGAGCGCCGCGACCCGGCCGATGTACTCGACGGTGATCTGCCGGAAGTCCTCGGCCGTACGCAGGCAGTTCGTCGTCAGAATCCAGGTGTTGATGAACGCGTCGAGAGTCGTGAAACGGTACATCTTGCGGAGGTCCGCGACCGTCTCGGCCGGGAGCCGCAGGCCATTGCGCCGTGCCAGGGCGAGCAGCGTCGCCGGTTCGACCGTGCCCTCCAGGTGCACGTGGAGTTCCATTTTCGGCGTCACGGGCCGCGCGCCCGGCGGGGCGGCCGTCGGCTCACTCATGCGCTTGGCCCTCGCTTTCGCGCAGGAGTTGCCGGACTCCGTGGACAGGGCGGTATCCGAAAGCGTTCGCCGCGGCAGTCGAGTCGTACACCCGATCCAGGCGATCGGGTACCGGCCACCCCCGGTCTCGAAATGCCGCGACGACGTCGGGTGCCCGGTCGGCGAGCACCGCACTCGCAGCACTGTGCAGGGCAAAGCAGTCGTCCCGGTGGAACGGGTGCGGCCCGGAGATGTTGAACGTACCGGTCACGGTGGGCTGCGAGACGGCCAGGAGCCCCGCCGCCGCCACGTCGGCCACGTCGACCGCCCGGTGCAGCAGGTGGCGGGCCAGCACCGGCAGCGGCTCCGGAAAGCATCGCGCTATGCGTAGCGTGACCGAGGATGCGGCGCAGGCGGCGACCAGGCCCTCGGCGGCCAGTTTGGTCTCGTCGTAGATGTCCCGGGGACGCGGTGTGAGCCGCTCGTCCACCCAGACCGCACCGTCGGTGGGCACCAGCGCGTGCCCGTAGACACTCGTACTGCTGATGTAGAGGACCCGCTGAACGCCGAGGCGGACAGCGTCGTCGAGCAGGTCCGCGGTCGCGTCGACGTTCACCGAGCGGAACTCTTCATCCGCCAGGCGTCCGACGTGCGGGGCGTGCAGCGCGGCGGCATGGACCAGAACATCGGCCGACGGTACCGCGGCCAGCCGCACGGACCGCTCCCGCAGATCTCCGATGACACTCGTCCAACGCCCGGGCACCCGGTCCACACCACAAACCGTCCAGCCGGCCGCGCCGAGTGCCGCGGCCAAGGCTGAGCCGACCCGGCCCGAACTCCCCGTCACCACAACCACCCCGGCGGGGTTTTGTCGCCATCCCTCCGTGCGCACGTACCGATCCCCTCCCCACGCGGGCCCAAAAGTCCGCTTCGCGTAGCCCCTACGGAACACCACCGCATGTGACGGAGCAAGCTACCGCGTCGAGATCTTCGTGGCCGTCTGGCACACGGCATCCCGGCACTGGACGTCACAGGGCGGCCGGGGCGGCCAGGGCGGTCTGGTGAGCCTTGCCGAGGAGACCTTCGCCAAAATCCCCGAGGCACTCACCAGTCCTGCCTAAGGGGCGTCCTGCAAATGATCTCCTTGTTGATGCGGCGCATGGTTGGTCCCCCGATCTGGCTCGCCTCGAACTGGGTGGGGAAACCGGGGGTTTGGCGCATGCCCGTTGCGTAGGCTCGTTACGTGCAGTGGCATCTGGTACTCGGCTTCGTGGCTGCGATCACACCCCTGACATTGATTCCCGGTACGAGCTTCACGCTGGTCACGCAGCAGGTGATCGCCGGTTCGCGGTTCGATGGTGTGCGCGCCGCACTCGGCTCGGCGTGCGGGCTCTTGGTCCACGCGACGTTTGCCGCGGTTGGCCTGTCTGCCCTTGTCATGTCGTCTGCCCGGGCGCTGACGACGGTGCAGCTCTTGGGTGGCATCTATCTCATCTGGCTGGGCGTCACCACGTGGCGTTCAGCACGTCGAGGCGTAGAACCAACGACACGCAGGCGATGGCGTCTGCCGTGGGCTCGACTCGGGGGTTTCGGTCAGGGGCTCTGGTCCAACGTCCTCAACCCGAAGGCTGCGTCGGTCTATCTCACCCTGGTGCCGCAGTTCCTGACCTCCAGCCGCCCCGTCGCGCCACAGATCGCCACACTCGCGATCGCGCATATAGCCGTCGTGCTGGTATGGCTGCTGTTCTGGACATCCGTGATCGCTGCCGCGCGCACGGCAATCGACACACCACGATTCCGGCGTGGGATGAGTCGCCTTGCAGGAGCCGTGCTGGTCGCCTTGGGGGTTCGAACAGCGACGGCAAGCTGAGCCGGCTCATCTTGTCTGCCCTGTAGCTGTCGGTCACGATGACATGATCTCGGCGCGGCTGGTGTGATCACGACGTCGGAGCCGCCCTGGACGCTGGTCCGTAAGTGATCAAGACCCGGCCGGACAAGGCGTCAACGCCGTCCGACCGATCCGGGACGACATCGAGCACAGGATCCGGGGCCTGCTGACCGAGCTCCTGCCCAGCAAAGCCTGACCGCAGGAGACCTTCCGACCCGGCTCACTCCTCGGTGACAGGGGGCCGGGTAAGCGGGACCACGACGGCCGATCGGTTGGTGGCCTGCTCACGAAGAGCGCTGTTCTCGGCGAGCAAGGCCACGATGACGGTGGCCGCGGCGTCAACCTGATCCTGAAGCCGCTGTCGCTCGTGACAGTTCTTCTTCAGCCGGCGGCGAAGAAGAGCGATCTCCTCAGTCTGCTGCTGATCGCGCTGACTCGCTGGGCTCTGCTGATAGACCCAGCAGCGAGAAGGCAGCATCGGGGCCGCCGCGGGGTCGGCGCAGGTCTTCATCCGGTCCCAGGCCCGCCAGCGGACGCGATCCCAGCCGGAGGGGGTGAGCATCAACCCGCCCGGGCCGACGAACAGGGCCAGGGGCTCCAGCCCGTCACCGGTCTCCAGCACCGCCAGGCGCCGCAGCCCGGGAGGCATGCCCTTGATCACCCGAGTGATCGTCTGCCCATCGAGCACTCCGCGGGCCCGCCTCCCGTCCGCTTCGATTCGCTGGACGACGAACAGGTCGCGGGCCCGTCTCCGTAGCGTGCGCTGTGCCGTCGCCACGATCTCCGGCCGTTCGATCAGCAGGTAGGGGTCCAGCAGTTCCATCGCGTCCGCCGGGACATAGACAGAACGCGGGCTGCTGTATTTCGCGCACTCGGCGAGGTCGACGTTCGTGGTCGGTGGACGTCGGCCGGCCAGCAGACCGAGCTCGGGCAGCAGCAGTGTGGACCACTCCTGAATCCGCATACCGGTCATCAGGGCAAGTTCGCAAGCCGCCCGATTGCGGTGTGGCAGCCAGCCGCGGAACTTCTCATCCAGGCTCGCGTCCGGGGCGAGACCGCCGAAGCCCACGTCCCGGCAGTAGAGGTACTGGTCCAGCTCCATGTGCCGGACCTGCAGGTCACGGCGTGTCCCGTTCCTCAGCGACAGGCCTCGACCGGTCGACCGCCAGGGCCGGGCGTCCACGAAGCCGATGCCCTTGAGGAAGGAGTAGAGACTGCCGATGGCGGCGGCGTCCCGGTCCCAGGACACCCCCTGAACCGTCTCCTTCGCCTCCTCCTGACGCCACAGGCGGAACTCCTTGATGTCCGCCTCTGTGGCGGATCGCAGGTCAGCCCCACGTGCCAGCAGAAAGTTGATCAGCATCAGCACCGAGTTGGCATACGACCGCATTGTCTTGGGGTCCTTGCGATCAAGGGCCAGCGATCGGAACCACGAGGACACCGGCTCCACCGGCCGCATCGCCTCATCCAGCAGGATCGGTGTACCCGCAGGAACCCGACGCCGCTCGAACAGATCAGACAGTTCGGCACGCCCAAGGCCAGCTACCTCGCCGACTTTCCAGACCTTGCGCTTGTCCGTGAAGAACAACTCCACCGCAGCTCCGAAGGTCGCAACACGGCTCCGAAGAACCCGACATCGCCTCTAACGGGGCCACTGCTCACGAAGCTACGGCAGCCTTAGGTGAGACACATTTAAGTGTCTGGAGAACCGTCTCACTTCGGCTTTGCAGCACAGCTGGGGGAGGGCGTCAGCGGGTGCGTTCGTAGTGGCGGCGTGCTTTTTCGCGGTTGCCGCAGACAGCCATGGAGCACCAGCGGGCGCGGTTGGCGCGGCTGCGGTCGAGCAGGAACAGTTGGCACTTGTCGTTGGCGCAGGGCCGTAGCCGGCCGGGCAGTTGCTTCTCGGTGGCGGCCCAGGCGAGGACCACCTCGACAGCCAGCCGGGCGTGCGGGGGCGTCTTGACTGTCCACTGAAGACCGTCGGAAGTGAACTCCGGGATCTGGTGGACTCCTTCGAGCAGCGAGCTCAGCGCAGCGGGCGGGCTTTCTCCGCGCACTACGTTCTGTAGGGCGTCCCGTGCCTCGCGCAGCAGCGCCAGTTCCGCGAGGCTGCCTTCGCCGCCGTGCTCCCGTGCCCAGCGCTTACCCCCGACCGGGTCGCCGAGCGCGTCCTGTTCCTCGCCGTTGACCAGTGGCCTGCTGTTGAGCAGGTCCAGCAGCGTGTCCATCGGACATCACCCTCTCTAACCCGATTGAGCCATTTGACAGGTTAGCTCATCCCGTGCTTGCATGACGGGAACCTAACCGGATCAAAGATTTGAAGGGGTTAGATATGACCTCGGTGCACCACCGGACCGCCACCGTCGACGGCCATGAGATCTTCTACCGCGAAGCCGGCCACGCCGACGCCCCCGCGATCGTCCTGCTGCACGGCTACCCGACCAGCTCGTTCATGTTCCGCGAACTCATCCCGCTACTGGCCGACAAGTACCACGTCATCGCGCCGGACCACCTCGGCTTCGGCCACTCCGGCGCCCCTCTGGTGGGGGAGTTCACCTACACCTTCGACGCCCTCGCCGAACTCACCTCCTCACTGCTCGACCAACTGGGCCTGGACCGCTACGCCCTCTACGTCCAGGACTACGGCGCCCCCATCGGATGGCGCCTCGCGCTCAAGCACCCCGAGCGGATCTCCGCCCTGGTCACTCAGAACGGCAACGGCTACGAGGACGGTTTCGTCGAGTCGTTCTGGACCGACGTCTGGGCCTACGGGGCGAATCCCGGCCCCGACACCGAACCCGCCGTCCGCGCCGCCCTGAGCATGGACGCCATCCGCTGGCAGTACGTGCACGGCGTGCCCGACCCGAGCCTGGTCAGCCCGGACACCTGGGAGCACGACTTCGCCCTCGTCTCCCGCGAGGGCAACGACGATGTCCAGCTCGCACTGTTCCGCGACTACCAGAACAACCGCCCGCTCTACCCGCTGCTGCACGAGTTCCTGCGCACCAGCGAGGTCCCGGTGCTCGCCGTGTGGGGCCG
>NZ_JBEXQJ010000048.1:0-50130 GCF_040612515.1 Streptomyces sp. NPDC006372 | reverse complement strand
GGGCCCCGGTTCCGGAGTGGAACCGGGGCCCTCGCCGTGTCTCAGCCCTTCCAGGCCCGCGCCACCCGGCCGTCCCTCACCTCGAAGTTCAGCCGGCCCACGCGGTACTCCATCGTGATGATCGCCCCCGGCGGCAGCGAGCGCACCGTCGGCCAGCCGCGCTCCCGCGCGAGGTGTTCGGCACGGGCGGCCTCCAGGCCGACATAGGTGTCCGGGCTGTCGTCGGGTTCCGCGGAAGGTGTCGGAATCGGTGCCATGCCGCCACGCTATGTCCTGCCCGGTAAGCGGGGAAGTCCGGGCCGGTAAGCAAGGTCACACAGGCCGGTACTGTCCCCTTCCCGTCCCTCGCCTGTCACGCTTCTGTCACAAGATCACGGCAGGAGTTTCGGGGGCTGTCCGTCACACGGACGAGCGGTTTCGTAGGCCTTCCGCAGGCATTCGATCGTGAATTCCGCGTGTCACGTGAGGCCATGGAAAAGCCCGGCGGAAAGTTCCGGGAGAAGTCACTCCGGACTCCGTTCCATTCCGGCGCCGGAGCCGGTCCGGTGCGGTCGGCGCCGCACAGGAAATGCATGGCTTCGGCCCGAAGAGGCCGGTACGCCCCCTGTCGGACCGCGCGGTGACGCGAGCATCATGACGTGGGCTCGCGGGTACGTGTGGCGCGGGCTTCGGCGGGCCCGGCACGCGATTGAGCGAAGGGGCGAGCGATGGCGACGCAGACAGCACAGGCGACGGCGCGGCCCGTACCGCGGACGAAGCACGGACGGGTGACGGTCGACTGGCTGACGACGACGGACCACAAGAAGATCGGGCACCTCTACCTGATCACCTCGTTCGTGTTCTTCCTGGTCGCCGGTGTGATGGCGCTGCTGATGCGCGCCGAGCTGGCCCGCCCCGGCCTCCAGATCGTCGACAACACCCAGTTCAACCAGCTGTTCACGATGCACGGCACGATCATGCTGCTGCTGTTCGCGACGCCGTCCTTCGCGGGCTTCGCGAACGAGCTGATGCCGTTGCAGATCGGCGCGCCCGACGTCGCCTTCCCGCGGCTGAACATGCTGTCGTACTGGCTGTTCCTGTTCGGCGGGCTGATCGTGCTCGGCTCCCTGCTGGTGCCCTCCGGTCCGGCGGACTTCGGCTGGTTCGCCTACGCCCCGCTCAACAGCGCGGAGCGCACCCCGGGGATCGGGGCCGATCTGTGGATCATGGGGCTGGCGCTGTCCGGCTTCGGCACCATCCTCGGCGCCGTCAATTTCATCACCACGATCATCGGGATGCGCGCCCCGGGCATGACGATGTTCCGGATGCCGATCTTCGTGTGGAACACCCTGTTCACGTCGATCCTGATCCTGATGGCGTTCCCGGTGCTCGCGGCGGCGCTGCTGGTGCTGGAGGCGGACCGGCGGTTCGGCGCGCAGGTCTTCGACGCGGGCAACGGCGGGGCGATCCTGTGGCAGCACCTGTTCTGGTTCTTCGGCCATCCCGAGGTGTACATCATCGCGCTGCCGTTCTTCGGCATCATCACGGAGATCATCCCGGTCTTCAGCCGCAAGCCGATGTTCGGCTACCTGACGCTGGTCGGCGCCACGATGGCGATCACCGGCCTGTCCGTGGTGGTGTGGGCGCACCACATGTTCGCCACGGGCGCGGTGCTCCTGCCGTTCTTCTCCTTCGTGAGCTTCCTGATCGCGGTGCCGACGGGCGTGAAGTTCTTCAACTGGACCGGCACCATGCTCAAGGGCTCGCTGTCGTTCGAGACGCCCATGCTCTGGGCGACGGGCTTCCTGGTGACGTTCCTGTTCGGCGGGCTGACCGGGGTGATCCTTGCGTCGCCCCCGATGGACTTCCACGTGACGGACTCGTACTTCGTGGTCGCGCACTTCCACTACGTCGTCTTCGGCACCGTGGTCTTCGCGATCTTCGCCGGGTTCTACTTCTGGTGGCCGAAGTTCACCGGGAAGATGCTCGACGAACGGCTCGGCAAGATCCAGTTCTGGGCGCTCTTCGTAGGCTTCCACACCACCTTCCTGGTGCAGCACTGGCTGGGCGCCGAGGGCATGCCCCGCCGGTACGCGGACTACCTCGCCGCGGACGGGTTCACCGCGCTCAACACCGTCTCGACGATCGGCGCGTTCCTGCTCGGCATCTCGACGCTGCCGTTCCTCTACAACGTGTGGAAGACCGCCAAGTACGGCGAGAAGGTCGAGTCGGACGATCCCTGGGGCTTCGGCCGCTCCCTGGAGTGGGCGACCTCGTGCCCGCCGCCCCGGCACAACTTCACGACGCTGCCCCGGATCCGGTCGGAGTCGCCGGCCTTCGACCTGCACCATCCGCGGTACGCGGCGGTGACGTCGCAGCCCGAGCCAGAGCGCCATCAAGCCGGTCGCGAGTCCTCCTGACCGCCTCGACCAGCTCCACCGGTTCGAGCACCTCGAACTCGAAGCCCAGCATCACCACGTGGATCACCATCACGTCGAGGCTCCCGGCGCCGCAGCGCAGCAGGCAGCTGTCCGGGCCCTCGGCCTCCAGCACACCGGCGGAGGGCGAGATGTGCGCGGCGGCCTCCTCCAGGGGCGCCAGGAGCCGTACCACCGCGTGGGTGGCGTACACGCGTGTGGAGACGCCCTGGGAGACGTAGGCGGCGAGGTCCTCGGCGGGCGGCTCGCGCGGCACGAAGCGCGGGCCGTGCGGCGGCCGGGGCATGACGCGGTCGGCGCGGAAGGTGCGCCAGTCCGCCCGGTCCAGGTCCCAGGCGACCAGGTACCAGCGGCGTTCGGTGCACACGAGCCGGTGCGGTTCGACGCTGCGCCGGCTGAGGGCGCCGTCGTGTCCGCGGTACTCGAAGCGCAGCCGCTCGGCGTCCCGGCAGAGGTGGGCGAGTTCGGTCAGCACGGCCGGGTCGACGGCGTCGGGCACGGGACCGCGCAGCATCGGCACGGTGAAGGCGTTGAGGGCGCCCACGCGGCGGCGCAGCCGGTTCGGCAGCACCTGTTCCAGTTTGGCGAGAGCCCGGACCGAGGTCTCGCCGATGCCCTCGATGCCCTGCCCGGCGGCCGTGCGCAGCCCGATCGCCACGGCCACAGCCTCGTCGTCGTCCAGGAGCAGCGGCGGCAGTTCGGCGCCCGCGCCCAGCTGGTAGCCGCCGCCCGTGCCGGGGCTGGCGTTGACCGGGTAGCCGAGTCCGCGCAGCCGGTCGACGTCCCGGCGCAGGGTGCGGGCGCTGACGCCGAGCCGCTCCGCCAGGTCGGCGCCGGACCATTCGCGGTGGGCCTGGAGCAGGGAGAGCAGACGCAGCAGGCGGGCCGAGGTCTCCAACATGGGGGCGAGTCTGCCAGCCCTTGCGGACACCTGCTGTCCTCAAGGCGTGTAGGCCAGTTGCGGGACGGTGAAGCAGGTGTGGTTCATGTCCCCCTGGCCGACCCAGCCCCTGCCGTCCTGCCAGCGGGCCACCGACAGGCAGGTCCTCCTGGTCTTCGGCGGCTCCGGGAGCCGTGCGAACTCGACGGGCAGGAGCAGGCCCGCGGCGGTGTACCCCTCGCTGCGGTTCATGAAGGCGTCGACGCACGCGCGGGTGATGCCCGTCCGTACGCAGGACTTCGCGGCGTCCGTGAACCACCGGGCGGCCGCCCATCCCTCCAGCTGCCACTGGGAGTGCGTCTTCAGGTCCTTCGTCGCCTCGCGGAACTCCCGTACGGCCGGGTCGCCGGTGTCCTGGTAGTTGCGGCTGGAGCCAGTCGCCCAGAGGGCGTTGCGGCAGCGCGGGGCGTCCTGGTAGTCCTCGGGGACGGTCGACGTCCAGTTCTGCACGTTGGTCACCTTGGCGGTGACGTGGGCGCCGACCTCGTCCATGGCCCGGCACAGTTGGGCGTTGCCATGGCCGTCGATGGCGTCGAAGACCAGGTCGGCGCCCTGCTCCTTCAGATCGGCCGCGACGGCGCGGAAGTTGGGCAGGGCGAAGTCGACCTGCTCGGTGACGACCTTGTAGCCCTCGGCGCGCAGGCCCCGCTCGACGAGCCGGGCGTAGGCGGCGGAGGCGGACTGGTTGTAGGAGACGACGGCGGCGGTGCGGGCGCCGTGCTCGCGTTCGAAGTAGCGGTAGACCTCGGTGCCGCCGTACAGCTTGCCGTCCCAGCCGGTGGTGCCGGCGCGGGGCGCGAGGCTGCCGTAGATGCCGTAGAGGTGCGGGTAGGTGTCGTAGGCGCTGCCGATGGGCTGGCCGCCGATGTCGGGCACCCGTGCGCGCGAGACACGGGAGGCGCCGGCGTAGTCCAGGACGGTGGTGGCGACCAGGGCGACGACCTTGTCCTCCTCGACCAGCTTGTGCACGCACTCGTTGTCGCCGATGCCGCTGCCGCCGTCGTCGCAGGTGCGCACCTCCACGCGGCGGCCGTCGATGCCGCCGCGCGCGTTGAGCCGGTCGAACCAGGCCCTGGCGCCGTCGCGCGGGCCGGTGAACGCGCTGCCGCCGACGGGGCTGGTGGCGCTGGTGATGATGCCGACCCGCAGGGGCGCCGACTCCCGGGGCGGCGAGGTGCGGTCGTCGTGCTCGAAGTCGCTCTCCGGGAGCCGGCTGCCGCAGGCCGCGCTCAGGGCGAGCAGCAGCACCGCTGCGAGGATCTCAGCAACCCGGGACCGGCGACCCATTACCGCTCATCTGCACCAGCGAGCACAGCGTCTTGACGGACACCTTCCAGGTGCCGTCCTGCTCGACGGATGTCCCGGAGGCGTTCGGCAGAGCGGTGGCGCCCTTCAGGGTGAGCGTGTACGTCACGTCCGCCTCGGTCGCCGAGGTGAACTGGACCTTGGTGACCTTCGCCTCGACCTGACCGCCGCGGGCGTCACCGCTGAAGGCCTTGAGGACCGGTGCCATCCGTTCGCCGTTCTCCAGGACGGCCAGCTTGTCCTCGGTCGAGGTGTTCGGGTCGAAGAACTTCTGCCAGTTCTGCTTGATCTGCGACTCGGCCGCGGCCCGGTCCGCCGGCGCGCTGGCCGGCGCGCTCGTGGTCGGTGTGGGGGGCGTGCTCGTGCTGCCGCCGCCGCTGTCGTCACTGCATGCGGCGAGGACCGGTGCGACGGCCAGGACCAGGGCGGCCGCGATCGCCGTGCCCCGTCCCGCGGCTCGTGGGCCCCGCTTCCCGTTCCCCCGCCTGAGGTCGCTGCCGAGAACCATCTGGCTCACCACCGGGTGTCGGTCCGGGCCATGTGCGCCCGGTGCTTTCAGGGTCAGCTTCCAAGGGGCATAGTGCAAGCGAACGGCGGACTTGAACAGGCAGCCAGACGCGTGCCCGGACAACCGACGTGTGGGAGCCAGCGATGCGGACGAACCGACTGCGGACCGTGCATCCCGTCCTCTGGGCCGGCTGGGCCGCGGTGGCCGCCGGCGCGGTGCTGTGCGTCGTCGGCTGGTACGGCGTCTCCGGGGAACGCTTCGCCGAACGGCAGCTGCCCTACCTCGCCTCCTGCACCATCCCCGGCGCGGCGCTGATCGTCTCCGGGGCGGTGCTGCTGGCCCACGGCCGGGGCTCGATCGCCGCCGCGCGCGTCGAGGAGCTGTACGGCTTGCTGGTCACGGCCGGGCCGGCCGAGGGGGACGGGACCGGGCACGCGGGGCTCGCGCCTCTCGCGGTCAGCGGTGAACTGCTGATGGTGCCGGGCGGCACGCTGTGGCACCGCGCGGACTGTCCGCTGGTGGCGGGCAAGGCGGAGGCGGTTCCGGTGGACTCGGGGCTGGTGGCGAGCGGGGAGCTGGGCCCCTGCCCGATCTGTGAACCCGCCGAAGAGACCGGCTGAGCCCGGCCGATGTCCTCGCTGACCTACGACCTCACCCTGGCCGGCCTGTCGGTCGGCAGTGCGGCGGCGCTGACCGGGATCGGCCTGATCGTGACGTACCGCGCGACCGGCGTGCTGAACTTCGCGCACGGGGCGATCGCGATGGTGTGCGCGTACGGGCTGCGGAGTTGCGTGGTCGAGTGGGGCTGGCCGCTGTGGCTGGGGGCCGCGGTGACGCTGCTGGTGCTGGCGCCGGGGCTGGGTGTCGTCCTGGAACGGTTCGTGTTCCGGCCGCTGGCGGTGCTCGGCGGGGATCCGGCGCAGACGCTGGTGGCGTCCATCGGGGTGTTCGTGCTGCTGGTCGGCGGGGCGGCGCTGCTGTGGGGGCAGGGGGCGCGGGACGACGCCCCGGTGCTGGTGCCGGACGAGCCGTGGGGGCAGTTGGCGGTGGTGCTGGTGCTGGCCACGGGGGTCGCGGCGATCGTGCGCCGGACCCGGTTCGGGCGGGAGCTGCGGGCCGTGGTCGACGACCGGCGGCTCGCGGTGCTGGGCGGCATCGACGCGGACCGGGTAGCGGCGGCGGGCTGGGCGTTCGGCTCGTTCACGGCGGGCCTGACGGGCGTGCTGCTGGCGCCGTACGTGCGGCTCGACCCGTACGGGCTGCCGCTGCTCGTGATGGAGGTCGTGGCGGTCGCGGTGGCCGCGCGGATGCGGAGCCTGTGGGTCGCGGTGGTGGTGGCGCTCGGCATCGGGGTGGCGCAGAGCCAGCTGACGCGGCTGCACCCGTCCGGGTGGGGCGGGGCGCTGCTCCAGACGGCCGGGACGAATCTGTTCGTCGTCGCGCTGCTGGTGGCGGCCCTGGTGCTGCCGGGGGTGGGCGCGCGGGACGCGCTGCCCCGCACGGCCACCGCCCGGGTGCCGACGCCGCCGGGCGCGTGGATCGTCGCGGGTGTGCTGTTCCTGTTGCCGCTGGGTCTGGCGGGCCAGGACCTGCACACGTCGATCCAGGTGCCGGCGCTGGCCGTGATCCTGCTGTCCCTGGTGGTGGTCACCGGCCGGGGCGGACAGATCTCCATGGGGCAGGCGGCGTACGCGGGGCTGGGCGCCCTGTTCACCGCGCTGCTGGCGGCCGGTCGTTTCCCCGGTCTGCCGGACATGCCGGAGCTGCCGGCGCTCGCGGTGTCGGTCGTCCTGGTGGCACCGCTCGGCCTGCTCACCGGCTGGCCGGCGATCGGCCGCCGGGGTCTGGCACTGGCGCTGGCGACGTTCGCGGTCGGCGTGGGGGTGAGCCGCTTCGTCTTCGCCCAGCCGTACGCCACGGCCGGCCTGTCGCTGGACCGGCCGGCGGGCTTCGCCGGGGACCGCGCGTACTACGTCCTGGAGCTTCTGCTGCTGGTGGTCGCGCTGCTGGCGGCACACGCCCTGCGCCGGGGCCGGACGGGCCGGGCCCTCGCGGCCATGCGGGACCACGAGGCGGGGGCGCAGGCGGCGGGGGTCCAGGTGCCGTCGCTCAAGCTGCTCGCCTTCGTCGCGGGCGCCGCGCTGGCCGCGCTGGGCGGCGGCATGCTCGGCATGGGCCTGCGCGCCTTCGACCCGGCCGCGTTCGACCCGGTGCGCAGCCTGCTGTGGTTCGCCGCGGTCGTGGTGCTGGGCGCCGACAGCGCCCTCGGCGCGCTCGCGGCCGCGGCCCTCCTGGTCGGCCTGGACGCGGGCACGCGTGGCGGGGTGGCGGCGGCCCTGATCGGTGTCCTGGCGGTCCTCGTGGGACGTTTCCCCGGCGGACCGTACGAGGCCCTGCGCATGGCGACGGAGCGCCTGCGCCTGTACCGCGCCCCTGCCCTGACACCGGCGGGCATCCGGGCCCGCGGGCTGCTGCGCCCGGCGAGGCCGGGAACACCCCGCACAGCGCCGGTGCCCAGGGGGGCGACGCCGACCCGCGTGGCGCCGGCTGCCAAGGGCGCGGAGGCAGCGGGAGGACACGGAGCGGGCAACGACGAGCTCGCCTCCGGCGCGGACGGGCGGCGCGCGGCTCCCGCCCCCACGGACCGGGAACCGCCGGGGACGACGGAGCGCCCGCCCTCGGGGCCACCGAGTGTCGCCGGGGACGGACCCGTCCGCCGCGGCCCGCCCGCACCTCACGCTCCCCCCGTCCTCACCGCCCGTCATCTGCACGTCCACTACGGCGGCTTCACCGCCCTCGACGGAGTCGGCCTGGCCCTCTCCCCCGGGCGGATCACCGCGGTCGTCGGACCCAACGGGGCCGGGAAGAGCACCCTGTTCCACTGTCTGGCCGGGACGCTGCGGCCCGCCCGCGGGGCGGTGCGCCTCGGTGGGCGGGACATCACCGCACGGCCCGCCCACGCCCGCACCCGGCTGGGGATCGCGCGGACCTTCCAGGAACTGGCCGTCTTCCCGTCGCTGACCGTGGCCGAGAACGTCCGGGTGGGTGCCGAGCAGGGCAGGGTGAGCGATGCCGGGGCCGTGGAGCGGACACTCCGGCTGCTCGGGCTGGACGGGCCGGTACGGGCGCTGCCCGCCGCCGGGCTGCCCACGGGTACGCTGCGCCGCGTCGAACTGGCCCGGGTCCTCGCGGGCGGCCCGCGGGTGCTGCTGCTCGACGAGCCCGCCGCCGGCCTCGACGCCGCCGAAGTGGCCGCCTTGGCCCGAGTGCTGAAGGCCCTGGCCGCCGACGGCACGGCCCTCCTCGTCGTCGAGCACGACCTGGATCTGGTCGCGGGCCTCGCCGACCTCGTGCATGTCATGGCCGAGGGGCGGATCGTGGCCTCGGGGCCGCCCGAGCGGGTCCTGGAGACCCTGGAGAAGGGAGCCGGCCCATGACCGCTCTGGACGCCCAGGGAACAGAAGCCCGCCCGATGCGCGCCTTGGACTCCCGGGAAGCGGACTGCCTCTCGACGAGCGCTCTTGACTCCCCGGGAACGCCAGGACCGCCCGATGCGGGTCCGGCAGTGGAAGGCCGGCCGACGAGCACCCTGGACGCCCCGATGAACGGGGCCTGCCGATGACGACCGTCTCCCTGCGCCACGCGCGCGTGCGCTACGGCCCCCTGGAGGCCCTGCACGGCATCACCCTCGCCGCCCCCGGCCCGGGCCTCACCGTGCTGCTGGGCCGCAACGGCTCCGGCCGCAGCACCGCCCTGCGCGCACTCGCGGGCAGCGTGCCCCTGTCGGGCGGCGCCGTGGTCTGGGACGGGGCCGACGTGACCCGGGTGCCGGCGTACGAACGGGCCCGGCGCGGAATGTGCCTGGTGCCGGAGCGGCAGGCCGTGTTCGGCTCGCTCACCGTGCGCGAGAACCTCGGCCTCGCCGCCCCGGACCACGCCCCGGCACTCGACGCCTACCCGCAGCTGAGGCCCCTGCTGGAGCGGCGCGCCGGGACCCTCTCCGGTGGGGAGCAGCGCATGCTCGCCCTGTCCCGGGCCCTGCTGGCACGCGCGCGCGTGGTCCTCGTCGACGAGCCCGCCCAGGGCATGTCACCCGCGGTCGCGGCCCGCACGTACGAGCTGCTGGACGCGCTCGGCGCCTGTGTGGTGATCGCCGAGCAACGGCTGCCGGCCGCCCTGCGCGACCGGCACGCGCTCGTCTACGAACTGCGCCGCGGAGCCGTCGTGTTCGCCGGGGAGACGAGCGAGCTCCGGCACTGAACCGGATGCCGAGGCCCCGTCCGGTCGGCCGACCGGACGGGGCCCGTGTCCCGGCGAGGGGGAGCAGCGGCTCAGAGTTCGAGGCGCAGGCCGGGCACGATCACGTCGGGATCGCCGCCGATGGCGGCCTCGTTGGCGGTGTAGAGGCGCTGCCAGGTGATCCCGTGCCGGGCGGCGATGCCGCTCAGCGTGTCGCCCTGGCGGACGGTGTAGTCGCCGCGTGAGGAGCCGCGGTCGGCGTGTTCCGTGGTGCGCGCCGGTGCCTTCGAGGGCTTCGCCGGTGCGGACTTCGTGGTGGTGACCGGGTCGGCGGAAGCCGCGGGTGCGCCGCCGCTCGCCCCGGCGCGTGCCGAGCAGACGGGCCAGGCGCCCCACCCCTGGGCGCGCTGGACCTTGGTGGCGACGGCGATCTGCTGGGACCTGCTCGCCCGGTCGGCGGTGGCCGCGTAGGCCGTGCCGCCGTAGGCGCTCCAGGTGGAGGCGGCGAACTGCAGTCCGCCGTAGTAGCCGTTGCCGGTGTTGATGTGCCAGTTGCCGCCGCTCTCGCACTGGGCGATGCGGTCCCACACTCCGCTGTCAGCCGCCGCGGCGTTTCCGGTCGCGGCCAGCAGTCCGAGGGGCGCGAGCAGTGCCGCCCCGGCGAGGACCGCCGTCGTACGAACCTGGTTCTTCCGAGCGTTGTCGCGAGTGGTGTCGGCACATTCGGACATGTAGTTCCCTCTCGAAGCACTCGAGGTCCCCCAAGACCGGGCGCCGCCCTCCGCGCCATGGGACGCGTGGGCCGCGCTCGCCCCGTCCGCTGGTGTGGTGCTGTGCGCGGTTCCGGAGAACCGTGCGGCCGGCGGACGTACCCGAGCGGTGCTCGTTGCACACGGCGGAGGAATGTATGGAAGGTGACGGGCCGACAGCAACCAGTCGCCGGTCAGGGCAGGCCAGTTCACCGATACCTCTGGTAACGGCAATTTCCGGACACCCACTTCATTCGTGGATTTCCGGATTTGTCGACCAACCCGCCCGCCGATCTGTGACCCACTTCACCACTCCAACGTCCTTTACAAATCGGGTAGTTGACCGTGAGTGCCCGATTCCGTGCCCAGCGTGACCCTGCGCGCTGGATGGTTCGATTCCGTTCGCCGTAAGGCGTGACTCCCGCCACAGATCGCCCGTTGTCTTCTTCATGAGCCGGGGCCGACCCGGACCACGGGCCGGGAGCCACCCGGCCTCGCCACGCACCGCATCCCCGAGGGAGTCACCCGTGCCGCGCATGCTCGACGTCAGCGACGAGGTACGCGCCGAGATCGGCGACGAAGAAGCCGACCGCCTGCTCGCCGGAGAGACCGCCCCGGGCAGTTACGACTGCACGTCCTGCCGCACTCCGGGCGACTCCGAGCAGGAGCGCACCAGCACCGTCCTCTTCATCGGGGACGAGACCGCCGTCCTCGCCTTCGCCCACGCCGGCTGCCTGCCCTCCCAGGTCGTGCAGGTCACGGAGGAGCAGCTGCGGGGCGCCGTGAAGTCCATCACCGGAGACACCGTCGACCTGGAGCCCGACAAGGTGGCGCCCGAGCAGGCGGTGCTCGGTGTGACCAGCGGACTCGTCCTGATCGGCGGGGAGTTGCACCCGGCCCTGGTGGTGGAGCCGACCGTGCCCATCGCCCGGCCCGGTACGTCCGGCGAGGACGGCGACGAATTCCTGCCGCTCCTCATCGAGCAGGGCTTCATGCCCCTGACCGAGCTGTCCGCCGTACCGCCCGTGCTGCACGGCTGGTCCGTGCTGCTCGCCGTGGGCCAGCTGCACGCGGTGCTCCAGCCGGGCCAGAACGGCGGCCGGCCGGTCGCCTGGTGGCAGGCGCACCAGCCGCTCCAGGTCACCGAGGGCTGGCGCGCGGCCGCCAACAAGCACCAGCAGGTGCTGATGTTCGCCGCGCCCGTCGGCTCCATCGGCCGCCAGCCGCGCGAGGACCTGCTGCGGGACGCCCTGGACAAGGCGGCGGCGAACGGAAGGCTGGTCGCCGCGGCGCTGCCGCTGGCCGGTACCTGAGCCGCGGATCACCCAGGCGGTCCGCATCCCGGCGAAAGCGGCATCCGGGCCGCATCCCCTGACCCGCGGGGTCGTTTGGACATACGTGCACGCATACGACGTTCCCCGCCGCCAGTCCTACTCGTCGATCCCCTCCGCGCGATCGGCTCAGGACACCCAGGGCGGCCCATCGGCCACGCCGATCTACGACGCTCTCTACGCCGAGTACGTCAAGTCCTTCCGCGCACTGCCCGGCGACCGCAGTGGCGAGGAGAAGCTGGGCTTCACCGCCTTCGGGAACATCCCGCACGGTACGGGCTCGTACAGCCATACCCACAGCAGCTCGTACAGTGCGTACAGCGCGGGAGCCCAGAGCGCCCGCCATGCCGCCGGCCAGCAGTCGCACTGGCAGCGCGTCGGCCCCGTCTCGCACGGCACGGGGATGCACCACGTGCCCGCCCCACTGCCACCGGTACGACGCGGCGGCGTCTGAGCGAGCACCGGACAGCGGAAAGGGCGGCCCCCGACGGAGGCCGCCCTTTCCGCTGTTCTCCTGCTGCTTCCCGCTACTTCCTCTTCGCGCCGCGCTTCTCGCGCACGCGCACCGAGATGTGGATCGGCGTGCCCTCGAAGCCGAACTCCTCGCGCAGGCGGCGCTCGATGAAGCGCCGGTAGCCCGCCTCGATGAAGCCGGAGGCGAACAGCACGAACCGCGGCGGCTTGGTGCCCGCCTGCGTGCCGAACAGGATGCGCGGCTGCTTGCCGCCCCGGACCGGGTGCGGGTGGGCCGCGACCAGCTCACCGAGGAAGGCGTTCAGCCGGCCGGTCGGTACCCGGGTCTCCCAGCCCGCCAGGGCCGTCTCGATCGCCGGGACCAGCTTCTCCATGTGCCGCCCGGTGCGCGCCGAGACGTTCACCCGCGGCGCCCACGCCACCTGGCCGAGCTCCGTCTCGATCTCCCGCTCCAGGTAGTAGCGGCGCTCCTCGTCGAGGGTGTCCCACTTGTTGTACGCGAGGACGATGGCGCGGCCCGCCTCGACGGCCATGGTGACGATGCGCTGGTCCTGCACGGAGATCGACTCGGACGCGTCGATCAGGATGACCGCCACCTCCGCCTTCTCCACCGCCGCCGCCGTACGCAGCGAGGCGTAGTAGTCGGCGCCCTGCTGGAGGTGGACGCGCTTGCGGATGCCGGCCGTGTCGACGAACTTCCAGGTGACGCCGCCGAGTTCGATCAGCTCGTCGACCGGGTCACGGGTGGTGCCCGCCAGCTCGTTGACGACGACGCGCTCCTCGTTAGCGACCTTGTTGAGGAGCGAGGACTTGCCCACGTTCGGGCGGCCGATGAGGGCGATGCGCCGGGGGCCGCCGATGCCGCCCCCGCCGAAGGTCTCGCGCGGCGCCTCGGGCAGCACCTCGAGGACCTGGTCGAGCATGTCGCCGGTGCCGCGGCCGTGCAGCGCCGAGACCGGGTACGGCTCCCCCAGGCCCAGGGACCACAGGTAGGCGGCGTCGGCCTCGCCGCTCGGGCCGTCCACCTTGTTGGCGCACAGCACGACCGGCTTGCCTGCCTTGCGCAGCAGCCGTACGACGGCCTCGTCGGTGTCGGTGGCGCCGACCTTGGCGTCGACGACGAAGACGACCGCGTCCGCGGCGTCGATGGCGTACTCGGCCTGGGCGGCGACGGAGGCGTCGATGCCGAGGACGTCCTGCTCCCAGCCGCCGGTGTCGACGACCTTGAAGCGGCGGCCCGCCCACTCGGCCTCGTACGTCACACGGTCCCGGGTGACACCGGGCTTGTCCTCGACGACGGCCTCGCGGCGCCCGATGATGCGGTTCACCAGAGTCGACTTGCCGACATTGGGGCGGCCGACCACGGCGAGGACGGGCAGCGGGCCGTGCCCGGCCGCCTCGATCGCACCTTCGACGTCCTCGAGGTCGAAGCCCTCCTCCACGGCGAGCTCCATGAACTCCGCGTACTCGGCGTCGCCGAGCGCCCCGTGGTCGTGCTCGTGCGCGCCCGCGGAGGCGTCCGAGCCGTCGGGCTGGATGTGGTCGTTCATGAAGTCCGTACCTCGTAGTTCATCGTGGTGGTCGGTGGAGTACCCGCGGTGTCCCGGGCTGATCCACTACTCAGTGTTGCCTAGGGGGCTGCTGATGGATCTCCGCGGCGTCGCGACGCCCGGCACGCACTCTCGCCGCACCGGACGACAGGCCTAGTAGCTCCGCTACGAGGCCTCCCGCCCGGCACGCCGAGAGCACGCACCGAACGCCGCTCCTTCTTCCACGGAGATCCATCAGCAGCCCCCTCGCCCGGTGAAGCGCCTGGCGTTTTCCAGGTGGGCGGCGAGCTGCTTCTGGATGCGCCCGGTCGCCTCGTCCAGGGCCGTGCGTGTCCGCCGCCCGCTGCCGTCGCCCGCCTCGAAGGGCTCGCCGAAGACGACGTCGACACGGGAGCGCAGCGGGGGCAGCCCCTTTATCAACCGTCCGGCCCGGTCTGTGCTTCCCAGCACGGCGACCGGCACGATCGGGGCGCCGCTGCGCACCGCGAAGTAGGCGAGCCCAGCGCGCAGCGAGGCGAAGTCGCCCTCGCCCCGGGTGCCCTCGGGGAAGATGCCCAGCACGCCGCCTTTCTCCAGGACGCCGAGCGCCCGGGTGATCGCCGTGCGGTCGGTGGTGTCGCGGTCCACCTTCAGCTGGCCGATGCCGGTCAGGAACGGGTCGAGGGGGCCGACGAACGCCTCCTTCTTGATCAGGAAGTGTGTCGGCCGGGGCGCCACGCCCATGACCATCGGGCCGTCGATGTTGTGGGAGTGGTTGACCGCGAGGATCACCGGGCCGTGCGTGGGCACCTTCCAGGCGCCGAGCACGCGCGGCTTCCACAGCCCGTACATCAGGCCGACGCCGATGCGCCGCCCGACATCGGCGCTGCGCGCCGAAGGCACCTCGGTCACTTCCCGGCCCGCTTCTCCTCGACGAGGGTGACGACACACTCGATGACCTGGGCCAGCGTGAGCTCGGTGGTGTCCACCTCGACCGCGTCGCCCGCCTTGGCGAGCGGCGAGGTCTTGCGGCTGGAGTCGGCCGCGTCCCGCTTGATCAGGGCCTCGCGGGTGCTGTGGACGTCGGAGCCCTTCAGCTCACCGCTGCGGCGGGCGGCACGCGCCTCCGGGGAGGCCGTGAGGAAGATCTTCAGGTCGGCGTCCGGCAGCACGGTCGTGCCGATGTCACGGCCCTCGACCACGATGCCTTGCTCGGCGGAGGCGGCGATCGTGCGCTGCAGCTCGGTGATCCGGGCGCGCACCTCGGGCACCGCGCTGACCGCGCTGACCTTGGAGGTGACCTCCTGGGTACGGATCGGGCCGGCCACGTCGACGCCGTCGACGGCGATGGTGGGGGCCTGCGGGTCGGTGCCGGAGACGATCTCGGGCTTACCGGCCGCGGCGGCGATCGCGGCCGGGTCGTCGATGTCGATGCCGTTGCTCACCATCCACCAGGTGATCGCCCGGTACTGGGCGCCGGTGTCCAGGTAGCTCAGCCCGAGCTGCGCCGCCACGGCCTTCGAGGTGCTCGACTTGCCCGTGCCGGACGGGCCGTCGATGGCGACAATCACTGGCGTGGCGCTTTCCACAGTGGGGACCTTCCTGAAACCGGGTCGGCGGGGGTGAGGGCGCGACTGCCCCGCACAAGGTTACTGGGTTCGCGTCACTCGTCCGGCCGCGCGTCGGCCGACCGCCCGCGGCGGGCGTCACTGCCTGAGCGCCCAGCCCCGCTCCCGCAGCGCGGCGGTCAGCACGGGCGCGGCCTTGGGCTCGACCATCAACTGCACCAGACCGGCCTGTTGCCCCGTCGCGTGTTCGATCCGTACGTCCTCGATGTTGACCCCGGCCATCCCCGCGTCCGCGAAGATCCGGGCCAGCTGTCCCGGCTGGTCGTCGATCAGGACGGCCACGACCTCGTAGGCCCGCGGCGCGGAGCCGTGCTTGCCGGGGACGCGGACCTGGCCGGCGTTGCCGCGCCGCAGGACGTCCTCGATACCGGTGGTGCCGGCGCTGCGTTTGTGGTCGTCGGAGGACTGGAGGGCGCGCAGGGCCTGCACGGTCTCCTCCAGGTCGGCGGCGACGTCCGTGAGCAGGTCGGCGACCGGCCCGGGGTTCGCGGAGAGGATGTCGATCCACATCCGGGGGTCGGAGGCGGCGATCCGGGTCACGTCCCGGATGCCCTGCCCGCACAGCCGTACGGCGGCCTCCTCCGCGTGCTCCAGGCGCGCGGCGACCAGGCTGGAGACCAGGTGGGGCATGTGGGAGACCAGGGCGACGGCACGGTCGTGGGCGTCGGCGTCCATCACCACCGGCACGGCACGGCAGTGCGAGACCAGCTCCAGGGCGAGGTTCAGCACCTCGGTGTCGGTGTCCCGGGTCGGGGTCAGCACCCAGGGGCGGCCCTCGAAGAGATCGCCGGTGGCGGCGAGCGGGCCGGACTTCTCGCGGCCCGACATGGGGTGCGTGCCGATGTAGGCGGACAGGTCGAGACCGCGTGCCTCCAGCTCGCGGCGCGGCCCGCCCTTGACGCTGGCGACGTCGAGGTAGCCGCGCGCCGCACCGCGGCTCATGACGTCGGCGAGCACGTCCGCCACGTGCGCGGGCGGGGCGGCGACGATCGCCAGGTCCACGGGTCCGTCCGGCGCCTCGTCCGTCCCGGCACCGAGCGCGGCCGCCGTACGGGCCTGCTCCGGGTCGGGGTCGGCGAGGTGCACGGTGACGCCCCGCTGGGACAGGGCGAGCGCCGCGGACGTGCCGATGAGCCCGG
Organism: Streptomyces sp. NPDC006372; assembly: GCF_040612515.1. Lineage (NCBI taxonomy): Bacteria > Bacillati > Actinomycetota > Actinomycetes > Kitasatosporales > Streptomycetaceae > Streptomyces > Streptomyces sp. NPDC006372. The sequence continues at coordinate 33,871 of NZ_JBEXQJ010000048.1, read as the reverse complement.
TGCCGATGACGAGTGCGGTCCTCACTGGGCGATGTCCTTGCGCAGGGCGGCGGCGGAGCCGAGGTAGACGTGGGCGATGTCGGCCCGGGGCCGGTCCGACTCGATGTGCGCGAGGACCCGGACGACCCGCGGCATGGCGCCCTCGATGTCCAGTTCCTGGGCGCAGATCAGCGGTACGTCGACGATGCCGAGCTTGCGCGCGGCGGCCGCCGGGAAGTCGCTGTGCAGGTCGGGCGTGGCCGTGAACCAGATGCTGATCAGGTCGTCGGCGGTGAGGTCGTTGCGCTCCAGGATGGCTGTGAGCAGGGCTCCGACCTGCTCGTCCATGTGCCCGGCCTCGTCCTGTTCGAGTTGGACGGCGCCCCGGACCGCTCGTACCGCCACGGCGATGCTCCTTGCTCACGTGCCTGTCGCTCTACGTCCGTCCAGCCTAGTCAGCCCGTGTGGGCGGGATGTACGACGCCCACCCGATGAGACACCGGGATTGCCGTTCCTTGGGTATTTTCGAACTCGGAATGCGGAAACTTCCGGTTTGACCTTCTTCGGCGTCTTCGGAGTGACGACATGACCCACGAGACCACGCGCCGCACGATTCTCCTCGCGACGGGCGCGACCGGCGCGGCGGCGTTCGTCGCGGCCTGCGGCGGAGGCGGCGGCGACAGCGGCTCCACGTCGACGAGCTCCCCCACCGACACGGGGGCGACGAGCGCCCAGGGCGGTCAGGAGCTGGCCACCACCGACGAGATCCCGGTCGGCGGCGGCAAGATCTTCGCGGAACAGAAGGTCGTGGTGACCCAGCCGGAGCAGGGCCGGTTCAAGGCCTTCTCGGCGATCTGCACCCACCAGCACTGCACGGTGGGGTCCGTCTCCGACGGCACGATCAACTGCCCCTGTCACGGCAGCAGGTTCCGTGTCGCCGACGGCTCGGTGGCCCATGGTCCGGCGACCCGGCCGCTGCCCGCCGAGCAGATCACCGTGGAGGGAAACTCGGTTCGCCTGACGTGAGGGTCCGCGTACGCTCCCGGTCATGCAGCCCGAGACCCTGGTGCGCGAACACACCGTCTACGCCTGCGTGATGGGCTCGCGCGCCTTCGGCCTGGCGACCGACGGCAGCGACACCGACCGCCGTGGCGTCTTCCTCGCTCCCACACCGCTGTTCTGGCGCTTCGACAAGCCGCCGACGCACGTCGAGGGCCCGGCCGACGAGCAGTTCAGCTGGGAACTGGAGCGCTTCTGCGAGCTGGCTCTGCGCGCCAACCCCAACATCCTGGAGTGCCTGCACTCCCCGCTGGTGGAGTACGCCGACGACACCGGCCGCGAGCTGCTCGCCCTGCGGGAGGCGTTCCTCTCCCGCAGGGTCCACGAGACGTTCACCCGGTACGCGCACGGCCAGCGCCGCAAGCTGGACGCCGACGTCCGCGCCCACGGTGCCCCGCGCTGGAAGCACGCGATGCACCTGCTGCGCCTGCTGATCAGCGCCCGCGACCTGCTGCGCACGGGCACGCTCACGGTCGACGTCGGCGACCACCGGGAGCCGCTGCTCGCGGTGAAGCGGGGCGAGGTGCCTTGGTCCGGGATCGATTCCTGGATGACGCGCCTGGAGCGGGAGACGGAGCGGGCCGCCCGGGACAGCCCCCTGCCGGCGGAACCGGACCGGCGGCGCGTGGAGGACTTCCTCACCCGCGCCCGCCGCGCCTCGGCCCTCCGGCCGGCCGCCTGATCAGGCGTCCCAGAGGGCCCCGAGTGTCACCAGGTCGCTCCGGTACTCGACCCGGTCGGCCCACTCGCCCGGCCAGGCCTCCGCGCCCAGGTACGCGCCGGCGAACGCGCCCGTCAGACAGGCGATCGAGTCCGAGTCACCGGCCGTGCAGGAGGCCCGCCGCAGGGCGGTCACCGGCTCGTCGGCGAAGAGCAGGAAGCACAGCAGCCCGGTCGCCAGGGCCTCCTCGGCGATCCAGCCCTCCCCCGTGGCCTGGCACGGATCGGTCTCGGGCGAGGGGGTGCGTACGGCGTGCTCGAGCCGGTCGAGGATCGCCAGGCATTCGTCCCAGCCGCGCGCGATGAACTGCTCGGGGCTCGGGTCCTGCGCCCTGCGCCACAGATCGCCCAGCCAGCGCTCGTGGTAGTGGCTGCGGTTCTCCCGGGCATAGGAGCGCAGCAGACCGATCAGCCCGGCCGGTTCGGCGCCCTGCGCGAGCAGCCGTACGGCGTGCGCGGTGAGGTCGGACGCGGCGAGTGCGGTGGGATGCCCATGGGTGAGGCCCGACTGCAACTGGGCGGCACCCGCGCGCTGTTCGTCGCTCAGGCCCTGGATCAGGCCCAGGGGGGCGACGCGCATGTTGGCGCCGCAGCCCTTGGAGTGGATCTGGCTGGCGTCCTGCCAGGGGCGGTCCTCGTGCTTCAGGACCGCACAGGCCTTCAGACAGGTGCGGCCCGGAGCCCGGTTGTTCTGCGGCGACTGGTACCAGTCGACGAACTCCTCGCGCACCGGCCGCTCCATCCGCCTCGGCGTGAGCAGACCGCGGTCCATCGCCGTCCGCAACCCCCGCCCGAGGGCCAGCGTCATCTGCGTGTCGTCACTGACGATCGCCGGTGTCGGCAGCGTGAGCTCCCGCCATGATCCGTGCTTGGCCAGGATCGACGACACGCTGTCGAACTCGGTCGGATACCCCAACGCGTCCCCCAGCGCGAGGCCCGTGAGCGCTCCCGTAGCCGCTTGTTTATGGACAAGCATGGTCATGTCAGGCATCCTCCCGTTTCCCCGCACCCTCCGGAGGGTGCGGGGCCTCACAGCACTCGGCCCGTCGGAGTGGCGCCCAGGGCCTGTCGTTTGGATCATGCCGGCGTCGCGGGGTGTGGCACGCACATCTGCCGCGTTGTCGTCGGTTGTCGACGCTCCGCGTCGCCGCCCTCCTCCGCCTTGCAGCTGCACGCACCACACCCCGCTCGGGTCGGCCGATAGGCACAGGCCCTCTCAGCCGACCTGATCCAAACGACAGGCCCTAGAGGTCGACTTCCTGCATCAGCATGCCCACCTCGGTGTTGGACAGCCGCCGCAGCCAGCCCGACTTCTGGTCGCCCAGGGTGATCGGCCCGAAGGCGACCCGGACCAGCTTGTCGACGGGGAAGCCGGCCTCCGCGAGCATCCGGCGCACGATGTGCTTGCGGCCCTCGTGCAGGGTGACCTCGACGAGGTAGTTCTTGCCGGTCTGCTGGACGACCCGGAAGTGGTCCGCGCGCGCGTAGCCGTCCTCCAGCTGGATGCCGTCCTTGAGCTGCTTGCCCAGGTCGCGCGGGATGGGGCCGACGATGTGCGCGAGGTAGGTCTTCTTCACGCCGTACTTCGGGTGGGTCAGCCGGTGGGCCAGCTCGCCGTGGTTGGTGAGCAGGATGACGCCCTCGGTCTCGGTGTCGAGCCGGCCGACGTGGAAGAGACGGGTCTCGCGGTTGGTGACGTAGTCACCGAGGCACTGGCGGCCCTCCGGGTCCTCCATCGTCGACACGACACCGGCGGGCTTGTTCAGCGAGAAGAACTGGTAGCTCTGCGTGGCGACGGTCAGCCCGTCGACCTTGATCTCGTCCTTCTCCGGGTCGACCCGCCGCCCCTGCTCCAGGACGATCTCGCCGTTGATCTCGACGCGGGCCTCCTCGATCAGCTCCTCGCAGGCGCGCCGGGAGCCGAAGCCCGCGCGTGCGAGGACCTTCTGGAGCCGCTCGCCCTCCTGCTCGGCGCCGGGGAAGGTCTTCGGGAGCTTGACCTCCTTCTTCCCGGCGTACCGGTCGCGGTTGCGCTCCTCGACCTGCGCCTCGTACTCGCGGGGGCGCGCCGGGGCGCTCCGCCCCTGCTTCCGGGGCTGCTTGGGGCCGCCCTTGGCGCCACCGCGCGCGGCACCACCGCGCCCGGCCTTGGGGCCGTCCTTCGTCGCCCCGGGGCCCACGTCGTAGCGGCGCTCCTCGGGGCGGGGCTTGCGGGGGCGGTCCTGCCCCTGCTTCTGGTCCCTGTTGTTACCGGCACCGCGGTGGTTACCGCGTCCGCCGCTCTTGCCGCTGCCGCTGCTTCGCATCAAATGTCCGTCTGGTCGTCTTCGTCGTCGGTACCCGGGTGAACCGGGCGGCCCGGCACGTCGTCGTCAGGCGCGTCCGGGTCGAACGACGGTACGCCCTCCTGGGTCTCGGCCTCGATCGCCTCCGCCTCCGGGAGGAAGGGCGCGAGCTCCGGGAGCTCGTCCAGACCGCGCAGGCCCATCCGCTCCAGGAAGTAGTTCGTCGTCCTGTACAGGATCGCACCTGTTTCGGGTTCCGTGCCCGCCTCCTCGATCAGCCCGCGCTGGAGGAGGGTGCGCATGACGCCGTCGCAGTTCACTCCGCGCACGGCCGAGACCCGGCTCCGGCTGACCGGCTGCCGGTAGGCGACGACGGCCAGCGTCTCCAGGGCGGCCTGGGTGAGGCGGGCCTGCTGGCCGTCCAGAACGAAGCGCTCGACGGCGGGCGCGAACTCGGCGCGGGTGTAGAACCGCCAGCCGTTCGCGACGAACCGCAGTTCGAAGCCGCGTCTCTGGACGGTGTACTCGTCGGCCAGCTCCCGCAGGGCGTCCGCGATCTGCCGGCGCGGCCGGTCGAGGATCTTCGCGAGGTGTTCCTCGGTCGCGGGTTCGTCCACCACCATGAGGACGGCCTCCAGAGCGGGCTTGAGGTCGAGGTCGGCCACGGCACGCAGGCCGGCCGGAAGCTCCCTGGTTTCCTCACTCACTCCTTCTTCTCCTCCTTCGGCGGCTCGGGCGGCCGGTCGAACTCGTCGGTGACGGTCGGCGTCTCGTCCCCGTCCCCGCCGGTCCACCGCACGAGCAGTTCCCCGAGCGCGGCCTCCTGCTCCAGCGCCACGGCCTTCTCGCGGTAGAGCTCCAGCAGGGCGAGGAAGCGGGCGACGACCGTCAGGGTGTCGTCGGTGTCCTTGACGAGCGTCCGGAAACTGGCCTCGCCGAGCTCCCTGAGCCGGGCGATGACGATCCCGGCCTGCTCCTGCACACTGACCAGCGGGGCGTGGATGTGGTCGACGTACACCTGCGGCTTGGGCCTGGGCTGCATCGCCTTCACGGCGAGCTTGGCGAACCCCTCCGCGCCGATGCTGATGACGACCTCGGGCAGCAGCTCGGCGTGCTCGGGTTCGAGCCCGACGGTACGGGGGTAGCGCCGGGCCTCGTCGTCGAGGCGCCCGTTGAAGATGTCGGCGATCCGCTTGTAGGCCCGGTACTGGAGCAGCCGGGCGAAGAGCAGGTCCCGGGCCTCGAGCAGCGCGAGGTCGGCCTCGTCCTCCACCTCGGCGGCGGGCAGCAGCCGTGCCGCCTTCAGATCCAGCAGGGTGGCCGCGACGACGAGGAACTCGGTCGTCTCGTCCAGGTCCCAGTCCGGGCCCAGCGCCCGGATGTACGCCATGAACTCGTCGGTCACCTTGGACAAGGCGACCTCGGTGACGTCCAGCTTGTGCCGGGAGATCAGCTGGAGCAGCAGGTCGAAGGGCCCTTCGAAGTTCGAGAGCCGGACCTTGAAGACCCCGCCGTCGGCGCCACCGTCGTCTGCCGACTCCGGTGTGCCGCCCCCGGACTCGCGCCCCGCCTCCGTTACGCCGGATTCGGTGACCGGTTCCCGCACGCCGGCCGGAACCACGACCGGAAGCTCCTCGACAGCGACGGCCGAACCCGCCGGACCGGCTGACTCCGGCTGCCCGGCCACCGGAGCCACAGCGATCGTCTCGGCCACGGCCCGGTCGCCCGGCGTCGTCCACTCGCCCGGCTCAACCGGCTCAACCGGCTCAACCGGCTCAACCGGCTCAACCGCCGGAGGCTTTCCCCGGTCGGAACTCGGAGCACCCGGCCCCCGCCCCAACGCACGACGGCGGCCGGACGGGCCGGTGGGTGGTGGAGAGGCGTTCGAGGTCATGGCCCCCGCAGGCTATCGCTACCGCCCGCGCAGCCGTCGTACGAGGATGCTGGCGTCTCCGCGGGTCTCCAGGTCGGCGAGGACCACGGCGACCGCCTCGCGGACGATGCGGCCGCGGTCGACGGCCAGGCCGTGCTCACCGCGGAGCACTAGACGGGCGTGCTCCAGGTCCATGAGCTCCTCGGCCGACACGTACACCGTGATCTTCTCGTCATGCCGCTCACGGCCGCTGGGACGGCGTGAGGCCGACCTCCCGCGCTTGCGCGGCGCCGCGGCGGCACCGGCGGCAGAACCTTCCTGCGCCGCCTGCCGGCGGGCGGAGCCGGAGCGCTCGGCGCCCCGGCTGCGGGACTCCCCGGCCTCGGCCGGCTCCGCGTCCGCCGCGACGTGCTCCGCGCCCTCACCGTCACCGCCCTGCGCGGGCACCGACTGCGGTGCGTCCTCCGCAGCCACCGCGTCGCCCTCCCCCGCGGGAGCGGGCACCCGGGCCTCGCCGTTCACCTGGCGCCTGGGCGTGGACGACTGCAGCCCCATTCCCCCTGTCGTTCGGAAGAGTTCGTCGGCCCCCGGCAGACTCACTCGGCGTGACACCGGGCGAGCACCTCCCTGGCGAGCTGACGGTAGGCGGCGGCGCCGACGGAGTTGGAGGCGTACGTGGTGATCGGCTCACCGGCGACGGTGGTCTCCGGGAAGCGGACCGTACGCCCGATGACCGTGTGGTAGACGTGGTCGTCGAACGCCTCGACGACCCGCGCGAGGACCTCACGGCTGTGCACCGTGCGCGAGTCGTACATCGTGGCCAGGATCCCGTCGAGTTCCAGCTCGGGGTTGAGCCGTTCCTGGACCTTCTCGATGGTCTCCGTCAGCAGGGCCACACCGCGCAGCGCGAAGAACTCGCACTCCAGCGGCACGATCACCTTGTGCGCGGCCGTCAGGGCGTTGACCGTGAGCAGACCGAGCGAGGGCTGGCAGTCGATGACGATGAAGTCGTAGTCGTCCAGCAGCGGCTTCAGGGCGCGCTGGAGCGTCGACTCGCGGGCGACCTCGGAGACGAGCTGGACCTCGGCCGCCGACAGGTCGATGTTGCTGGGCAGCAGGTCCATGTTGGGGACCGCCGTCTTCAGCAGCACCTCGTCGGCCGCCATCCCCCGCTCCATGAGCAGGTTGTAGACGGTGAGGTCGAGTTCCATCGGGTTGACGCCGAGTCCGACCGACAGCGCGCCCTGCGGGTCGAAGTCCACGAGCAGGACCCGGCGTCCGTACTCCGCGAGCGCGGCACCCAGGTTGATGGTCGACGTCGTCTTGCCGACGCCGCCCTTCTGGTTGCACATCGCGATGATCTTCGCGGGCCCGTGGTCGCCCAGCGGGCCCGGGATCGGGAAGTACGGCAGCGGACGCCCGGTCGGACCGATACGCTCCCGGCGCTGTCTGGCCGCGTCGGGCGCGAGAGTGGCCGCGTACTCGGGGTCGGGCTCGTACTCCGCGTCGGGGTCGTAGAAGTGCCCCTCGGGCAGTTCGTCGTAGTCGGCGAAGTGGTTGTGGGGCGCGCCACTTCCGTCGCCGGCCATGGCGTTCACGTGATGGCCATCCATCTTCTGGTGTGCAGTGTGAGTCGTCTGCTGACTCTGGTGGGCTGCGAAGGTGCGCACAGCGACGGAGCCGACAGCCGCGAACCCCGCGGGCGCCTGGTCCCGTGCAGGCATTCCTGGTTGGCCACCCCCGGGAGTAAATGTCGACTCATTCACAAGTCGTCTTACCTCCTTGGTGACCAGGAAACTTCTAGACAGGTCAGCGTGGCACCATGCCGACGGTTGGCGACTCTATGGCGTGTCGGGCGTCCGCAGCAACACAATCCGCCGGACCCGGCCCGATGTGTCGGCAATGAAACATCCCGCTGTCAAGGGCGTACGGCCGTCGCACGGCAGGTTTCACCGGTGTGCGAATCGGTTGAAGGGTTACGTTCGAGGCGAGTTGCTCGAGAACCGCGAAGTGACCATACACACATCCGGCCGGACCTTGCGGGCAAGGTCCGGCCGGGTGCGCGGCGTTGACGACCCGTGTTGACGTATCGCCTTTACCTGTCGGTGACTTGGTTGATTTACCGGCCCACGGAGGGCGCGGGCTCAGCCGAGCAGCGAGGACAGCTCCACATGCTCCGCGCCGTGCGCCTCGGCGACCTCCCGGTAAACGACCTTGCCGTCATGGGTGTTGAGGCCCCTGGCCAGCGCCGGGTCGCGGCGCAGCGCGTCCGCCCAGCCGTGGTTGGCCAGCTCCACGATGTAGGGCAGCGTGGCGTTGGTCAGCGCGTAGGTGGAGGTGTTGGGCACGGCGCCGGGCATGTTGGCGACGCAGTAGAAGACCGAGTTGTGGACCTGGAAGGTCGGCTCGGCGTGGGTGGTCGGACGGGAGTCCTCGAAACAGCCCCCCTGGTCGATCGCGATGTCGACAAGGACACTTCCGGGCTTCATCCGCGAGACCAGCTCGTTGGTGACCAGCTTCGGGGCCTTGGCGCCAGGGATCAGCACCGCGCCGATGACGAGGTCGGCCTCCAGGCAGGCCTTCTCCAGCTCCAGGGTGTTGGAGACCACGGTCTGGATCTTCGTGCCGAAGATCCTGTCCGCCTCGCGGAGCTTGTTGACGTCCTTGTCGAGCAGGGTCACGTGGAAGCCCAGGCCGATGGCGATCTGCGCGGCCTGCCAGCCGGAGACACCGCCGCCGATGACGACGGCCCGGCCGGCCAGGACGCCGGGGACGCCGCCGGGCAGCACACCACGGCCGCCGTTGGCGCGCATCAGGTGGTAGGCGCCGACCTGCGGAGCCAGCCGGCCCGCGACCTCGGACATCGGGGCGAGCAGCGGCAGCGCGCGGCTGGGCAGCTCGACCGTCTCGTAGGCGATCGCCGTGGTCCCGGACTCCAGGAGGGCGTCCGTGCACTCCTTGGACGCCGCGAGGTGCAGGTAGGTGAAGAGCGTCTGGTCCTTGCGGAGGCGGTGGTACTCCTCGGCGATGGGCTCCTTGACCTTCAGCAGCAGGTCGGCGGTGGCCCACACCTCGTCGGCGGTGTCCAGGATCCCGGCACCGGCTGCCGCGTACTCCTCGTCCACGATCGAGGAGCCGACACCGGCGCCGCGCTCGATGACGACCTGGTGGCCATGACGCACCAGCTCGTGCACGCCGGCGGGGGTGATGGCCACCCGGAACTCGTTGTTCTTGACCTCGCGGGGGATGCCGACCTTCACGTCGATCACGGTCCTTGGCTCAGAGGGTATGGGGGCATTGCTAGGCATACCCGGGCACGCACGGGCACACCGGGATAGACCGCAGGAGAACGTGCGGCGGAGCCAGTCTAATGAAGGTGTTCCCGCTGTCTAGCCTTTCATTACATCAATCTTCCTCGGATGCACTACGGATTTCGCAGGCGTCAGGTCGAGGTTTCAGGTTTGAGTCGGCGAAGAGGGCCTCCAGGGGCTCGTCGTTCCCGTCCTGCTCCTCCCCCAGCAGCCGCTCGGCGGCGCCCCGGTGCAGCCGGGCCGACGCGGGGTCGCCGAGGTGCTCGAGGGTGTCGGCGACCCGCAGGTGCAGCGCGGCCTGCAACCGTGCGTCCTCGGCCCGCCGGGCCCACTCCACGGCCTCCCGGCAGGTGCGCAGCGACTCCTCGGGCCGGCCCGCGTACTCCTGGACCCGCGCCAACTCGCTCATGGCCCGCGCCTGCGCGGCCACGTCCCCGTTCCTGCGGTGGCCGGTGATCGCCGAGCGCCAGTTCCGCAGGGCCTCGCCGTAGCGGCCGGCGTAGGTGTGGGCGGCGGCGATCCGCCCGTACAGCCGGGCGGCGTCCTCACGCTCGCCCCGGGCGAGCCGCTCGGCCAGGGCCCGGCCGAACCAGTCGGCGGCCCGGTCGAAGTCGCCGAGTTCCAGGTGCGCGCCCCCTACGGATTCCATCGCGCGGCCGGTCGCGTACGGATCGTTCACCTCGCGGCCGGCGTCCAGTGCCGCCCGGTACCGCAGCAGCGCGTCGGCCGTACGGCCGGTCCGGGCGTCGAGGTCGCCGAGGTTGAGCAGGGCGGCGGCGCGTTCGCGGGGCAGGTCCAGGCGCTCGGCCACGTCGAGGACGAGGGTGTGGATGACGTAGAGGTCGGGCGCCGCCGCCTGGGTGCCGACGTGCGCCACCATCGCCCGTACCAACTGGGACATCAGCCGCCGGGCCAGGGTGTCGAGCTCCCCGTCGAGGACCGCGAGCCGGGCCGAGGCCAGCAGGGCGGGCCGGGTCAGGCGCAGCCAGTCGGCGGCCGCCCGCGGGGTGGGAAAGCGCAGGGCGCGCGGCATGTCGAGGAGTTTCTGGCGCGCCTGGGGGTTGTCGGTCTCGGTGATGGCCCGGCACGACTGGAGCATCCGTACGGTCCGCTCCAGCATGCGGGCGCCGGCCAGCCGGCGCTCGGCCGGGCGTTCGTGGTGCTCGACGAGGACGCGCAGCAGGGGGTGCAGGCAGCCGGGCACCTCGTACTGCGGGATCGGCGAGTCCACCGCGTGCAGGAAGCCGAGGGCGACGAAGTCGTCCAGGACGGTGCGGGCGCTGTCGACCGAGCAGCCGGCGAGGGCGGAGGCGGTCTGCGGGTCGACGAGGCCGGCGGGGGCGAGGGCGAGCAGCCGCAGCATCCGGGCGGCGGTGGTGTGCAGGGCGGCGTAGGCGAGGCGGAAGACCCGGCTCAGCGCGGTGCCCTCGTCGTCCTCGGCGCGCAGCTGTTTGGCGAGGTCGGAGACGGCCGCCTTGGGGCGGGCGGCGAGCCAGCCGCCCGCCAGCATGAGCGCGGCCGGCTGGCCCTGGCACTCCTCGGCGAGGCCCTCGGCGGCCCGGGGGTCGACGGTGATCCGGACCGACCCGGTGTGCCGGGAGAGCAGTTCCACTCCGGACTTGGCGTCCAGGCCGCCCAGGGTGCAGGGGCGGACGTCGGAGATGCCGGTCAACGGGCCTTCGGAGACCGCGACGACCAGGCAGTCCGGGGTGTCGGGCAGCAGGGCGTCGACCTGCTCGGCGTCGGCCGCGTCGTCCAGCAGGAGCAGGGCCCGGCGGTCGGCCAGTGCGGAGCGGAGGGCGTCGGTGAGGTCGTCTTCACCGGCTCCGGCCGGGGCGTCCTGGTCGAGGGCGGCGAGCAGGTCCCGGGCGGCGCGCTCGACGGGCACGGGGGTGCCGTCGGGGTCGGTCAGCCGGGCGCGCAGGATCCCGTCCGGGTAGGCGCCGGCGACCTGCCGTGCGAGTTCCTCGGCGAGTGCGGTGCGCCCCGACCCGGGCCGGCCGGCGATGAGCAGCACGCGCGCGCGTGGGGCCTTGCGGCCCGCAAGCGTGTCCAGTCCGGCGCGCTCGATGTCGGCGCGCAGTTCCTTCAATTCCCGTGTACGGCCCAGGAACCGGCGTTCTCCTGAAGCGTGCCCGGTCAGCCGCACGTCGCCTGTCTCCACGACCTGATCCGTCACGGGCCACACTCCCGTCCCACCACGCACAAGCCCGCCGGGACTCCGGTCCGGGCGTGGAACAGAGCCTAGTTCACGCTCTGCAACGTTCCGGGCGGAGCGCGGCGGGCACGGCGACGGCATCCCCCGATCGGATCAACAGATCGTAGGACTGACAGGGTCGGGGTGGCCCCGAAGGGGCCCGGGGCTGTACCTGAACTGCGGCTCCGCCGCGCGGGCGCGACCGGCCACGGCGAGGCCGCACCCGACCGGCAACGTTCGCGGCGCCCCCAGCGGAGCGCTACGCCTCGAACGGACGCGCCGGCCACGGTGCCTGGGCCGGGCGCAGTGCGTCCAGACCGTCTCCGGACCGCGCGGCGAGCAGGGACAGGACACCCACGACGAGGCAGTTGTTGTGCAGTTCGCCGGCCAGCACACCACGGGCGAGCTCGTCGACCCGAACCCGGTCGAGCTCCATGTCGGCCTCTTCCTCCTCGACCGCGAAGCGTTCGCCCTCGGCCTCGGACAGGTCCCGGGCGAGGAAGATCCGTACGGCCTCGTCGCAGCCGCCGGGCGTGGTGTAGACGTCGGTCAGCACGCGCCAGTCCTCGGCCTTGACGTGCGCCTCCTCGTACAGCTCGCGCTGCGCGGCGTGCAGCGGGTTCTCGCCGGGGACGTCGAGGAGTCCGGCCGGGATCTCCCACAGCTTGTGGCGCACGGGGTGGCGGTACTGGCGCAGGACCAGGACGCGGTCGGCCTCGTCGAGGGCGAGGACGGCCACGGAGCCGGGGTGGACCTGGTAGTCGCGGCCGACCACGGTGCCGTCGGGCATGACCACGTCGTCGGTGCGGACGGAGGTCTTGTTGCCCACGAAGGGGGTGTCCGTCGCCCGGATCTCCCACTCCTCCGGGGTGTCCTTGATCGTCATTCCTGTCCTTCCACGTGCCCTGCGCGACCTGCCGGAACGAAACCGGGGTGCACACCCATTGAAGGGATGCACCCCGGCCACCGTACAACTGGTGTGTTACTTCGAAGTCTTCCGCTCGACCGCGGCCTTGACGAGCCCGGCGAAGAGCGGGTGCGGACGCGTCGGCCGCGAACGCAGCTCCGGGTGCGCCTGGGTGGCGACCAGGTACGGGTGGACGTCGCGCGGGTACTCGACGTACTCGACGAGCTTGCCGTCCGGCGAGGTGCCGGAGAACAGGATGCCCGCCTTCTTCTCCAGCTCGGCGCGGTAGGCGTTGTTCACCTCGTAGCGGTGCCGGTGCCGCTCCTCGACGTACTCCTTGCCGTCGTACACCTCGCGCACGATCGAGCCCTCGGCCAGCTTCGCCGGGTACATGCCGAGCCGCATGGTGCCGCCCATGTCGCCCTCGCCGGCGACGATGTCGAGCTGCTCGGCCATCGTGGAGACGACCGGGTGCCCGGTGGCGGGGTCGAACTCGGTGGAGTTGGCGTCCGCGATGTCGGCCAGGTTGCGCGCGGCCTCGATCACGATGCACTGCAGGCCGAGGCAGAGGCCGAGCAGCGGGATCTTGTTCTCACGGGCGTAGTGGATGGCACCGACCTTGCCGGTCACACCACGCTCGCCGAAGCCGCCGGGGATGCAGATGCCGTCGACGTCGCCGAGCTGCTGGGCGGCGCCGGCCGGGGTCTTGCAGTCGTCGGAGGTGACCCACTTGATCTTCACGCGGGCCCGGTTGGCGAAACCGCCGGCGCGCAGCGCCTCGGTGACCGAGAGGTAGGCGTCGGGCAGGTCGATGTACTTGCCGACCAGCGCGAGCGTGATCTCGTGGTCGGGGTTGTGGACGCGGTCGAGCAGGTCGTCCCAGGTCGTCCAGTCCACGTCACGGAACGGCAGGTCCAGCTTGCGGACCACGTAGGCGTCCAGGCCCTCGCCGTGCACGGTCTTCGGGATGTCGTAGATCGAGCGGGCGTCGGGGCAGGCGACCACGGCGGCCTCGTCGACGTCGCACATCAGCGAGATCTTCCGCTTGATCGCGGTGGGCACCTCGCGGTCGCAGCGCAGCACGATCGCGTCCGGCTGGATACCGATGTTGCGCAGGGCCGCAACCGAGTGCTGGGTGGGCTTCGTCTTCAGCTCACCCGAGGGGCCGATGTACGGCAGGAGCGAGATGTGGACGACGAAGACGTTGTCACGACCGACCTCGTGACGGACCTGGCGGACGGTCTCCAGGAACGGCAGCGACTCGATGTCGCCGACCGTGCCGCCGACCTCGGTGATCACGACGTCGACCTCGTCCGTCGCCATGCGGCGGATGCGGTGCTTGATCTCGTTGGTGATGTGCGGGATGACCTGCACCGTGTCGCCCAGGTACTCGCCGCGCCGCTCCTTGGCGATCACGGTGTTGTACACCTGACCGGTGGTGACGTTGGCGGAGCCGTCCAGGTCGCGGTCGAGGAAGCGCTCGTAGTGGCCGATGTCCAGGTCGGTCTCGGCGCCGTCGTTGGTGACGAACACCTCACCGTGCTGGAAGGGGTTCATCGTGCCCGGGTCGACGTTGAGGTACGGATCGAGCTTCTGCATCACGACACGCAGACCGCGGGCCTTGAGCAGCATGCCGAGGCTGGAGGCCGTCAGGCCCTTGCCGAGCGAGGAGGCGACACCCCCGGTGACGAAGATGTGCTTGGTCGTCGAATTACGAAAAGCGGCGGGCGGCATGGCCAAGACGGGGCTCCCGTGGTCGCGGTATGGGGGTGCGGTACGGCCGCCTGCCGGAGGTCCGGGGGCTGCCGTCGCTGCGGTTCGGGGGTTTGCTGCCCACCGGTCCACGGGCTACCAGCGTATCAGCGCCTCGGGGCCATGGCTTCCGGCCACGCTCCGCGCACGGATCGCCACGGAGAGGGCCCCCGTCACCGGTTCCTCACCCGTTGCTCACTCGTTCGGCGTACCCGGCTTGCCCGGAGCGGCACCCAGATCATCTGCGTGCGTCGTATCCTGCTCGGACACTCGCTGCCGAGCCCGCCCGGCCCAACGGCACCACCCCCCGCCCGTAAGCACCGGAACAAGGTGAGCTCGTCAGTTCGTTGAGCAACAATTGGCGCTTTGCGTCACGCCTGAGCGACCTGTTTTGCTTCATCGCTCAACGACGCTTTGCAAGACTGCTGAAAACCCCCCTTGACCGCACTAGCGACAGCCCCCTCGTGGGGTGACGTGGCCGTTCGACTGGAGTTGCACGTGGCCGGGCGCATCGAAGACTACGCACTCATCGGAGACATGCAGACCGCTGCCCTGGTCTGCCGGGACGGGACAGTCGACTGGCTGTGCCTGCCCCGCTTCGACTCGCATGCCATCTTCGCCGGCCTGCTGGGCACGGAGGAGCACGGCTTCTGGCGGCTCGGCCCCGCGTACGCCTCCGACCAGCAGCCCCCCACCGCCGCGCGGCGCAGCTACCGGGGTGACTCGCTGATCCTGGAATCCGAGTGGGACACCCAGCGGGGCACGGTCCGCGTGACGGATTTCATGCCGCCGCGTGACGGCGCCCCGCAGCTGATCCGGATCGTGGAGGGCGTCTCCGGCCGGGTGCCGATGCGCTCGGCCCTGCGGATGCGGTTCTCCTATGGGCGAGTGGTGCCGTGGGTCCACAAGCACGACGGGCGCACGGTGGCCGTCGCGGGCCCCGACTCCGTGTGGTTCGACACATCCGCCGAGACCTACGGCAAGTCGCTCACGACGTACGCGGACTTCACGGTCGCGCCGGGCGACCGGATCGCGTTCACGATCTCCTGGCAGCCCTCGCACAAGGAGCCGCCGCCGCTGCCCGAGCCGGAGCAGTCGCTGGAGGCGACCGAGGACTTCTGGCGCGAGTGGGTCGACCACTGTACGTACCACGGCCCCTACCGCGAGGCCGTGGTCCGCTCGCTGATCACGCTGAAGGCGCTGACGTACGCCCCGACCGGCGGCATCGTCGCCGCGCCGACCACCTCCCTGCCGGAGGACATCGGCGGCGTCCGCAACTGGGACTACCGCTACACCTGGCTGCGCGACGCGGCGATCACCCTGTCCTCGCTGCTGCGCACCGGCTACCGCGAGGAGGCCCGCGCCTGGCGCGAGTGGCTGCTGCGGGCGGTGGCCGGCGACCCGGAGAACCTGCAGATCATGTACGGCATCGCCGGTGAGCGCGAGCTCGGCGAGGCGGAGCTGGACTGGCTGCCGGGCTACGAGAACTCCACCCCGGTCCGGGTCGGCAACGGCGCCGCCCACCAGCTCCAGCTTGACGTCTACGGCGAGGTCACCGAGGCCCTGCACCTGGCCCACATGACGGGCCTCGCGCGCAACGACTACGCCTCGCTGCTCCAGCTGAAGCTGATCCGCTACCTGGAGGACCACTGGCAGGATCCGGACGAGGGCATCTGGGAGGTGCGCGGCCCGCGCCGCCACTTCGTGCACTCCAAGGTGATGGCCTGGGTCGCGGTCGACCGCACCATCAAGCTGATCGAGTCCGGAGACGCGGACGGCCCGCTGGAGCGCTGGCGCGAGCTGCGCGACGACATCCACCGGGACGTCTGCGAGAGGGGCTACGACAAGGAGCGCAACACCTTCACGCAGTCCTACGGCTCGAAGGAGCTGGACGCCTCCCTGCTGCTGATCCCGCAGATGGGCTTCCTGCCGCCGGACGACAAGCGGGTCATCGGCACCATCGAGGCGATCCAGCGGGAGCTGTCCACGCCGGACGGCTTCATCCTGCGCTACCCGACCTCGGGCGGTGACGAGGGCGTCGACGGTCTGCCCGGTGACGAGGGGGCGTTCCTGGCCTGCTCGTTCTGGATGGCCGACGACCTCGCGATGATCGGCCGCGTGGACGAGGCCCGCAAGCTCTTCGAGAAGCTGCTCTCGCTGCGCAACGACCTCGGGCTCCTGGCCGAGGAGTGGGACCCCCGTCTCCAGCGTCAGGTCGGCAACTTCCCCCAGGCGTTCAGCCACGTGCCCCTCATCGACACGGCCCTGCGTCTGACGGCTTCGGGCGCCTACGGCGGCTGAACGGGCCGGACGGGTCGCGGCCGCCTAGGCTGGAAGCGGACGATTCCCCCGGTCGGAAGGGGGCGGCCATGGCTCCCCTCTGGAAGGCGGGCGCGGCTCTCGCCGCGCTGCGCGAGGAACTGAGCGGCGATGTGTTCGCCCCGGACGACGCGGGCTACGACGAGGCCCGGGCCGTCTTCAACGTCATGATCGACCGGCGGCCCGCGGTCATCGCGCAGTGTGCCGACGCGGACGACGTGGTGCGGGCGGTGCGGTTCGCCAGGGAGCTGGATCTGCCCGTCGCGGTGCGCGGCGGGGGGCACAGTGTGGCGGGCATGGCGGTCAACGACGGCGGTGTGGTGGTCGATCTGCGCCGGATGCACGCGGTGACCGTGGATCCGGCGGCGCAGGCGGTCCGGGTCGCGGGCGGGGCCACGATGAGCCATCTGGACCGGGCCACCGAGCCGTACAAGTTGGCGACGACCGGCGGCCGGGCCTCCACCACGGGCGTCGGCGGCTTCGTGCTGGGCGGCGGCACCGGCTGGCTGGACCGCTGGTGCGGACTCGCCGTCGACAATCTGCTCGCCGTCGAGCTCGTCACCGCCGACGGCAGCCGCGTCCACGCGAGCGCCGACGAGAACCCGGACCTGTTCTGGGCGCTGCACGGCGGCGGCGGAAACTTCGGCGTCGCCACGGCACTGACGCTGCGGCTGCACGAACTGCCCGAGTTCTCCATGGCGTTGGTGCTGTACCTCCCGGAGCACGGCCCGGACGCCGTCCGCACCTTCCGCGAGGTGATCACCTCAGCGCCCGACGAGGCGGGCGGCGGCATCATCTACCTCACCGCCCCGCCGGAGGAGTTCGTCCCCGAGCACCTGGTCGGCCGGCTCGTGTGCGGCGCGCTGCTGACGTACGCCGGCGGCGAGGACGACATGCGCAAGGTCGCCCAACCGCTGCTGGCCCTGCCGCACGAGGCCGAGGTCGTCGGCGCGATCCCGTACGCCGACCTCCAGTGCATGATCGACGACCCGCCGGGGATGCGGAACTACTGGTCGGCGGAGTACGTGTCGGGCGCGCCCGACGACTTCGTGGACGCCTTCTGCTCCCTCGCCGAATCCGTGCCCGTGCCGACCGGCACCCAGCACGTGCTGTTCCCGCAGGGTGGTGCGATCGCGGCCGGGCCGCCCGAGTACCCGGTGCCCTACCGGGACGCTCCCTGGGCGGTGCATCCGTTCGCCATCTGGGAGGACCCGGCGGACGACGAGCGGTGCCGGCAGTGGGTGCGGGACGTCCGGGCCGGCACGCGGCCGTGGAGCACCGGCGCCGTCTACCTCAACTTCATCGGCGACGAGGGCGACGCGCGTGTGGTCGCCGGTCTGGGTGCCGAGAACACCCGGCGGCTGGCGGAGCTGAAGCGGCGCTACGACCCGGACAACGTGTTCCGCTTCAACCACAACATCACGCCGGCCTGAGCGCCCTGAGCGTCCGCTCCCCCGCCGGGTCGCCCGCCGTCGCGGGCACCAGCGCGATCTCGTCGAGCCCGGCCTCGGCGTAGGCGTCGATACGGGCGCGGACGGTGTCGGCGTCGCCGACGAGGGCGACCGTGCCGGCGGCCTCCGGGGGCATGGCCCGCAGCAGGGTGTCCGGGTCCGCGCCCTTGGCGGCCAGCTCCACGATCTCGGCGTACCCCGCGTCGACGAACATGTCGCTGTAGCCCGGCACCGTGAGATAGCCGACGACGCTGCGCAGGACCTGCTGGAGCGTCTCGGGCTTCGGGTCGACGGCGGCGGGCAGCCACGAGGCCAGCCGCGGCGGCGTGCGTCCCGCCTTCTCGGCGGCCGCGAGCATCCGGGCCCGCAGCACCCGGACCTGTTCGGGCGAGACGATGTCGAGCAGCATCCGGTCGGCGTGTTCGACGGCCGCGGCGACCGCGCGCTCTCCGAACGCCGCGACGGTGACCATGCCGCCGGGCGGCGGCAGCCGGCGCAGGAAGCCGCTGCCGGGCACGATCGGCTCACCCGGCACGCTGTGCATGAGGGCGCTCACGGCCGCCGCCGACTCCGCGAGAGTGGCGGCGGGCCGGGTCCGCGGCCGGCCGTGCACGCCCTCGACGACCCGCTTGCTGGAGGTGCCCAGTGCCACACCGACGGTCCGGCCGGTGACGGCCGCGGTGGAGGCGGCGCCCCGGACGATGGTGAGCGGGTCGCGCACGTTCACGGGCACGGGCCCGGCCGTCAGCACGGCGTGTTCGGTGGCCGCGCCGATCGCCGTCGCCAGGACGAACGAGTCCCACGTGGCTCCCTCGCCCGCCCACACCTCCCGGTATCCGAGCCGGTCGGCGAGGACCGCGACCCGCAACGGCTCCTCGATCGGACTGTCGTCCTCACGCCCTACGGCGACCACGCTGATGTCCATGACGGCGCCCGTACCCGGCCGTTGCCACGGTAATCCCGTGTCCTGACCGGCCGCGCCCCCGTACGTGATCGCTCCCCTGCGCCTCCGGAGATGTCCGTGAGGCACCCGCACGGGTAGCGTCCGGCACATGGACAGCGGGACGGACAGCGGCTACGGCACCCAGGGCGCCGGGATCACCGTGCAGCGGGCGCTGGAGCTGCCGGGGCTGCGCAGCGGGCTGCCCGAGGTGCTGGCGGGCGCCGAGCGGCTCGGGCGCACGGTGCGCTGGGTGCACGCCGGCGAGGTGCCGCACATCGCCTCCCTGCTCAAGGGCGGCGAGCTGCTGCTGACCACGGGCTACGGCCTCGGCACCCGCCCGGCCGAGCAACGGGCCTTCGTGCGCACCCTGGCCGAGCGGGGCATCGCCGCCCTGGTGGTGGAGCTCGGGCCGCGCTTCACGCGGCTGCCGGCCGCCTTGGTCGACACGGCACGCTCCGCCGGGCTGCCGCTCGTCCAACTGCACCGGGAGGTGCCGTTCGTCACCGTCACGGAGGAGGTCCACACCGAGATCGTCAACGGCCACTACGCGCTGCTGCAGCGGGCCGAGGAGGTGCACCGGCGGTGTACCGAGGCCCTGCTCAGCGGTGGCGGGGTACCTCAAGTGCTGGCCATTCTGGCTGATTTCGGCGGGAATCCTGTCTTTCTGGAGACGGCGGACGGGCAGTTGCTGTACGCCGCCGGGGCCGGTCCCGAGGGCGCGGACCCGCTGCAGGTGTGGGAGGGGCTGCGGGCCCAGAACCGGGATGAGCCGCCGCCGGCGGGCTCGGTCCTCGTGGACGTCCCGGGCGGCGGGCCCGGCATCGGGGGCGTCCGGGCGCGTCTGGTGCTGCTTCCCGTACGGGCGCCCCTGGCGCCGGTGCACCGGATGGCGGCCGAGCGGGCCGCGGGCATCCTGGCCGTGGTGCTGATGCAGGCACGGCAGGAGGAGGAGCTGGCGGCGCGGGGGCGGGGCGACTTCCTCACGGATCTCGCCGAGGGCCGGGTCACGGCGGAGGACGCCCCGGCCCAGGCGCGCGTGCTGGGCTTCCGGCCGGGCGACGGTCCGCTGCTGCCGGTGGTCATGCGGCTGGGGGACGCCCTGTCCCCGGGGGGCGGCTGGGCGGTGCTCGCCCGGGCGGTCTCGGCGGAACTGGCCTCGGTGGGTGTACCGCTGCTGCTCGGGGTGCGGCCGGTGGAGGGCCGGGTGCTGGTGCTGCTCGGGCTGCGCTCGGAGCCGGAGCGGACGACGGTCGCGGACCGGGTGGCGGTGGCGCTGCGGGCCGGGGTGGGCCGGGCCGGGATGCTGCGGCCGGGCGGGCAGCCGCCGGTGGTGGTCGTGGGGGTGGCCGGCGGCTGGACGGCGGTGGCGTCGGGCCTGCGGCACGCCGCCGAGTCGGCCACGGCGGCCCAGGGGCTGCCCGACCGGCCCTGGTACGACGCGCGCCGCCTGGACATCGATCTGCTGCTGTGGCGACTGCGTGACCATCCGGACCTGGCCGCCTTCGTCGACCGGGCCCTCGGCCCGGTCCTGGAGCACGACCGCCGCTCCCGGCCGCCGCTGCTGCCCACCCTGTCGACGTACCTCGCGCACGCGGGACGCAAGGCGGAGACGGCCCGGGAGCTGCACCTCAACCGGCAGACCCTGTACAACCGCCTGGCGCGCATCGGGGAGTTGCTGGGCACGGACCTCGACGACCCGCAGACCGTTCTGGCCCTCAGCCTGGCGCTGCGAGCCCGCAGACACGTTCCCCAGGGGCCCTACGGCGGCGCTACGGGAGCGGCCGGGGCTGGGTCAGCTCGTCGTACACGCTGAGCACTTGGGCGACCGTCTCGTCCTCGGTCGGCCAGGTCGCCGCCTGCCGGGCGCCCTTCTCCTTCAGCAGCTCCCGGCGCTCCGGGTCGCCGAGCAGGCGTACGACGGAGTCGGCGAGGGCCCCCGCGTCCCCGCACGGAACGAGTTCGGCCGCGTCCCCGACCAGTTCGGGAACGCCGCCGACCGCGGTCGCGACGAGCGGCACACGGGCGTGGAGGGCCTCCTGGGCGAGGACGGAGCGCGCCTCCTCCCAGCGGCTGGGCAGCAGGGCGAGATCGGCGGCGGCGAGCAGTGCGGTGATGTCGTCGCGCCGTCCGAAGAGCCGGACCGGCAACCCCTCTTCCTCGATCCGCTCCTGGAGTTCGCCGCGCAGCGGCCCTTCCCCCGCGATCACGACCAGGGGAACCGGATCGAGACGGCGCCACGCGCGCGCGGCGTCCAGCAGCACGTCGTATCCGCGGTGCCGCTCCAGAGAGCCGACGGCCACCAGCAACGGCCGTCCGATGGCGCCGAGTTCGGCCCGCACCTTGGACCGCAGGCGGTCCGGATCGTCCCGTTCCACGGGCCTACGGGGGCCGGGCAGGGCGACGGCGGCGAGCCGTGCGTCCCTCGCCCCGGTCCGCCGGGCCCGGTCCACCAGCGCCGACGTCGTGCCCAGCACCACCGTGGCGGCTTTCACGACCCGGCGCTCC
This sequence comes from Streptomyces sp. NPDC006372, assembly GCF_040612515.1. Taxonomy (NCBI): domain Bacteria; kingdom Bacillati; phylum Actinomycetota; class Actinomycetes; order Kitasatosporales; family Streptomycetaceae; genus Streptomyces; species Streptomyces sp. NPDC006372. Next base: position 12,570 of record NZ_JBEXQJ010000048.1, on the reverse strand, counting down.
AGCACCCGCAGCAGATGGGCGCGGGCTCCGTCGGCGTGCGCCCGGTCGTGCCACGTCACGACCAGCGGAGTACGCACGCGCCGCCCGCTGAGCGCCAGCACGGTCCGGAAGGAGGCGTGCAGCCCGTGGGCGTGCACCAGATCGGCGTTGGCGCAGGCCGCCCGCAGGGCCGCCACCGACACCGGGTCACTGCTGCGCGGCACGTGCACATGGTCGGCCCCGACACCCCTGAAGTCGTAGGCGCGATCCGCCTCGAAGGGGGCGCACACCGTGACTTTCACGCCCCGCGCGACGAGCCCCGCGGCCAGGGAGCGCACATGCGTGCTGCTGGCGGCGTTGCCTCCGCCCAGCACCTGCACGGTGCGCAGCGGCGACTGGCCATGCGGTGAGTGGCTGCTCACGGGGGTCACGTGGCCGGGCTCCTGGTTCGGGTCGGGCGGTCACGAAGCGGTTTCCTACGCGTACTCCGCCAAGGATGCCAGGACATACGGGGGTTCCGGGAACGCCGGGACCCCGACGGCGCGACAGTGGGGCGCGGCGTCGGGGCAGTGCGCCGGGCCGGGTCACCCACACGAGTGAAGATCGGCGCACCCGTCCGGTCCTGCCGCACGACCGCTGCTTCAGCTAGACATCCGCCCGGGCCGTCGCCAGCAGTTCCTCCGCATGGGCCCGTGCCGTCTCCGAGTCCTCCTGCCCGGCGAGCATGCGGGACAGCTCCCGGACCCGGTCCTCCCCCTCCAGCACCTTCACGCCGGAACGGGTGACCGACCCGTCGTTGGTCTTCTCGACCAGCAACTGCCGGTCGGCGAAGGCGGCGACCTGCGGGAGATGGGTGACGACCACGACCTGCGCGGTCTTCGCCAGACGGGCCAGCCGCCGGCCGATCTCGACCGCCGCCTTGCCGCCGACGCCCGCGTCGACCTCGTCGAAGAGGTACGTCGGCACCGGATCCGTCCCCGCGAACACGACCTCCACGGCCAGCATCACCCGGGACAGCTCACCGCCGGACGCGCCCTTGGCGATCGGCCGGGGCGGCGCGCCCGGGTGCGGGGCCAGCAGCAGTTCGACCTCGTCGGCACCGGCGGGCCCGTACGCGACCGCACGGCCGCCGACCTCGACGCCCTCCGGGTCCTCGGTCTGCCGGATGTCGAAGGACACCCGGGCGTGCGGCATGGCGAGCGAGGCCAGTTCGGCGGTGACGGCGGCGGCGAACCGCTCGGCGGCGTCGGTCCGGGCGTCCGTCAGCGCCTGTGCGAGCCCGCCCAGTTCGGTCCGCAGCGCGTCCCGCTCGGCGGTCAGCTCCCCGATCCGCTCGTCGTCACCGTCGAGTTCGGTCAGCCGGGCGGCACCTTGCTCGGCCCAGGCCAGCACGGAGGCGATGTCCTCGCCGTACTTCCGGGTCAGCCCGGTGAGCGCGGCCCGCCGCTCCTCCACGGCCGCCAGCCGCAGCGGATCGGCGTCCAGGTCGTCGGCGTACCCGGCCAGGTCCCCCGCCGCGTCACGCAGCAGGATCCCGATCTCCCCGATGCGGTCGGCGAGCGCGGCCAGCGCCGGGTCGTGCGACCGTACGGCGTCCAGGGCCCGCTGCGCGCCCGCGACGAGCGTCCCGGCGTCGACGCCCTCCGGGTCCTCCGGATTTCCGGCGAGTCCGGCGTGCGCGACAGCGGCGGCCGACGCCAGCGCCTCGGCGTGCCCGAGCCGCTCGGCCTCCTCGGCCAGCTCCACGTCCTCTCCGGCCCGGGGCTCGACGGCGGCGATCTCATCGAGCCCGTAGCGCAGCATGTCGGCCTCCTGGGCCCTTTCACGCGCGCGCGTGGTGATCTCGTCGAGCTCGGCGGCGACGGCCCGCAGCCGCTTGTACGCCTCGCCGTACTTGGCCAGCGGCCCGGCGACGGCGTCGCCGGCGTACCGGTCGAGCGCCTGGCGCTGCCGCTGCTGTTTGAGCAGCCCCTGCTGGTCGGTCTGCCCGTGCACGGCCACCAGCTCGTCGGCGAGCTCGGCGAGCACCCCCACGGGCACGCTGCGACCGCCCAGGTGCGCCCGTGAGCGCCCCTCGGCGGAGACGGTACGGCTGATCAGCAGGGCCCCGTCGTCGAGCTCGGCCCCGGCCTCCTCGGCACGGACGGCCGCCGTCGCGTCGTCCGGGACGGTGATCCGCCCCTCCACGACCGCCTTGCCGGCCCCGATCCGCACGAGCGCCGGATCCGCGCGCCCGCCGAGCAGCAACCCGAGGCTGGTGACCACCATGGTCTTGCCCGCACCCGTCTCACCGGTGACCGCGGTGAACCCGGGCGACAGCTCGACCACAGCGTCGTCGATCACGCCCAGCGACCGTATCCGCATCTCCTCCAACACGGACACGACCTTACGAGGTCCGAGCCAAGGATTGCGACTGGCCTGCCTTTGTCACCCACGTGAGTGGAAGTGGCCTTCTCGGGGGCGCGGGGAACTGCGCGACCAGCCACAGACGCCCCGCACCCGCCGACGACGGTCAACCACCCTAATGAGGAGCGCCGCGCCACCCGGAAACCGGCAGCGCGAACTTGGCAACCAACCGGTCAGTGAAGGACGCATGATGCAGCCGAGCCAGCCGAACCGGCACAGCCCCCCGCCGGACCTCCACCCTGGCCCCGGCGGGCAACTCCACGGTCCGCCGCCCGTCGCACCACAGCACACCCGGCGGAATGTGCGGCAGAACCTCCACAGCCAACACAGAATCCGGCGATGTCACCAACGGCTTCGCGAACAACGCGTGCGCGCTGATCGGCACCATCAGCAGCGCCTCGACCTCCGGCCACACCACGGGCCCACCCGCCGAGAACGCGTACGCCGTCGACCCGGTCGGAGTCGACAGCACGATCCCGTCACAGCCGAACCCGGTCACCGGACGCCCGTCGATCTCCAGGACGACCTCCAGCATCCGCTCGGCGGACACCTTCTGCACGGCCGCCTCGTTCAGCGCCCAGTCCGTGTGCACGATGTCCCCGTTGCGGTGCACGACGACGTCGACGGTCATCCGCTCCTCGACCTCGTACGCCTTGGTCACCACCCGGTCGACCACCTTGTCGAGGTCGTCGCGCTCGGCCTCGGCGAGGAACCCGACCCGCCCGAGGTTGACGCCGAGCATCGGCACCCCGGAGGCCCGGGCGAACTCCGCGCCGCGCAGCAGCGTGCCGTCGCCGCCCAGCACGATGAGCAGCTCACACCCGTCGAGGCACTGCGGAGTGGCCTCCTTGACCAGCTCCACCTCCTCCGGCAGGGGCAGGTCACGCGCCTCCGCCTCCAGGACGCGCACACCGAGACCGGAGCGCAGCAGCCCCTTCACCACGAGTTCGGCACTGCGCACGGCGGCGGGCCGCCCCGTGTGGGCGAGCAGGAAAACAGTACGAGCTCGGTTCTCGGTCAACGCGGCCCCTCCGCCACTGCACGCTCGACATCGGCCGGGTCCAGTTCCGGTGCCCCGGCCCGCAGCCACAAGAAGTATTCGACATTCCCCGACGGCCCGGGCAGCGGACTGGCCGTCACGCCCTTCACCCCGAGCCCCAGTCCCCAGGCCTTCTCGGCCACCCCCGTCACCGCTTCGGCCCGCAGCCGGGTGCTGCGTACGACTCCCCCGCTGCCCAGCCGCTCCTTCCCCACCTCGAACTGCGGCTTGACCATCATCACCAGGTCGGCGTCCGGCTTCACGCACCGCACCAGGGCGGGCAGGACCAGCCCGAGCGGGATGAAGGACAGATCCCCCACGACAAGATCCACAGGCTCCCCATCGATCTCTTCAAGTGTCAACTCGCGTACGTTCGTACGATCCTTGACGGTGACGCGTTCATCCTTCTGCAGAGACCATGCAAGTTGTCCGTATCCGACGTCCACGGCGACGACATGGGCGGCGCCCGCGCGCAGCAGGACGTCGGTGAAACCACCGGTGGAGGCGCCGGCGTCCAGTGCCCGGCGCCCTTCGACGGCCAGGCCCAGCGGCACGAACGCCTGCAGCGCGCCGGCGAGCTTGTGGCCGCCGCGCGACACGTAGTCGGGGTCGTTGTCGTCTACCGCGACGACGATCGCGGCCGCGGTCTCCACCTGCGTGGCGGGCTTGGTCGCGACGGTCTTGCCGACGGAGACACGCCCGGCGGCGATCAGCTGGCCGGCGTGCTCACGCGAGCGCGCGAGCTTCCGGCGGACCAGCTCCGCGTCCAGACGGCGGCGTGCGACTCCTGCCACGGTGTGTTCAGCTCCTGTGTTCGTGCGTCCGCGGGGGCGCCGGAGGACCCGGGCGGGCGTCGAGCGCGGTGAGCGCGTCGCGCAGCCCCCGGTGTACATCCTCGTACACCTCGACGTGTCCGTCGGTGGCGAGGTGGTCGGCGTCACCGAGCCGGGCCAGAACCGCGTCCACGTCGGCGTCGCCGGTGGGGGTACGGGGCACGTTCAGCGGGGCGGGAGCGGCCGGGTCGTACGCGGGCTCGGGCGCTTCCTCCACCGGCGGCGGGTCGGGAACTGCGTCGTCCATGCCCAGACGCTACCGCGAACCCCTGCGGTAACGTCGACGGCGATGGCCACGATCGAGGAGTGCCGCAGCGCACTCGACAAGCTCTCGGACAACATGCAGCACGCCGAAGGGGACGCCCGCGACGCCGCGGCCCTGGACCGTTCGGTCAGCTGCCACATCACGGACCTGGACGTCACCTTCGTGGGCCGCATGCAGGGCGGGCGGATCGAGGTGCGCGACACGGTCCAGGGACCGCCGCCCGACCAGGCCGAGATCAGACTGGCCATGGCCGGCGACGACCTGGTGGCCCTGGTCGACGGCGAGCTGAACTTCGCCACCGCATGGGGCTCCGGCCGGGTGAAGCTGCACGCGGGTTTCCGGGACCTGCTCCGTCTCAGGAAGCTGCTGTAGCCTCCGCGGCGGTCTTCGCCACCGCCGCCGCGCCCGTCACACGGGCCTTCCGCGCCGCCGGCACCACCAGCGGCGTGCCCGTCTCCGGGTCGTCGATCACCTGGCAGCGCAGCCCGAAGACCTCTTCCACCAGCTCGGCCGTGACGATGTCGTTCGGCGCGCCCTCGGCGACGACCGTGCCCTCGCGCAGGGCGATGAGGTGGGTGGCGTAGCGGGCGGCGTGGTTCAGGTCGTGCAGCACGGCCACGAGCGTGCGGCCCTGCTCCTCGTGCAGCTCCGCGCACAGGTCCAGGACGTCGATCTGGTGCTGGATGTCCAGGAAGGTCGTCGGCTCGTCGAGCAGCAGCAGCGGGGTCTGCTGGGCGAGCGCCATGGCGATCCACACGCGCTGGCGCTGACCGCCCGACAGCTCGTCGACGTAGCGGTCGGCCAGCTCGGCGACGCCGGTCTGCCGCATGGCCTCCTGGACGATCCGCTCGTCCTCGGTGGACCACTGCCGCAGCAGGCCCTGGTGCGGGTAGCGGCCGCGGCCGACCAGGTCGCCGACGGTGATGCCGTCGGGTGCGATGGACGACTGGGGCAGCAGGCCCAGAGTGCGGGCGACCTTCTTGGCGGGCATCGACTGGATGACCTGCCCGTCGAGCAGCACCCGGCCGTCGCTCGGCTTGAGCATCCGCGACAGGGCCCGCAGCAGCGTCGACTTGCCGCAGGCGTTGGGGCCGACGATCACGGTGAAGGAGTTGTCGGGTATCTCCACCGACAGCTGCTCGGCGATCACCCGCTGGTCATAGGCGAGGGTGACGTTCTCGGCGGACAGGCGGTTCACGGTGCTCCTTCGGTCGTTCAGTCCGCTGTTCTTGTTGCTCTCGGCGCTCATATCCGTCCCGCCCGGCGCTCGGTGACCAGCAGCCACAGCAGGTAGACACCGCCGAGTACGCCGGTGACCACGCCCACGGGCAGCTGCTCGGCGCCGAACGCCCGCTGCGAGAGCAGATCGGCGGCGACCAGCAGGGCGGCGCCCATGCAGAGCGAGGCCAGCAAGTTCGGGCCCGGCGACCGGGTGAGGCGCCGGGCCAGCTGCGGCGCGGTGAGCGCGACGAAGCTGACGGGTCCGGCCGCGGCGGTCGCGGAGGCGGTGAGCAGCACGGCCGCCACCATCAGCAGCAGCCTCACGCGCTCCACCCGCACCCCGAGGGCGTACGACACGTCGTCGCCCATCTCCATCATCCGCAGCGCCCGGGCGTTGCCGAGGACGAGCGGCACGAGCACGGCGCTCAGCCCGAGCAGCGGCCAGACCTGGGCCCAGTCACGGCCGTCGAGGGAACCGGTCATCCACACGACCGCGCGGGCCGCGTCCACGATGTCCGATTTGGTGAGCAGATAGCCGTTGACCGCCGTGACGATCGCGGAGACACCGATGCCGACCAGCACCAGCCGGTACCCGTGCACGCCCCGCTTCCAGGCGAGCACGTAGATGGCGAGGCCGGTCACCAGGCCGCCCACGAGCGCGCCGACGGCGACCTGGCCGGCGCTCCCGGAGAACAGCACGATCATGGTGAGCGCGCCGGCCGTCGCGCCCTGCCCGAGACCGAGCACGTCCGGACTGCCCAGCGGGTTGCGGGAGATGGACTGGAACAGCGCGCCGCCCAGGCCGAGCGAGGCGCCCACCAGCAGCCCCACCAGGACCCGCGGCAGCCGCAGCTCGTTGACGATGAACTCCTGGCCCGCGTTGCCCTCGCCCACCAGCGTCCGCAGCACGTCGGCGGCGGGGATCGGGAAGTCGCCGGTGCCGATCAGCACGACACTCGCCGCGAGCGCCACGACCAGCAGCAGGAGCACGACGACGAAGGCGCGCACGTCCAGACGTACGGAGAGGCCGCCCGGGGTCCGCACGGCACGGTTGGTGGTCTTCACAGCTGCGCCGTCCTCCGCCGTCGTACGAGAAAGATGAACACCGGGCCGCCGAGGATCGCGGTGACGATGCCCACCTGGAGTTCCGCGGGCCGGGCCACGATCCGGCCGAGGACGTCGGCCCCGAGCAGCAGCACCGGCGACAGGATCGCCGCGTACGGCAGGATCCAGCGCAGGTCGGGCCCGGTGAAGGAGCGCACGACATGCGGCACCATCAGGCCGACGAACACGATCGGACCGCAGGCGGCGGTCGCGGCCCCGCACAGCACGGTCGCGGCCAGCATGGACAGCGCCCGCGTCCGGTTCAGGTTGGCGCCGAGCGCCTTGGCGGTGTCGTCGCCCATGGCCATGGCGTTCAGCGGCCGCGCCAGCGCGAGCGCGAGGACCGTACCGGCCAGCAGGAACGGCAGGACCTGACGGATGGTCGAGTCGGTCGCCGAGGACAGCGAACCGACCGTCCAGAAGCGCATCTTGCCGAGCGCCGCGTCATCCATGATCATCACGGCCTGGAGGTAACCGTAGAGCGCGGCGCTGAGCGCCGTACCGGCGAGGGCGAGCCGTACCGGCGTCGCACCCCGGCTGCCGCCGAGGAACCACACCAGCGCCCCGACCGCGGCCGCACCGAAGAACGCGAACCAGACGTAGCCGGTGAGCGAGGTGACCCCGAGGTACGTGATGGCCGTGACGACCGCTGCGGACGCGCCCGCGTTGATGCCGAGCAGCCCGGGATCGGCCAGCGGGTTGCGCGTGAGGGCCTGGAGGACCGCACCGGCCAGACCGAGGGCGGCGCCGGCGAGCAGCCCGAGCACGGTCCGCGACAGCCGCTCCGCGACGACGACGTCGCCGTACGACCCCGAATCGTCGAACAGGCCGTGCCAGACCTGCCCGAGGGACAGCTCTTTCGCTCCGATCGCGATGCTCGCCAGCGCTACGAGCACCAGGATCGCGACGGCCAGGAGCAGCCCAAAGGCACGTATCGCACGTCGGGTTGGGGGCGCGGAGGTGGTCTCCGCGCGCTGTTCGGGGGGACTGTCGACCAACACGCAGGTTAGGTTAGCCTACCCTCGCATTCGATCACGATTCCGGAGCCCGGCCACGCCCCACGAACGCACGGCCGGAGCCTGCCCCGGAACCGTCTGTGCCAACCGGCGCTCACAGCCCCAGCCGGGCCAGCGCCTTCTCCCCGTCCAGCTCGCACACGCCCTCACCCGCGGCCGTCCACGCCACGGCGCACAACGCGCGCAACCCGTCCAGCGCCGCACCCTCCCCGTCCAGCTCCAGCCGGTCCGCACCGGCCACCGCCGTCCAGCCCCCGCACCGGAACCTGCCGTCGCCCGCCTCCACGACCTCCGGCTGGCCGCTGAGCATCCCGCGCAGATCGGCGTCCACATACGTCGGCCGGTGCTGCGGCGGCGCGGCCAGCAACTTCGCACCGTCGGTCACCCCGGTCAGCACGAGCAGCGAGTCGACGTCCCCGTTGAACGCGCCCTCGATGTCCGTGTCCAGCCGGTCACCCACCACCAGCGGTCGCTTCGCCCCGGTCCGCAGGATGGTCTCGCGGTGCATCGGCGGCAGCGGCTTGCCCGCGACCTGCGGCTCGGCGCCCGTGGCGATCCGTACGACCTCCACCGCCGCCCCGTTGCCCGGCGCGATCCCCCGCCCGCTCGGAATCGTCAGGTCGGTGTTGGAGGCGAACCACGGCACACCGCGCGCCACGGCGTAACTGGCCTCCGCGAAACGGCCCCACGGCAGCTCGGGCCCGCCGTAGCCCTGCACCACCGCCACCGGATCGTCGTCCGCCGACTCCACGGGCACGAGCCCGCGCTCGCGCAGCGCCACCCGCAGCCCCTCACCGCCGATCACCAGCACCCGGGCACCCTGCGGCACCTGCTCGCTGATCAGCCGCGCGACCGCCTGCGCCGAGGTGATGACGTCGTCCGCGCCCGTGGGTATCCCCAGCTCGCTCAGATGTGCAGCCACGGTGTCCGGCGTCCGCAGCGCGTTGTTGGTGACGTACGCGAGCCGCATCCCACCCGCCCGCGCCTCGGCCAGCGACTCGACCGCGTACTCGATCGCACTGCCGCCCGCGTACACGACCCCGTCCAGATCGAGCAGCGCGGTGTCGTACGCCTCGCTCAGGGCCTGCCCACTGCCCTCGGGCCTCGTCCTGACACTCCGGCTCATCCCGCATCGCTCCTCGTTCGACGGCTTTCCCCCGATCATCCCCCATGCCACCGACAGCCGTACGATGCCGGGATGGACACAGCAGGTCACTCGGAGGCAACGGCGCACCGAGGCCTGGAACTCACCCCGTTCCGAGGCCTCCGTTACGACCCCGACCGGGTCGGCAGCCTTGCCGCCGTGACATCTCCGCCGTACGACGTCGTGGTGCGCCCCGACGGCCTGCACCACCTGGAGTCCTCCGACCCTCACAACATCGTCCGACTGATCCTCCCCCAGGCCGCCACCCCCAGCGCCCGCAACGAGCAGGCCGCCGAGACCCTGCGCCGCTGGCTGTCCGAGGGCGTCCTGACCACCGACCCGCAGCCCGGCCTGTACGTCTACGAGCAACGCGACGGCACCGGCATGCTGCAACGCGGCATCATCGGCACCCTCCGCGTGTCGGACCCCGCCGAGCAGGTGGTGCTGCCGCACGAGGACGTCATGCCACACATCGTCGCCGACCGCGCGGCCCTCATGCGCGCCACCTCGGCGAACCTCGAACCCCTCCTGCTCACCTACCGCGGCGACGGCTCGACGACCGCCACGGCCGACCTCATCGAGCGCACCGCGGAACAGCCACCCCTCCTGGCCACCACCACGGAGGACGGTTTCAGCCACCGCCTGTGGTCGGTCACCGCTCCGGCCGACCTGGCCACGATCCAGACCGACCTGGCCCGGCACCAGGCCCTCATCGCCGACGGCCACCACCGCTGGGCGACCTACCGCCGCCTGCGCACCGAACACCCTTCCCCCAGCCCGTGGGACCACGGCCTGGTCCTCCTGGTCGACACGGCCCGCTACCCCCTCCGCGTCCGCGCCATCCACCGCCTCCTCCACGACCTGCCCGTCGACCGGGCCGTGGCCGCCCTGCACGGCCTCTTCCGGGTACGCCGTCTGCACGCCCCCCTGCCCGAGGCCTTGGATGCGCTGGCCGACGCGGCCTGCGCGGGCAACGCGTTCCTGCTGGCCGGCGACGGATCCTTCCACCTGGTCAACCACCCGGACCCGGACCTCCTGGACCGGACGGTCCCCGCCGACCGTCCCACGGCCTGGCGCACCCTGGACGCGACGGTCCTGCACGCCACCCTCCTCGACCACGTGTGGCGCATCCCCGAGGACTCCCCCGCCCACATCGCCTACATCCACGACACGGCCGCCACCGTCGCGAAGGCGGAACGCGACGGCGGTACGGCCGTCCTGATGCACCCGGTCCGCGAGGAGGTCGTCCGCGACCTGGCAAGGCAGGGCGTGACGATGCCGCGCAAGTCGACGTCGTTCGGCCCGAAGCCGGCGTCGGGCCTGGTGCTGCGCGCGCTGGACCTCTGAACGCACGAAGGGGGCGGGTCCCGGCCGGGACCCGCCCCCTTCTGCTGTCTACGTCCGGGTCAGTCCTTCTCCTCCGGCTCCTCCGGAGCGACGTCTTCGCTCTCACCATCGTCGTCGGCCATGGCGTCCACGAACTCCACACCGTCGAGCTCGGCGAGCCGGTCCGAAGCGTCCGTGCTGCCGTCCCGGTCGGCCTCCACGGCCTTCGCGAACCACTCGCGCGCCTCGTCCTCCCGTCCGGCGGCCAGCAGCGCGTCGGCGTACGCGTACCGCAGCCGCGCGGTCCACGGCTGCACCGAGTTGGAGGCCAGCTCCGGGCTCTGCAGCGTCACGATGGCCGCGTCCAGCTGCCCCATGTCCCGCCGCGCACCGGCCGCCACGAGCCGCATCTCCACCTGCCCGGCCTTGTCGAGCTTGTGCACCTCGGGCGCGCCGGCCATGTCCAGCGCCTTCTCCGGCCGCCCGAGCCCTCGCTCGCAGTCGGCCATGACGGGCCACAGCTCGATGTTGCCGGTCATCCGCTTGGCAGCCCGGAACTCGGCCAGCGCCTCGCCGTACTTCTGGTTGGCGTACGACGCGAACCCGGCGGCCTCCCGAACGGCGGCGACACGCGACGCCAGCCGCAGCGCCACCCTGGAGTAGCCGTACGCGCCCTCGGGGTCCTCGTCGAGGAGCCGCGCGACCATCACCAGGTTCCTGGCGACGTCTTCCGCGAGCGTCTTGGGCAGGCTCTGCAGCTCCTGCCGTACGTCCTTGTCGATCTCGTCACCCGTGACGTCCTCCGGGATCGGCAGCCGCTTGATCGGCTCCCTGTCCCGCTCCCGCTCCTCACGGAAACGGCCGCCACCGCGCCGGTCGTCACGCCGGTCGTCACGTCCCCGGAACCCACCCCGGTCGCCGTCACGCCGGAACCCACGGTCGCGATCGTCCCGCCGCGGCCCGCGCCCGCCACGGTCGTCCCGCCCACGGAACCCACCGCGGTCGTCCCGCCGGAAGCCACGGTCCCGGTCGTCGCCCCGGTTGTCATCCCGCCGGAAGTCCCCACGCTCACCACGGGGACTCTGATCACGGCGGAAGTCCCCACGCTCACCACGAGGACTGTCGTCACGGCGGAAGTCCCCACGCTCACCACGAGGACTGTCGTCACGGCGGAAGTCCCCGCGCTCACCTCGAGAACTGTCACCACGGCGGAAGTCCCCACGCTCTCCACGAGGGCCGTCGTCACGGCGGAAGCCGCCACGCCCGCCTCGACCGGCGTCGTCGCGCCGGAAACCGCCGCGCTCGCCCCGGTCGTCCCCGCGACGCTCGTCCCGCCCCCGGAAACCGCCACGGTCGTCCCGCCGGAACCCACGATCCCGGTCGTCGCCGCGGAAGTTACGATCCCGGCTGTCGCGACGCTCGCCGCGGTCGTCACGGCGGGGGAACCCACCACGGTCACCCTCGCGCCGATCATCCCGGCGGTCATCACGCCGGTCGTCACGCCGGTCATCCCGGCGGAAGCCACCGCGGGGGCCACGGTCGTCTCCTCGGCGCACATCGCCCCGACGGTCGTCGCGCCGGCCGAAGCCGCCACCACGGTTGTCGTCACGCCTGTCATCGCGCCTGTCGTCGCGCCGGAAACCGCCGCGCTCGCCCCGGTCGTCCCGACGCTCTCCTCGGTCGTCACGTCGGTCGTCACGCCGGAAGGAGGGACGGTCACCACGATCGTCACGCCGGAACCCACCACGGTCGCGGTCGTCCCTGCGCGGCCCGCGATCCCGGTCGTCACGGCGACCGTAGCCACCACCGCGGTTGTCATCACGCCGGTTGTCGTCACGGCGGTTGTCGTCACGCCGGAAACCACCGCGCTCTCCGCGGTCGGCTCGGTCACCACGGTCGCTCCTGCGGAAGCCACCACGGTCGCCACGGTCCCCGCGCTGGCCACCGCGGTCGCTCCGGTCCCCCTCCCGTCGCCGCTGGTCGCGCTCCGGTCGGTCTTCGGGAGAGTTGGTGGACATGGTGACTCCTGTCTTCGGTACCGCAAGTCATTCTCGCGCAACCGGGTCACCGGCGCGCAGTGCAAAAAACAAAAAAGGACCCCTGGTCCCAGCTGAACGCTGGTGACCAGGGGTCCTTCCAAAGATTGTTCGGCGGCGTCCTACTCTCCCACAGGGTCCCCCCTGCAGTACCATCGGCGCTGTAAGGCTTAGCTTCCGGGTTCGGAATGTAACCGGGCG
>NZ_JBEXQJ010000047.1:0-50238 GCF_040612515.1 Streptomyces sp. NPDC006372 | reverse complement strand
ACGCCCGGTTACATTCCGAACCCGGAAGCTAAGCCTTACAGCGCCGATGGTACTGCAGGGGGGACCCTGTGGGAGAGTAGGACGCCGCCGAACAAATATTGAATGGGTTGGACCCGTAACTTCGGTTACGGGTCCAACCCTTTTTTGTTGCGCGTCACTTGAAGTTCACGTTGTGCGATCAGCATCACAGCATGGGTACTGCTGCGATGCTCAGGGCCGCCGGTGTCGGACTCGGTGACGAGGTCGTCGTGCCGGCCTTCGGGAACGTCGAGGTCGCCGAGGCCGTTGCCATGGCCGGGGCGATGCCGGTGTTCGCCGACATAGATCCTGTCTCCTACTGCCTCGACGCGGCCGCTGTGGAAGCGGCTGTAACTCCGCGGACCGCCGCGGTGGTTGTCGTCCACCGCTTCGGGCGACTCGCCGACCTCGGGCGGTTGCACGCCCTGGGAGCGCGGCAAGGACTGCTCGTGCTGGAGCAGGGCGAGTCCGAGGCGCCTTACGACGAGATAGCCCAGCGCAGGGAGCGGGCGTCCTATCTCGACGCGAAGTTGAGGGGTGTGCGGACGCCGGACGACGGCGACGGGCACACCTACCAGCAGTACGTCGTGCGGGTCCCGGGGAACGGGCGGCCGGACCGGGACGCCTTCGCACGGGCCGTACGGGCCAGGGGAGTCGAATGCCGGGTGCCGGTGAAGACGCCGGTGCACCGCCTGCCCGAATTCCGGCGCTGTGTCTCCCTCCCGGAGACGGAACGGGCCGCTGACGAGACGCTTGCGCTTCCCGTCGACGCCGCGCTGACGAAGCGGGACATGCAGCGGATCGTGTCCGCCTGTAACGCCCTCGGAGGGCTGCTGCAGCCGGCCTTCTGACGTGGTTGGGAGCACGGGTCTGTTCGGGGTATGATCTATTCCGTTGCCGCCGGGGAAAACCCGCAAGCGACAGGCCCCTATAGCTCAGTCGGTAGAGCGTCTCCATGGTAAGGAGAAGGTCAGCGGTTCGATTCCGCTTGGGGGCTCCACCATAAAAGGCCCCACCCTTCCGGGTGGGGCCTTTCGCATGTCCTAGTCCGTGTGGAGGCCCGGGACGCGCATCGCCAGGATCGCCATGTCGTCGGACGGGGCGTCCGACGCGAAGCGTTCCACCGCGCGCATGATGCGGGCCGCGACCGCGCCGGCCGTGAGGCCCGTGCACGTCGTGAGGACATCGGCGAGGCCGTCGTCGCCCAGCATGCGGGCGCCTTCGCGGCGTTCGGTGACGCCGTCCGTGACGCACAGGAGGACATCGCCCGGGTCGAGGGTGACCGTCTCCTCGTAGAGCTCCAGGTCCTCGATGACGCCCAGGAGCGGCTGGGGTTCGGCTGCCGGTTCGACCGAGCCGTCCTGGCGCAGGCGCAGCGGGAGCGGGTGGCCGGCGCAGACGACCTTCAGTTCCGCGCTGCCGTCCTCCCGGGGCCGCATCTCGCCGTAGAGGAGGGTGAGGAAGCGGCTGCGGGCGCCTTCGTCCAGGATCGCGGAGTTGAGGCGCTCCAGGACCGCCGGGCCGCTGAGGCCTTCGCGGGCCAGGAGGCGCAGGGCGTGGCGGGCCAGGCCCGTGACCGCCGCCGCGTTCGGGCCCGTACCGCAGACGTCGCCGATGGCGAAGCCGTAGGCGCCGTCGCGGATGGGGAAGACGTCGTAGAAGTCGCCGCCGACCTCGTTGCCCTCGCCGGCCGCGCGGTAGATGACCTCGACCTCGACGCCCTCGATCGTGGGAAGTTCCGGCGGGAGGAGGCTGCGCTGGAGGGACTGGCTGATGGCCGTGCGCTCGGAGTAGAGGCGGGCGTTGTCCAGGGCCAGGGCGGCTCGGCGGGACAGGTCCTCGGCGAGTTCCAGGATCTCCTGGCGGAAGTGCTCGTCGGTGGGCTTGCCGAGGGTGAGCATGCCGATGACGCGGTTGCGGGCGACCAGGGGGAGGACGACCGTCTCGCCGCCGACGGCGGAGGCGGTGGCGAGGGTCGGGCCGATGCCGGTCGTGACCTGGCGGGTGGGGCCGCCGCTGAGGCCGAGGCTGCGCATGGAGCTGCGCAGGGCGGCCTGGTGGGCGATCTCGGCGGGCGCCGTCCAGACGCGGGCGCCGGGCGTGGGGACCGGGTCCGGTGGAGGGACCTTCGACAGCAGGGACTTGATGCCGTCGATGAGTTCCTCGTCCTCGTGGAGGACGTAGGAGAGGTAGGGCTCGGAGGCTTGGTGGGCGATCGTGTAGACGGCACACCAGGTGGCGAGGGTGGGGACCGTCATCTGGGCCATCAGGGCGAGGGTCTGGTCGCGGTCCAGGGTGCCGGCGAGCAGGTCGGATGCTTCGACCAGGAAGTTCAGGGAGCCGCGGCGCAGGCGTTCCAGTTCGCCCAGGCGGGCTGATTCGACGGCGAGTGCGATGCGGTCCGCGGCGAACTGGAGGCGCAGGGCTTCCTCGTTGGAGTATCTGCCGGAGGCCTCGGCGGCTACGCCCAGGGAGCCGGTGAGGCGGCCCTCGACCTTCAGTGGGACCGTGACGACCGAGCGCATGCCCGTGCCGTTCAGCAGCGGCACCGCACCGGGTACCGCCGTCAGGTCGTCGTGGACGGCCGGCATGCGGGCGGAACCGTAGCGGCCGGAGCCGGCCTCGACCGGGACGCGGGCGAAGCGCTGGCGGGCGGAGGGGAGGCCGGTGGAGGCACGGACTTCCAGTTCCGTCTCGTCGTCGGTGGCCAGCAGCAGGAACGCGGAGTCGCCGTCGAGCATGTCGCGGGCGCGTTCCACCGTGCGCTGCAGAAGGCCGTCGAGGTCGTCCGGAGCGGGGTAACCGATGAACACCTCGAAGGGGTCCGCGCTCTGGCCCTCCGATGTGGTGGAGGTGTCGGAGGCGGCGACACGCAGGGGCGTCTGCAGGACTGCCCGTTCGTGGTCCCGCACCAGGAGGCACACGGTTGACGGCTCGCCACCGGTGTCGCGGACGCGCAGGTGGGAGGCGTACACGGGGGTGACGCGGCCGTTGGCGGCGCGGATGCCGTAACTGCCTTCCCAGCGGGAGAGCTGGAGCGCTTCCGCGATGCCGGTGCTGGTGCCGGGCGTGTGGGGCCAGGCCGCCAGGTCGGTCAGGGGCTTGCCGGTGACCTGCTCGGCCGGGTAGCCGAAGAGTTCCTCGGCGTCCTCGCTCCAGGCGGTGATGTGGCCGGTGCGGTCGATCTGGACGACGGCCACGCGGACCCGGCCGTCGGCGAGGGGGAGAAGGTCGGCGGGGAGGGCCGGGCCGGCCGCGCGGGTGCCCACGGCGCGGGCGGGGAGGTCGAGTTGGAACCAGACGGTCTTGTGGGTGGGGGTGTACTCGACGCCCCAGCGGCCGGCCAGGGCCGCGCACAGCTGGAGGCCGCGGCCGCCCTCGCGGTCGGGGCTGCCCATGTTGACGGCCGTGCCCTGGAGCGGGATCTCCCGCTCGGGGTAGCGGTCGGCCACCTCGATGCGCACGCCCTCGTCGCTGCGCAGACAGAGCAGGTCGGCGGAGGTGCCGGCGTGGACCACGGCGTTGGTCACCAGTTCGCTGGTGAGAACCACGGCGTCGTCGACGATGTCGGCGAAGCCCCAGCCCTGGAGGGTGTCGCGGACGAACGAGCGGGCGCTCGCGACGGATCGTCCGACGGGCTCGAAGCTGGCGGCCGCGCGCGCGGTGATCACAGAACTCCTCGACCGGTTCTCGACGTGCTGGGCTGCGTGGCCGACCGGCTCGAGCCGCTGGTGCGGCAGGTCGCCCGTCGGCCGGGGTTCCGGGGGCTGTCCCCCCGGGATCACTCCGGTGGTCATGTGTGCGGCCGCCCCTCCGATGCCCGCTCGACTTCGTGCCACCGCCCAGGCCGGACGGACCGGCGTGGCTGGACAGCCGGATGCAAGGTTACTTACCTTCGCGGTCTGTCCGGATGCCGGTCTGCAGTGTTTCCGTCCGGAGGGTGTGCGGACGATGTGCGAAGCTGCCGAACTGTTATGGCCTGGTTCGGGCAGGGTGAAACACTGGGCAAGCTTCTTGTGAAGGTCCGGGCAGGCTGAGTGTCTTCTGCGTGCGGCGGGCAGCAGCCCCCTGGGCACGGCCTGGTAAGCAGGGCGGAGAATACGCAGTAGTAACCGGTACGCCGAGCGTGGTACCCGAGCACAGCAGTGACGGTCGATCCCTGCGGGAGGGACACAGTGGAGTCTGGCGCAGCGACGCGTGGCAAGAAGGCGCGCGCGAAGGGCGGACAGTCCCCGAGCCACCCGGCCAAGGCGCGCAACGGCACCACCGAGGTGGAGACGGCGGCCCTGAACCGGCTGATGGCGGCCCTGGTCTCCATGCGGGACGGGAATTTCCGCAAGCGGCTCACGGTGTCCGGCGACGGCGTGATGGCCGAGATCGCGGCCGTGTTCAACGAGGTGGCCGACCGCAATCTGCATCTGACGGGTGAGCTGGCGCGGGTGCGGCGGATGGTGGGCCGTGAGGGCAAGCTGACCGAGCGGCTGGAGACGGGTGCCTGTGAGGGTTCCTGGGCGGCCGCGATCGACAACTCGAACGCCCTGGTGGACGACCTGGTGCGGCCGGTGTCCGAGGTCAGCCGGGTGCTGTCCGCGGTGGCCGAGGGCGATCTGTCGCCGCGTATGGAGTTGCGGACGCAGGTGCCGGACGGGAACGGGCAGCCGCTGCGCGGCGAGTTCCTGAAGGTCGGGCGGACCGTGAACAACCTGGTCGACCAGCTGTCGACGTTCACCGACGAGGTCACGCGTGTGGCCAGTGAGGTGGGTACCGAGGGCAAGCTGGGCGGGCAGGCGCGTGTGCGCGGCATGTCGGGTTCCTGGCGGGACCTGACGGACTCCGTCAACACGATGGCTTACCGGCTCACCGCTCAGGTGCGGGACATCGCGCTGGTGACGACGGCCGTGGCCAAGGGTGACCTGTCGCGCAAGGTGACGGTGCAGGTGGCCGGCGAGATGCTGGAGCTGAAGAACACCGTCAACACGATGGTGGACCAGCTGTCGGCGTTCTCCTCCGAGGTGACCCGGGTGGCCCGTGAGGTGGGTACCGACGGCGCGCTGGGCGGTCAGGCCCAGGTGCCCGGGGTGGCGGGAGTGTGGAAGGAACTCACCGATTCCGTGAACACCATGGCCGGGAACCTCACGGCTCAGGTGCGCGGAATCGCCGAGGTGACGACGGCGGTCGCCAACGGTGACCTGTCGCGCAAGGTGACGGTGCAGGCGCGCGGTGAGGTCGCTCAGCTCGCCGAGACGATCAACCAGATGACCGAGACGCTGCGGATCTTCGCCGACGAGGTCACGCGCGTGGCCAACGAGGTGGGTGCCGAGGGGCGGCTCGGCGGACAGGCGAACGTGCCGGGCGCGGCGGGGACCTGGAAGGACCTGACGGACTCCGTCAACACGGCGTTCCGGAACCTCACCGGACAGGTGCGGGACATCGCGCAGGTGACGACGGCGGTGGCCAACGGTGACCTGTCGCAGAAGGTCACGGTCGACGTGGCCGGCGAGATGCTGGAGCTGAAGAACACCGTCAACGGGATGGTGGACCAGCTGTCCGCGTTCGGTGCCGAGGTCACGCGTGTGGCCCGTGAGGTCGGTGTCGAGGGTGAGCTGGGCGGTCAGGCGCAGGTGCCGGGCGCGGCCGGGACGTGGAAGGACCTGACGGACTCCGTCAACACGGCGTTCCGGAACCTCACCGGACAGGTGCGCAACATCGCTCAGGTGACGACGGCGGTCGCCAACGGTGATCTGTCGCAGAAGGTCACGGTCGACGTCTCCGGTGAGATGCTCAAGCTGAAGAACACCGTGAACACGATGGTGGACCAGCTGTCGTCCTTCGCCGACCAGGTGACCCGGATGGCCCGGGACGTGGGTACGGAGGGTCGCCTGGGTGGTCAGGCCCAGGTGGACGGCGTGTCGGGCACGTGGAAGGAGCTCACGGACTCCGTCAACTCCATGGCCGGCAACCTCACCTCCCAGGTGCGCAACATCGCGCAGGTGACGACGGCCGTCGCCCGCGGTGACCTGTCGCAGAAGATCGACGTCGACGCGCGCGGGGAGATCCTCGAACTGAAGAACACCATCAACACGATGGTGGACCAGCTCTCCGCCTTCGCCGACCAGGTGACCCGGGTGGCGCGCGAGGTGGGCACGGCCGGGCAGCTGGGGGGTCAGGCGCAGGTGCCCGGGGTCGCCGGTGTGTGGCGGGATCTGACGGATTCCGTGAACGGCATGGCCGGGAACCTCACCGCGCAGGTGCGGAACATCGCGCAGGTGGCGACCGCGGTGGCCCGGGGTGACCTGTCCCAGAAGATCACCGTTGACGCGCGCGGTGAGATCCTGGAGCTCAAGAACACGCTGAACACGATGGTGGACCAGCTGTCGTCGTTCGCCCAGGAGGTCACGCGAGTGGCCCGTGAGGTGGGTACGGAGGGCATCCTCGGCGGTCAGGCCGAGGTGCAGGGTGTGTCCGGCACCTGGAAGGACCTCACCCAGTCCGTGAACGGCATGGCGAACAACCTGACCATCCAGGTGCGCAACATCGCCGAGGTGACGACGGCGGTCGCCCGGGGCGATCTGTCGAAGAAGATCACCGTCGACGCCAAGGGCGAGATCCTCGAGCTGGTGACGACCGTCAACACGATGGTGGACCAGCTGTCCTCGTTCGCCGAGCAGGTGACCCGGGTGGCCCGTGAGGTGGGTACCGAGGGCATCCTGGGCGGCCAGGCGCACGTTCCGGGTGTCACGGGCATCTGGAAGGACCTGAGCGACAACGTCAACCTGATGGCCAAGAACCTGACCACCCAGGTGCGGAACATCTCCCAGGTCTCGGCGGCGGTCGCCAACGGTGACCTGACGCGGCAGGTCACCATCGAGGCGCGCGGTGAGGTCGCGCAGCTCGCCGACACCATCAACACGATGGTGAAGACGCTGAGTTCGTTCGCCGAGCAGGTCACCAAGGTGGCCCGTGAGGTGGGCACGGACGGCATCCTCGGCGGGCAGGCGCATGTGCCGGGTGTGGCCGGTACGTGGAAGGACCTCACCGAGTCCGTGAACCAGATGGCGTCCAACCTGACCGGTCAGGTGCGCAACATCGCCATGGTGACCACGGCCATCGCCAAGGGTGACCTGACGAAGAAGATCGACATCGACGCGCGCGGGGAGATCCTGGAGCTGAAGACGACCATCAACACGATGGTCGATCAGCTGTCGTCCTTCGCCGAGGAGGTCACCCGGGTCGCCCGCGAGGTGGGCACGGAAGGACAGCTCGGCGGCCAGGCGCGCGTGCGGGACGTGGACGGCACCTGGCGGGACCTGACCGAGTCCGTGAACGAGATGGCCGGGAACCTGACCCGGCAGGTGCGTGCCATCGCGCGCGTGGCGACCGCGGTGACCCGCGGTGACCTGAACCTGAAGATCGACGTGGACGCGTCCGGGGAGATCCAGGAGCTCCAGGACTACATCAACAAGATGATCGCCAACCTGCGCGACACCACGATCGCCAACAAGGAGCAGGACTGGCTGAAGGGCAACCTGGCCCGGATCTCCGCGCTGATGCAGGGCCGCCGTGACCTGGAGGACGTGGCCTCGCTGATCATGAGCGAGCTGACGCCCGTGGTGTCGGCGCAGCACGGCGCGTTCTTCCTCGCCATGCCGCTCGTCGACGGCGAGGACATGAACGCCGCGGACGAGGACCAGTACGAGCTGCGCATGCTCGGCAGTTACGGCTACTCGATGGGCTCCATGCCGACGTCGTTCCAGCCGGGTGAGGCGCTGGTGGGGACGGCCGCCGAGGAGAAGCGCACGATCCTGGTGGAGAACGCGCCGAGCGGCTATCTGAAGATCTCCTCGGGGCTCGGTGAGGCACCGCCCGCGCAGGTGATCGTGCTGCCGGTGCTGTTCGAGGGCAGCGTGCTCGGCGTCATCGAGCTGGCGTCCTTCACGCCCTTCACACAGATCCAGCGGGACTTCCTCAACCAGATCGCGGAGATGATCGCGACCAGCGTCAACACCATCTCCGTCAACACCAAGACCGAGCTGCTGCTGGCGCAGTCGCAGGAGCTGACCGAGCAACTGCGTGAGCGTTCCGCCGAGTTGGAGCAGCGGCAGAAGGCCCTCCAGGCGTCCAACGCCGAACTGGAGGAGAAGGCCGAACTGCTGGCCCAGCAGAACCGCGACATCGAGGTGAAGAACACCGAGATCGAGGAGGCGCGGCAGGTCCTGGAGGAGCGCGCCGAGCAGCTCGCGGTGTCGATGCGCTACAAGAGCGAGTTCCTCGCCAACATGTCGCACGAGCTGCGTACGCCGCTCAACTCGCTGCTGATCCTCGCCAAGCTGCTCGCGGACAACGCCGAGGGGAACCTCTCCCCGAAGCAGGTGGAGTTCGCCGAGACCATTCACGGGGCCGGGTCCGACCTGCTCCAGCTGATCAACGACATCCTCGACCTGTCGAAGGTCGAGGCCGGCAAGATGGACGTCTCCCCGACGCGTATCGCGCTCGTCCAGCTCGTGGACTACGTGGAGGCCACGTTCCGCCCGCTGACCGCGGAGAAGGGCCTGGACCTGTCCGTACGGGTCTCGCCGGAGCTGCCCGCCACGCTGCACACCGACGAGCAGCGGCTGCTGCAGGTGCTGCGCAACCTGCTGTCGAACGCGGTGAAGTTCACCGACTCGGGTTCGGTGGAGCTGGTCATCAGGCCGGCCCGGGACGACGTGCCCCAGAAGATCCGGGAGCAGTTGCTGGAGACGGGATCGCTGACCGACCCGGACGCGGGGCTGATCGCGTTCTCCGTGACCGACACCGGGATCGGCATCGCCTCCAGCAAGATGCGGGTGATCTTCGAGGCGTTCAAGCAGGCCGACGGCACGACCAGCCGCAAGTACGGCGGTACGGGCCTCGGGCTGTCGATCTCGCGGGAGATCGCCCAGCTGCTCGGCGGTGAGATCTACGCACAGAGCGAGACGGGCCGCGGTTCGACGTTCACGCTGTACCTGCCGCTGCACCCCAGCGAGCTGCCGCCGCAGGGCTACCAGCAGCAGCTGCCCGCCCTGGAGGCCGGGGACCTGGTGGCGTCGTCGGCCGACCTGTCCGAGCTGTCCGACGCGGAGGTCGAGACGCCGGCCGAGGTGAAGTCGTACCGCGACACGCAGAACGGCCCGGCCGCCCTGTTCCGGCGGCGCCGCCGGATGCCCGAGCTGCCGCCGCGCCCCGCACAGCCGGAGCAGTGGGCGCCCGCCGAGCAGGAGACGGCGCCGAGGCCGCAGCGCGGCATCCGGTTCGGTGGTCAGAAGGTCCTGATCGTGGACGACGACATCCGCAACGTCTTCGCGCTGACCAGCGTTCTGGAGCAGCACGGCCTGTCGGTGCTGTACGCCGAGAACGGCCGTGAGGGCATCGAGGTGCTGGAGCAGCACGACGACGTGGCGGTCGTCCTGATGGACATCATGATGCCGGAGATGGACGGGTACGCGACGACCACGGCGATCCGCAGGATGCCGCAGTTCGCCGGGCTGCCGATCATCGCACTGACGGCGAAGGCGATGAAGGGCGACCGGGAGAAGGCGATCGAGTCGGGCGCCTCGGACTACGTCACCAAGCCGGTCGACCCGGATCACCTGCTCACGGTGATGGATCAGTGGATGCGAGGGGAATGAGGGGAACGTTGGACCGTTACGCAACGTTGGCGGGAAGGTTCGGTGTTCACACGGAGTCGCGGACTCGATGTGCGCATAGTCGTGTAGAAGTACGGGATCTGGGGAACCTTCTGGTCTCCTGCTGCGTTTCTGCTACGTGCACAGTGACATCGCGGTGACAGGGTGTGGCGACAGGCAGGGTGCGGCTACGATGACCGGCACAAGGACGGGCGACGCAAGGGAGTCGTCCCCTGGGGCGGCACCCACCGGTGCATCCTCAGGTCCTGCGGACAGGGGAGGCCCCACGCCGGGGCGAGGAGGGCGGGCCATGGTGCAGAAGGCCAAGATCCTCCTGGTCGATGACCGGCCGGAGAATCTGCTTGCGCTGGAGGCGATCCTCTCTGCGCTCGATCAGACGCTGGTGCGGGCATCGTCCGGGGAGGAAGCGCTCAAAGCGCTGCTCACGGACGACTTCGCGGTCATCCTGCTGGACGTCCAGATGCCGGGGATGGACGGCTTCGAGACGGCGGCTCACATCAAGCGCCGGGAGCGGACCCGGGACATCCCGATCATCTTCCTGACGGCCATCAACCACGGGCCGCACCACACCTTCCGGGGTTACGCGGCAGGCGCGGTCGACTACATCTCCAAGCCGTTCGACCCGTGGGTGCTGCGCGCGAAGGTGTCGGTCTTCGTCGAGCTGTACATGAAGAACTGCCAGCTGCGTGAGCAGGCGTCGCTGCTGCGGCTCCAGTTGGAGGGCAACGGCAAGGACGCGGGCGGCGAGTCCAAGGAGTCGGCGGGGCTGCTCGCCGAACTCTCGGCGCGGCTCGCGGCCGTCGAGGAGCAGGCCGAGGCGCTGACCAAGCAGCTCAACGACGAGTCGACGGATGCCGCGGCGGTGGCCACGGCGGCTCATCTGGAGCGCAAGCTCACGGGGTTGCGGCGCGCGCTGGACGCGCTCGAGCCGGGCACCGGAAGCACCTCGGCGGTCTCCTCGCAGAACTGACGCCCGGGCAGCCGCGGTTGCCTGCCCATGAGTGTGCGTCACATTCTTGCCTCTCCCGGAGCGACACGAACGGGTGAAGCGGTCGGCACACGTGTCCCCTGTCGTCTCCCCCGGTAACCTCACACCCATGGCCTCACGTCCCTCCGCAGCCAAGAAGCCGCCCGCGAAGAAGGCGGCCGCTTCGGCGAAGGCCCCGGCGAAGAAGGCCGCCGCCAGAAAGGCCCCCGCGAAGAAGGCGCCCGCCAGGAAGGCCGCGGCGAAGAAGGTCGCGCCCAAACCGGCACCGAGCCCCACCGCAGGCGTCTACCGGCTGGTGCGCGCCGTCTGGCTCGGCGTCGCACACGCCGTGGGCGCCGTGTTCCGCGGCATAGGGCAGGGCGCCAAGAACCTCGATCCGGCGCACCGCAAAGACGGCGTCGCCCTGCTACTGCTCGGCATCGGACTGATCGTCGCCGCGGGCACCTGGGCGGACCTCAAGGGCCCTGTGGGCGACCTGGTCGAGATCCTGGTGACCGGCGCCTTCGGCCGGCTCGATCTGCTCGTGCCGATACTGCTCGCCGTCGTCGCCGTGCGCTTCATCCGTCACCCGGAGAAGCCCGAGGCCAACGGACGCATCGTCATCGGCCTGTCCGCGCTCGTCATCGGCGTGCTCGGCCAGGTCCACATCGCCTGCGGCTCGCCGGCCCGCGGCGACGGCATGCACGCCATACGGGACGCCGGTGGCCTCATCGGCTGGGCCATGGCGACCCCGCTGTCGTACGCCATGGGTGACGTGCTCGCCGTGCCGCTGCTCGTGCTGCTGACGATCTTCGGGCTGCTCGTCGTCACCGCCACGCCGGTGAACGCCATCCCGCAGCGGCTGCGCCTGCTCGGTATGCGGCTCGGGATCGTCCACGACCCGGCCGACTACGAGTTCGGTGAGGACGACGAGCGCTACGAGGAGCAGTGGCGGGAGGCGCTGCCGGCCCGGCCGCGCGGCAGGCGCACGCCGGCGCCCGAGGCGTACGACCCCGACAGCGCCGAGCAGGAGGCCCTCTCGCGGCGCCGTGGCCGCCCCAGGCGCTCCGCCGTGCCACAGCCCGACATGGAGCGGCCCAGGGACGCCGTGGACATCGCCGCGGCGGCCGCCGCCGCACTCGACGGTGCCGTGCTGCACGGGATGCCGCCGTCGCCGATCGTCGCCGACCTCACCCAGGGCGTGCGGGTCGGGGACCAGGAACCGACCACGCCGACGCCCGTCCCGGGCGCCCGCCCCCAGCAGGAGAAGCTCAAGCAGGAGAAGCCCAAGCGGGAGAAGCCCCAGCAGGAGGAGCCCGCGCAGGAGAGGCCGAAGCCGGGCGTCCGCGACCTCACCAAGTCCCCACCCTCCGAGCCCCGTGACCTGCCCGCGCGCGCGGAGCAGCTCCAGCTTTCCGGGGACATCACGTACTCGCTGCCGTCTCTCGACCTGCTGGAGCGCGGCGGCCCGGGCAAGGCCCGCAGCGCCGCGAACGACGCCATCGTCGCATCGCTGACCACCGTCTTCACCGAGTTCAAGGTGGACGCGAGCGTCACCGGCTTCACCCGCGGCCCGACGGTCACGCGCTACGAGGTCGAGCTCGGCCCCGCCGTGAAGGTCGAGCGGATCACCGCCCTGACCAAGAACATCGCCTACGCCGTCGCCAGCCCGGACGTGCGGATCATCAGCCCGATCCCCGGCAAGTCCGCCGTGGGCATCGAGATCCCGAACACCGACCGGGAGATGGTCAACCTCGGTGACGTCCTGCGTCTGGCGGAGTCCGCGGAGGACGCCGACCCCATGCTGGTCGCCTTCGGCAAGGACGTCGAGGGCGGGTACGTCATGCACTCGCTGGCGAAGATGCCGCACATGCTGGTCGCCGGCGCCACCGGCTCCGGCAAGTCCTCCTGCATCAACTGCCTGATCACCTCGATCATGATGCGGGCGACCCCCGAGGACGTGCGGATGATCCTCGTCGACCCCAAGCGGGTCGAGCTGACCGCCTACGAAGGCATTCCGCACCTGATCACGCCGATCATCACCAACCCCAAGCGGGCCGCGGAGGCGCTCCAGTGGGTCGTGCGCGAGATGGACCTGCGCTACGACGACCTGGCGGCCTACGGCTACCGGCACATCGACGACTTCAACCGGGCCGTGCGCGAGGGCAAGGCCAAACCGCCCGAGGGCAGCGAGCGCGAGCTCCAGCCGTACCCGTACCTGCTCGTCATCGTCGACGAGCTCGCCGACCTGATGATGGTCGCGCCGCGGGACGTCGAGGACGCGATCGTGCGCATCACCCAGCTCGCGCGTGCCGCCGGCATCCACCTGGTACTGGCCACACAGCGGCCGTCGGTCGACGTCGTCACCGGCCTGATCAAGGCGAACGTACCGTCGCGGCTGGCCTTCGCCACCTCGTCGCTGGCCGACTCCCGGGTCATCCTCGACCAGCCGGGCGCCGAGAAGCTGATCGGCAAGGGCGACGGGCTGTTCCTGCCCATGGGGGCCAGCAAGCCCACCCGTATGCAGGGCGCCTTCGTGACCGAGGAGGAGATCGCGGGCGTCGTCCGGCACTGCAAGGACCAGATGGCCCCCGTCTTCCGGGACGACGTCACCGTCGGCACCAAGCAGAAGAAGGAGATCGACGAGGACATCGGCGACGACCTCGACCTGCTGTGCCAGGCGGCCGAACTGGTCGTCTCCACGCAGTTCGGCTCGACGTCCATGCTCCAGCGCAAGCTGCGCGTCGGCTTCGCCAAGGCCGGGCGGCTGATGGACCTCATGGAGTCCCGGAACATCGTCGGGCCCAGTGAGGGTTCGAAGGCACGTGACGTTCTTGTGAAGCCTGATGAGCTGGATGGCGTGCTTGCCGTGATCCGGGGGGAGTCTGATGGGTAGGGAAGCGGGACACGCGGTGGTCGTTTCACCGAGCGTGTACTGCAACCGGGTGTCCGGATCGTGACTCACCCGTAAGGGTCTGTCGGGCAACCGTTTCCCGTCGGCGTACGTCAAGTTGAGGGAAGCGAAAATGAGCGACCCCACCATCGGAAAGTCGGGCCATTCCGATGGCCTACAAAGTGCCACCGTCCGGTTGCCCCACCCTTTTGATACCCCCCTAGACTGAACTTCCAGCACAGGCGGCTACACGCTCGAAAGGCGCCCCCGTGTCCATCGGCAACTCCCCTGAAGACGAGCGTCCGTTCGAAGACGAGCGCGTCGAAGAAGCCCGCGAGGAAGCCCGCCCTTCCATCGGCCGTGTCCTGCAGCAGGCGCGTATCGCCGCAGGGCTGACCGTCGACGACATCAGTAGCGCCACCCGGGTCCGCATGAACATCGTGCATGCCATCGAGGCGGACGACTTCAGCGCCTGTGGCGGTGACGTCTACGCCCGAGGGCACATCAGGACCCTGGCGAAGGCCGTCCACCTCGACCCGGCGCCGCTGCTCGCGCAGTACGGCGACGAGCACGGCGGACGCCCGGCACCGACCCCGGCAGCCCCCCTGTTCGAGGCGGAACGTATCCGTCCGGAGCGGCGGGGGCCCAACTGGACGGCGGCCATGGTCGCCGCGATCGTCGCCGTGATCGGTTTCGTCGGGTTCACCATGTTCCAGGGCGGCGACGACAACGGCGGCGAGGCCAGCGTCGCCGAGGGCGCCACGCCCACCACCGGAGGCTCCGCCTCCCCGACCACCAAGTCCAAGAAGCCCGCCGATCCCGAGCCCGCACCGTTCGACAGCGCCATCGCGGCCGCGCCGCAGGACAAGGTGACGGTCCAGGTGGCCGCCGCCGACGGCCGCAGCTGGATCTCCGCCAAGGACCACAACGGCCGGCTGCTCTTCGACGGAGTCCTCAAGCAGGGCGACTCCAAGACCTTCCAGGACAGCTCGAAGGTGCACCTCGTCCTCGGGGACGCCGGCGCGATCGACCTCTTCGTCAACGGCAAGAAGATCGAGGACGACTTCAAGCCGGGCTCCGTGGAGCGCCTCACGTACACGAAGGGCGACCCCGAGGCCGGGTAACTGGTCCGAAGGGGTGCCCGCAGTACGGGGTTGGCCGGTCCCGGCCAACCCCGTCGACGTGGGGTGTCGGTGGGACGAAGTACTCTTGAGCCCATGCCTGAACGCCGTACCGTCGCACTCGTCACTCTTGGCTGCGCCCGTAACGAGGTGGACTCGGAGGAGCTCGCAGGCCGTTTGGAGGCGGACGGCTGGCGGCTCGTCGAGGACGCCGAGAACGCGGACGTCGCGGTCGTCAACACCTGCGGTTTCGTCGAGGCCGCCAAGAAGGACTCCGTCGACGCCCTCCTGGAGGCCAACGACCTCAAGGGGCACGGCAGAACCCAGGCCGTGGTGGCGGTGGGCTGCATGGCCGAGCGGTACGGCAAGGAACTCGCCGAGGCCCTCCCCGAGGCCGACGGCGTGCTCGGTTTCGACGACTACGCGAACATCTCGGACCGGCTCCAGACCATCCTCAACGGCGGCATCCACGCCGCGCACACCCCGCGCGACCGGCGCAAGCTGCTGCCGATCAGCCCGGCCGAGCGCCAGGACTCCGCCGACGCGGTCGCGCTCCCCGGACACGCCCCCGCGGACCTCCCGGAGGGCCTCGCTCCGGCTTCCGGCCCGCGCGCGCCCCTGCGCCGTCGGCTGGACGGCTCCCCGGTCGCCTCCGTGAAGCTCGCCTCCGGCTGCGACCGGCGCTGCTCCTTCTGCGCCATCCCGTCCTTCCGCGGCTCCTTCATCTCCCGCCGCCCGAGCGACGTGCTGAACGAGACGCGGTGGCTGGCCGAGCAGGGTGTGAAGGAGATCATGCTGGTCTCCGAGAACAACACCTCCTACGGCAAGGACCTGGGCGACATCCGTCTGCTGGAGTCGCTGCTGCCCGAGCTCGCCGAGGTCGACGGCATCGAGCGGGTGCGCGTCAGCTACCTCCAGCCCGCCGAGATGCGGCCCGGCCTCATCGACGTGCTGACCTCCACCCCGAAGGTCGCGCCCTACTTCGACCTCTCCTTCCAGCACTCCGCGCCCGGCGTGCTGCGCGCGATGCGGCGCTTCGGCGACACCGACCGGTTCCTGGAACTGCTCGACACGATCCGGAGCAAGGCGCCCGAGGCCGGTGTGCGCTCCAACTTCATCGTGGGCTTCCCCGGGGAGAGCGAGGCCGACCTCGCCGAACTGGAGCGGTTCCTGAACGGCGCCCGGCTCGACGCCATCGGCGTCTTCGGCTACTCCGACGAGGAGGGCACCGAGGCGGCGACCTACGACGGCAAGCTCGACGAGGACGTCGTCGCCGAGCGGCTGGCCCGCGTCTCGCGACTGGCCGAGGAGCTCGTCTCGCAGCGCGCCGAGGAGCGCGTCGGGCAGACGGTGCACGTCCTGGTCGAGTCCGTGGACGACGAGGAGGGCGTGTACGGCCGTGCCGCGCACCAGGCGCCGGAGACGGACGGCCAGGTGCTGCTCACAAGCGGCGCGGGGCTGAGCAGCGGCCGTATGGTCGAGGCGAAGGTGGTCGGTACGGAGGGTGTCGACCTGGTGGCCGAGCCGCTGCAGAGCTCGTTCGCGTCGCCTGGGTGGAGTGAGGAGGCGGGCAGATGACGGGTGTCCCGGCATCCGCGGCGGGAGGCCCCTCCGGCGCGAGGAGGGCCGCGGCCGGCGCTGCCGCTGCTCCTGCGGCCTCGGGGACGGTTCCCGGGGCGGCTGTCGGCCGTGCGGCCGCGCGGTCGGCCGACGGCGGGGAGTCGTCCGGCGTGGAGCACGGGACGTCGTCCGGGGCGGGACAGGGTGCGGCCGCGGACGCGGCCCGGCACAGCGGGGGCACCGCCGCCGGTGCGGAGGACGGCGGGACCGCCCCCGGCGAGGACTCGGGGAGTGCCGCCGTCGACGGGCAGGGCGATGCGAAGCCCCCGCGCGGCGCGAAGCTGGCGGCCGCGGCCGTCAACCAGGCCAGCGTCTGGAACATCGCCAACCTCCTGACCATGCTCCGGCTGCTCCTCGTGCCGGCCTTCGTCGCGCTGATGCTCGCCGACGGCGGATACGACCCGGCGTGGCGGTCCCTCGCCTGGGCGGCCTTCGCCATCGCCATGATCACCGACCTGTTCGACGGACATCTGGCGCGCACCTACAACCTGGTCACGGACTTCGGGAAGATCGCCGACCCCATCGCCGACAAGGCGATCATGGGGGCGGCGTTGATCTGTCTGTCCGGGCTCGGGGATCTGCCGTGGTGGGTGACCGGCGTCATCCTCGGGCGGGAACTTGGAATCACCCTGCTGCGTTTTCTGGTCATCCGGTACGGCGTCATCCCCGCCAGCCGCGGAGGAAAGCTCAAGACCCTCACCCAGGGCGTGGCCGTGGGCATGTACGTGCTGGCACTGACGGGGTGGCTGGCCACCCTGAGGTGGTGGGTGATGGCCGCGGCGGTCGTGCTGACCGTGGTGACCGGGCTCGACTATGTGAAACAGGCCATTGTGCTGCGCAGGCAGGGAATCGCCGAGCGCAAGGCCGCGTTGGAGGAGAAGGAAGCGTGAGTTCCAGGGCCACTGACGTGGTGCGACTACTCACGGTGAAGGGCGAGACGCTCGCCGTCGCGGAGTCGCTGACCGGTGGCCTCGTGGCCGCGGAGATCACGTCGGTCCCCGGGGCGTCCAAGGTCTTCCGTGGCTCGGTGACCGCCTACGCCACCGAACTGAAGCATGAACTGCTCGGTGTCGACGCCACCCTGCTGTCCGCCCATGGAGCGGTGGATCCGCAGGTCGCGGCCCAGATGGCGGTCGGAGTGCGAAAGGCGCTCGGCACCGACTGGGGCATCGCGACCACCGGAGTCGCGGGACCGGAGCCGCAGGACGGGCAGGCCGTCGGGACGGTCTTCGTGGCCGTCGAAGGGCCGTTCGGAACTGAATCCGGTTCCGCCGGCGGCGGAAAAGTGGAGGCTCTGCGGTTGAACGGCGACCGCGAGGAAATTCGTAGAGAGAGTGTACGGAGCGTACTCGCACTGCTCCTGGAGGGGCTTGCGGGCGAACAGACTGGGAATGAGCGGGCACAGGATACGGAACGGAACGGGGGGTTTTGATGTTTGCAGCCCTGAGTGAACACGACATCGCTCCCCGCACGGCCGCGGCGCAAGGCGGTACGGTGGGGCGTAATGGATGCGGCTACGCGGTCCGAGGAGGGAGCCACCGATGATTCTGCTCCGTCGCCTGCTGGGTGACGTGCTGCGTCGGCAGCGCCAGCGCCAGGGCCGTACTCTGCGCGAAGTCTCCTCGTCCGCCCGAGTCTCACTCGGCTATCTCTCCGAGGTGGAGCGGGGGCAGAAGGAGGCTTCCTCCGAGCTGCTCTCCGCCATCTGCGACGCGCTGGACGTACGGATGTCCGAGCTCATGCGGGAAGTGAGCGACGAGCTCGCCCTGGCCGAACTGGCCCAGTCTGCAGCGGCCACCCCCAGCGAGCCTGTACCCACGCCGGTTCGACCGATGCTGGGTTCCGTATCGGTGACCGGCGTGCCACCGGAACGGGTGACCATCAAGGCGCCCGCCGAGGCGGTGGACGTCGTCGCCGCGTGAGTGTTTCGCGTGAGCGCGGGTTCTCGCCGCGTGCGCGTGTGACGTCGACGAGGCGCTGAGAAGGTGTGTGAGGCCCCGGCCGGGCCTCTCCGGTGGATCCGGAGGGGTGCCGCCCGGGGTTTTCGCTTGGGGACAGGCTGACCGGCGCCGACTACCCTCTGTCCTTTGTCCTTTTTGTGTGCGTTTGCCGGTGCCGCGTGCGGCGGTCATCGTTGAGGGGATGGCAGGGCAGTCAACGGAGGTGCGGATGTACGTCGTGAAGAGCCCGTTGTCCGACGCGAACCTCAAGACCGTGTCGGAGTCGTTGCAGGGCGCGCTTGTGGACCTGGTGGATCTCGCCCTCGTGGCGAAGCAGATCCACTGGAACGTGGTAGGGCCGCGCTTCCGGTCCGTGCACCTCCAGCTCGACGAGGTCGTCGACACGGCACGGAAGTATTCGGACACCGTGGCGGAGCGCGCCGCGGCGCTCGGGATCCCGCCGGACGGGCGTGCCGCGACCGTGGCCGTCGGCAGTGGGATCGGCGTGACGCCCGAGGGGTGGGTCGACGACACGACCGCCGTCGGGACGCTCGTCGACGCGCTGGGCGCGGTGATCGCGCGGATGCGGGAGCGGGTCGAGGCCACGGGTGAACCGGATCCGGTGAGCCAGGACATCTTCATCGGCATCACTGCGGACCTGGAGAAGCATCACTGGATGTTCCAGGCCGAGAACGGGTGACCCTGGCGGGCTCGGCGGAGGACGACGGGCCGGTTCGGGATTTCGCCGCTCGTGGCTTCGTGGTGCGGTGCGGCGGGGGTTGCTCCGTGGTGCGCTGCGGCGGGGTGCGCGGTGCGTCTGTGTGCCGGTGGTGCGCCCTGTCCGCGGGTCCCGGTGGCCGCATAGCGTCCCGCTGGAGGTGGCGGCCATGGCGGGGATAGGGCGCTGGGGGGTCCGCGGGGCGGCGCTGGGGGTGGGGGCGCTGTGGTGGTGGGCCGTGGCGCGGCTGGTGGTCGTGCCGGAGGCGGGGGTGCTGGAGGCGGCCGTCGCCGCCGGGGGGTGGGGGCTGAGCGTGCTGCCGGTGCATTGTCTGCCGAAAGATCAGGCGAGCGGGGCGCTTGATTCGGGGCGGTGGCGGAGAGTGTGGGGGACCGGAGCTCGTGGGGTGGTTTCTCGGCGGGGGTGAAACACGGTGGCACATGGGGTGTCGCCTGATGGGCGGGGGCTGTCTCACCACGGCATCGCCACACCCCCGTTCGGGCGGATGATCTGGCCGGTCGTGAAGGACGAGGCGTCGGACGCCAGGTGCAGGACCGCGTGTGCGACGTCCTCGGGGGCGCCGACCCGGCCGAGGGGGGACAGCCGGGACATCGCGGCCTCCGTGTGCGCCTGTGCCTCGTTGTCGTGGCGGTCGGTCATCGGGGTGCGGATCCAGCCCGGAGCGACCGCGTTGACACGGATGCCGTACCGGCCGACCTCCGTCGCGAGGGTCTTGGTCAGCTGGACCACCGCCGCCTTGGCCGCGCCGTAGCAGAGCAAGCCGGGGCCGCCGGTGTCGACGGCTCCCGAGGCCATCGTGACGATGCTGCCTTCAATGCCGAGCTCGATCATCAGGCGGGCCGCCTCCTGGCAGGCGTACAGCACTCCCTTGAAGTTCACGTTCAGCACCCGGTCGAGGTCCTCGTCCCGGGTCTCCAGTACCGGGCTGCTGTGCATGATTCCGGCTATCGCGGCCAGGACGTCCAGACGTTCGCAGGAGGTGATGGCCTGCCTCAGCTCCGAGCGGTCGGTGACGTCGAGGTGGTGGGTGTGTGCCGTGCCGCCCCGGTTCTTGATCAGGGACGCCGACTCGTGCAGTCCGTCGGTGTCGAGGTCCGCGCAGTGCACGGTGGCGCCCGCCTCGGCGAGCAGGAGGGCCGAGGCGCGGCCGATGCCGCTCGCGGCGCCGGTGACGAACGCGGTCCGGCCGGTGAGGTCGTACGCCGTGACGGGCATGTACGGACCGTACGAGCGTTTCTGACGGATCGTCAATTGGTGCGGCTGTGCCGGATTGCCGCCGGGGCCGGGCCCGGCTGGCAGGTGGGGCACCAGTACGTGGGGCGTTCGCGGGAACCGTCGCCCTGGTCGGCGACGCGGACGGAGGTGCGGCAGCGCAGGCAGGGACGAGGAGCCCGGCCGTACACGAAGAGGTCCTGGCCGCGGCTGCCCGTCGTACTGCGGATCGGGCGGTCGCGGTTGGCCTCCAGCAGCCTCTTGGCCAGCCCGGGCAGCCTGGCGGCGCGTTCGGCCGGCAGGTCGCCCACCGGGAGCCAGGGGGTGACGCCCAGCAGGAAGCAGAGCTCGCTCTTGTAGACATTGCCGATGCCGGCGAGGTTGCGCTGGTCGAGCAGGGCTTCGCCGAGGGGGCGGGCGGGGTCCTGGAGGAGGTTGGCGAGTGCCCGGTCCGGGTCCCAGTCGGGGCCCAGGAGGTCGGGGCCGAGGTGGCCTACCGCGCGGTGCTCGTCGGTGGTGCGCAGCAGTTCCAGGACCGGGAGGCGGTAGCCCACCGCCGTACGGTCGGTGTTGCCGAGGATCGCGCGGATCTGGTGGCCGGGGCCACCGCTCCAGCGCCGGCCGTTGCCGTACACCTTCCAGGAGCCGTCCATCCGCAGGTGGGAGTGGAGAGTCAGGCCGCCCTCGACGCGGGTCAGGAGGTGTTTGCCGCGCGGGGTGACATCGAGGACCGTGCGGCCGGTGAGGTCGGCCGTGGCGAAGCGCGGCACCCTGAGATCGCTGCGGGTGAGCACCTTGCCCGCGAGGGCCTCGTGCAGTCGCCTCGCCGTCTGCCAGACCGTGTCACCTTCGGGCATGGGTCAAGGGTGGCACGGGGGCGTGCTCGGTCGGAGTGGCTGTGGGCGTCTGGTCGTCATGCGCGCAGGCGCAGTCCTCGGGGCGTCGCGATGAAGCCCGCTCCTTCCAGGAGGGTGCCGATGGGGGAGGTCAGGGCCTGGGCGCCGTTGACGCGCTCGACGGTGACCGTGCCGAGGGAACCCGCGCGGGCGGCCGCTGCCAGGGACTCGGCGGCGGCGCTCAGGCGGGGGTCGTCGGTGGGGTCGCCGTCCGGGTCGGCGGCCCAGGCCAGCAGGGTCTTGCCGCCGCGCTCCATGTAGAGCGTCAGCTCACCGTCGACGAGTACCACCAGGGAGCCCGCCTTGCGGCCCGGCTTGTGTCCGGCGCCGGTCGGGGGCTCGGGCCAGGGCAGGGCGGCGCCGTACGCGTTCGCCGGGTCGGCGGCGGCGAGGACGACGGCCCGGGAGGCCGGATCCGGGCGGTTGCGGCGGCTCGGGAATCCGGGGTCGTTCGGTCCGCGCCCGCCGTTCTGCCAGGGCGGGGTGCTCTGTGGGGCGTAGTCGCGGGGCGAGACGTACTCGTCCGGGGCGGGCCGGGGCGCCGGGGTTTCGAAGGCGGCGCCGAAGCCGGCGAAGTCGTCGTGCCCGGGGTCGTCGGTGTGGTCGGTGGAGGGGGCCGAGGCGTCCGGTCCGGCGAAGTCGTGGGCCGGGAAGGGATCGAGGTCGGGGCCCGGAGTGAGGTCGGGCGGGCCCTCGCCGCGGTCCCGGGCGTTGGACACCGCGCGCAGGCGGTCCACGGCGCCGTCCATCGCGAACTGCGCGGCGCCGAGGCCCTCCACGACGTAGCCCCTGCGGGCCTGGCCGCTCTCCTCGAAGGCGGACAGTACGCGGTACGTCGCCGAGAACCCGCCCTCGACGCCCTCCGCCGAGACCGCGCCCCTGGTCACCACGCCGTGCCGGTCGAGGAGCGTACGGGCGAGGGCGTGGGCCCGCACCGTGGGGTCCGGCTCGTGTGCCGGGAGCAGGGACCAGCGGCCGGCAACGGTCGGTGGGCCGGTGCGGGACGCGGTGCGGGCCGCGGCCGTCAGGGAGCCGTAGCGGCCGCGCGGGACCGCGCGCTTGGCGCGGTGGGCCGTGGAACCGGCGGTGCGGCCCGAGCCGAGCAGGGAGCGCATCGGGGTGAGCGTGTCGTTCGTGAGGCGCCCGGACCAGGCGAGGTCCCAGAGAGCGTCGGCCAGCTGCGGATCGGTCGCGTCCGGGTGGGTGGTGGCGCGGACCTGGTCGGCGATCTGGCGGAAGAACAGACCGTAGCCCCCGGACAGGTTGTCCAGGACGGACTGATGGAGGGCCGTCAGCTCCAGGGGATGCGGGGGCGGCAGGAGCAGGGGGGCCGCGTCCGCCAGGTAGAGGGAGACCCAGCCGTCCTTGCCGGGGAGGGAGCCGGCCCCGGCCCACACCACCTCCCCGGCGGCGGTGAGCTCGTCCAGCATCGCCGGGGTGTAGTTCACGACCCGGGAGGGCAGGACCAGCTTCTCCAGCGCGGAGGCCGGTACGGACGCGCCCTGCACCTGCTCGATGGCCCGGACCAGCCCGTCGATGCCGCGCAGGGAGTGTCCCTTGCCGATGTGCTGCCACTGGGGGAGGAACTGGGCGAGCGCCGGCGGGGGCACCGGCTCCAGCTCGTGCCGCAGCGCGGCCAGGGAGCGGCGGCGCAGCCGGCGCAGCACGGCCGCGTCGCACCACTCCTGGCCGATCCCGGCGGGATGGAACTCGCCCTGCACGACCCGGCCCGCCGCGGCGAGCCGCTGGAGGGCGCCCTCGGTGACGGCCGTGCCCAGGCCGAAGCGGGCCGCCGCCGTGGCCGAGGTGAACGGGCCGTGGGTGCGGGCGTACCGCGCGAGGAGGTCGCCGAGCGGGTCCTTGACCGGCTCCGTGAAGGCCTCCGGGACGCCGACCGGAAGGGCTGTGCCCAGTGCGTCGCGCAGACGGCCCGCGTCCTCGATCGCCGCCCAGTGGTCGGCGCCGCCGACCCGTACCCGGATGGCGCGGCGGGCACCGGCCAGCTCCTGCGCCCACTGCGGCTCGGCGCCCCGCTCGGCGAGCTCCGCGTCCGTGAGCGGCCCGAGGAGGCGGAGGATGTCCGCGACGCCCTCGGCGTCCTTGACGCGGCGGTCCTCGGTGAGCCACTGAAGCTCCCGCTCCAGCTCCGTCAGCACCTCCGCGTCCAGCAGCTCGCGCAGCTCCGCCTGTCCCAGCAGCTCGGCCAGCAGCCGCGAGTCCAGCGACAGGGCCGCGGCCCGGCGCTCGGCGAGGGGGGAGTCGCCCTCGTACAGGAACTGGGCGACGTAGCCGAAGAGCAGGGAGCGCGCGAACGGGGACGGTTCGGCGGTCGTGACCTCGACGAGGCGTACCTTGCGGGACTCCAGGTCGCCCATCAGCTCGACGAGCCCGGGGACGTCGAAGACGTCCTGGAGGCACTCGCGGACCGCTTCCAGCACGATCGGGAACGAGCCGAACTCGCTCGCCACCTGGAGCAACTGGGAAGCACGCTGCCGCTGCTGCCACAACGGGGTGCGCTTGCCCGGGTTGCGGCGCGGCAGCAGCAGCGCACGGGCGGCGCACTCGCGGAACCGGGACGCGAACAGCGCCGAGCTGCCCACCTGGTCGGTGACGACCTGGTCGACCTCGCCCTTGTCGAAGACGACGTCGGCGGCGCCCACCGGCGCCTGCTCGGCGTCGTACTCCCGGCCCATCTTGACCGGCTCCTGGTCCAGCAGGTCCAGGCCCATCAGGTCGGCGTCCGGCAGACGCAGCACGATGCCGTCGTCAGCGTGCATGACCTGCGCGTCCATGCCGTACCGCTCGGAGAGCTTGGCGCCGAGCGCGAGCGCCCAGGGGGCGTGCACCTGGGCGCCGAAGGGGGAGTGCACCACCACGCGCCAGTCACCGAGCTCGTCACGGAAGCGCTCCACGACGATCGTCCGGTCGTCCGGGACGTGACCGCAGGCCTCGCGCTGTTCGGCCAGGTACGAGAGCACATTGTCCGCCGCCCAGGCGTCCAGGCCGGCGGCGACGAGGCGGAATCGGGCGTCTTCCTCGGACAGGGAGCCGACCTCGCGCAGGAACGCGCCCACCGCCCGGCCCAGCTCCAGCGGACGGCCGAGCTGGTCGCCCTTCCAGAAGGGCAGCCGGCCCGGTACGCCCGGGGCCGGGGAGACCAGGACGCGGTCGCGGGTGATGTCCTCGATGCGCCAGGAACTCGTGCCGAGCGTGAAGACGTCACCCACACGGGACTCGTAGACCATCTCCTCGTCGAGCTCGCCGACCCGGCCGCCGCCCTTCTTCGGGTCGGCTCCGGCGAGGAAGACCCCGAACAGACCCCGGTCGGGGATCGTGCCCCCGGAAGTGACAGCGAGGCGCTGTGCGCCGGGGCGGCCGCTGATCTCGCCGGTGACCCGGTCCCACACCACGCGCGGGCGCAGCTCCGCGAACGCGTCGGACGGGTAGCGGCCGGCCAGCATGTCCAGGACCGCCGTGAACGCGGACTCGGGCAGCGAGGCGAACGGGGCGGCCCGGCGCACGGCGGCGAGGAGGTCGTCGAACTGCCAGCTGTCCATGGCCGTCATGGCGACGACCTGCTGGGCCAGCACGTCCAGGGGGTTGGCGGGAACCCGGAGGGACTCGATGGCACCGGTCCGCATGCGTTCGGTGACCACGGCCGCCTGGACCAGGTCGCCGCGGTACTTCGGGAAGACCACGCCGGTGGAGACCGCGCCCACCTGGTGGCCCGCACGGCCGACGCGCTGGAGGCCGGAGGCCACCGAAGGGGGCGACTCCACCTGCACCACGAGGTCCACCGCACCCATGTCGATGCCCAGTTCCAGGCTGGACGTGGCCACCACCGCGGGGAGGCGGCCCGCCTTGAGGTCCTCCTCGACCAGCGCGCGCTGCTCCTTGGACACCGAGCCGTGGTGGGCACGGGCGATGACCTGCGGAGCGCCCTGGGCGGCTCCCGAGCCGCCCATCAGCTCGGCGGGGGAGTGGTGCTCGTCGAGGGGCTCGCCCGTGGCCCGTTCGTACGCGATCTCGTTCAGGCGGTTGCACAGGCGCTCCGCGAGGCGGCGGGAGTTCGCGAAGACGATCGTGGAGCGGTGGGCCT
Organism: Streptomyces sp. NPDC006372; assembly: GCF_040612515.1. NCBI lineage: Bacteria > Bacillati > Actinomycetota > Actinomycetes > Kitasatosporales > Streptomycetaceae > Streptomyces > Streptomyces sp. NPDC006372. The sequence goes on along the minus strand of NZ_JBEXQJ010000047.1, from coordinate 25,068 downwards.
GGACGAGGTCGGTGATCCGCTCCTCGACGTGCGGCCAGATCGACGGGCGCTCGGCGCCCTCCGAGCCGTCCGCCACCGGGGAGCCGCCCAGCTCGCCAAGGTCCTCGACCGGGACGACCACGGACAGGTCGAACTCCTTGCCCGACTCCGGCTGGACGATCTCCACCTTGCGGCGGGGCGAGAGGAACCGGGCCACCTCGTCGACCGGGCGGACCGTCGCGGACAGGCCGATGCGGCGGGCGGGCTTCGGAAGCAGGTCGTCCAGTCGCTCCAGGGAGAGCGCCAGGTGGGCGCCGCGCTTGGTGCCGGCCACCGCGTGCACCTCGTCGAGGATCACCGTGTCGACCCCGGTCAGCGCGTCGCGGGTGGCCGAGGTCAGCATCAGGAACAGCGACTCGGGGGTCGTGATCAGGATGTCCGGCGGGCGGGTGGACAGGGCCCGGCGCTCGGCGGCGGGGGTGTCGCCCGAGCGGATGCCCACCTTGACCTCGGGCTCGGGCAGGCCGAGGCGTACGGACTCCTGGCGGATGCCGGTCAAGGGGCTGCGGAGGTTGCGCTCGACGTCCACGGCCAAGGCCTTCAGCGGCGAGACGTACAGGACGCGGCAGCGCTTCCTGGGGTCGGCGGGGGGAGGCGCCGAGGCCAGCTGGTCCAGGGCGGCCAGGAAGGCGGCCAGGGTCTTGCCGGAGCCGGTGGGGGCGACGACCAGCACGTCCGAACCCTCGTGGATGGCCTGCCACGCGCCGGACTGGGCGGTGGTGGGCGCGGAGAAGGCCCCCGTGAACCAGGCGCGGGTCGCGGGGGAGAAGGTGTCCAGGGCTCGGTGTGCGTGGCTGGCCATGGATCCATCGTGCACCTCGGCACTGACAACGGGTCCGCCGCCGAGTCCTGCCCGTCCGCCGGTGGCGGGCCGGGGAGGCGCTGTGGGTGCGGGGGTCAGGATCCGCGCGTCGCACGGACAATGGTCGTATGAGCGAGCGCGCGCGGCACTGGCAGTACGACGATCTGCCCGGTGTGGATCTGCTGCGGGCCCGCTATGTGCGGAAGACCTTCGTGCGGCACACGCACGAGAACTTCGTGATCGCCGCCATCGCCGACGGGGTCGAGGTGTTCCACCACGGCGGGGGTGACCAGTACGCGGGCGCCGGAGCTCTGGCGCTGGTGAATCCGGACACTCCGCACACGGGGCGCGCGGGGGTGCCCGAGGGGTGGCGGTACGGGGCCGTGTATCCGTCCGTCGACGTGGTGGCGGAGATCGCGGCCGAGACCACGGCCCTGCGGGGGACGCCGGGGTTCGTGAACCCGGTGATGGACGATCCGTACGCCGTCGGGCTGGTGCATCAGGTGCTGCGGGCGGCCGACGAGGGCAACGCCCTGGCCGCCGACACGCTGCTGCGGGTCGCCGTGACCCGGCTGCTGCGGCTGAACGGCGGGCCGATGCCGCGGCGGGAGGTGCGGACGGCGGGGGCCCGGATCGCCGCACGCGCGCGTGGGGTGCTGGAGGAGCGACTGGCCCGGCCGCCGAGTCTGGAACGGCTGGCCGCCGAGCTGGGGACCAGCCCGTTCGCCTTGCTGCGGGCCTTCCGGGACACCTACGGCATGCCGCCGCACGCGTGGCTCACGGACGCGCGGGTACGGCGGGCGCGGCGGCTGCTGGATCTGGGGACGGCGCCCGCGGAGGTCGCCGTGACCGTGGGGTTCACCGACCAACCCCATCTCAACCGGCACTTCAGCCGGATGGTCGGCGTGCCTCCGGGGGCGTACCAGCGGGAGCGCAAGAACGTACAAGATTTGGGGTAGCGGCTGCTCGTAGCGTGCCGGGCGTGGCAGAATGGACAGCTCTCAGAGATTCAGGGACCGGCGGCAAGCCGGACCGCGCCGTCGTACGGGACGCCTTGGGCGTGGGGGTGGCCGTCGGGCTCTCCGGGTTCGCTTTCGGGGTGACGTCGGCGGGCAGCGGGCTCACGCTGATGCAGACATGCGCGCTCAGTCTGCTGGTGTTCACCGGGGCGTCCCAGTTCGCCCTCGTGGGGGCCCTCGCGGCAGGAGGCAGCCCGTTCACGGCCGCGGCCGGGGCCTTCTTCCTGGGCGTGCGGAACGCCTTCTACGGCCTGCGGCTGTCGCAGGTGCTGGCCCTCCCGCGCGCTCTGCGGCCGTTCGCCGCGCAGTGGGTGATCGACGAGACGGCCGCCGTCACGCTCGCACAGCCCACGCGGCGCAGTGCCCGGATCGGGTTCGCCGTCACCGGGCTGAGCCTGTACCTGCTGTGGAACCTCACCACGCTGCTCGGTGCGCTGGGCGCCGAGGCCATCGGGGACACCGACGCGTGGGGGCTGGACGCCGCCGGTCCCGCGGTGTTCCTGGCCCTGCTCGCACCGATGCTGAGGACCGGCACCGAGCGGGCCGTGGCCGGACTCGCCGTGCTGCTGGGGCTCGGGCTGCTGCCCGTCCTGCCCGCCGGGGTACCGGTTCTGCTGGCCGCGCTGGCGGCGCCGGTCGTGCTGTGGGCGGACGGCCGGCGCGGGGGAGCGAGGGCTGAGCGGTGAACGTCTGGATCGCGATCGGGGTGACCGTCCTCGGGTGTTACGCCGTCAAGCTGGCCGGGCTGCTGGTTCCCGCGGGGGCCCTCGAACGGCCCGTCGTCAAGAGGCTTGCCGCGCTGCTGCCCGTCGCGCTGCTCGCGGCCCTCACGGCCCAGCAGACCTTCGCCGACGGGCAGACACTGGTGCTGGACGCACGGGCCGCCGGGCTGGGCGCAGCGGCCGTGGCGTTGATGCTGCGTGCCCCGTTCCTGCTCGTCGTCGGGGCTGCCGTGGTGGTGACCGCGGGGGTGCGGGCCATGGGAGCCGGCTGATCAGGAGACGGGGCGGCCGTAGGCCCGGAGCGTGCGCAGGGCCTCGATCGTCGCCAAGGGGCGGGCCTCCATGGTGGGCGCCGGGGCCCAGTGGCCCCGACGCCCTGGCCAGCCGCCGTCCGCCTGCTGCCGGGCCGCGAGGTGGTCGAGGGAGCGGGCCATCTCGTCATCCTTGAACCAGGCGCGCGCGAGGGAGCGCGGTGTCCTCGCGTAGTCGTGCGGGAAGTGGTGTTCGTCCGGGGCGTGGCCGGGGGAGACCGGGCCGGGGTCCTGGTCGTCGGGGTCCTGGTCGTCGGGGTCCAGGATCGCGAGGCGGTGGGCGCGTACCAGGCGGCCCAGTCGGGCGGCGGCCGCCTCCGCGCGCGGGCGGTCGGGGGCGGAGTCCAGGAAGGCCACGGCGGCCTCGATCTCGAAGGCGTGGGGCTCCTCCAGCGACTCGACCGCCTGCCAGCAGAAGTCCGTGGCCCGGAACAGCCAGGCGTGCCACACCTCGTTGCGGTGCAGCAGCCCCACCACCGGCCCCGTCGCCAGGAGGGCGCTGGGCGGGTCGTCCACGACCGTCACGAAGGGGGCCGTGGGGTAGCCACGCTGGCTCGGATGGACCGCCGGGAGGGCGCCGTCCGGCGTGGAGACCGACGTCAGGTAGCGGCACATACGCTCCACGCGCTGGCCGGCGCACCGTCCCACCGCGTCCAGGACGCCCAGGGCGTGCGCGGTGTGCGGCGGCTGGCTGACCGGGCCACGCAGATCGGGCTCCAGAGCGTGGCCGTACCCGCCGTCCTCGTTGCGGTAGGCGTCCAAGGCGATCTCCACGGGGTCGGCGGGGGCGCCCCGGAAGTGGTGGGCGAAGAGATGCCGCTCGAGCACGCGCGCGGTGAGCCAGACGAAGCGCTCCGCGCGTGCGACCGGGCTGTGCGGCGGGGGCGTCCGCGGGAGTGCGGGCGTCGGGGAGAGTGCGGAAGCTCCTGTATCGGCCATGGGTCAGACCGTAGGGCGGAAAGCGGTGCCGGCAGGCGGTCCCGGCCCAGGCACACCCCAGGGGCGGGATACTGGAGGCATGCGGTTGACGGTCTTCTGGCAGCGGATGGCGGAGCACTTCGGTCCTGGCTACGCCGACACCTTCGCGCGCGACCACGTGATGTCGGATCTGGGCGGACGCACGGTGCACGAGGCGCTCGACGCCGGCTGGGACGCCAAGCAGGTCTGGCAGGTCGTGTGCACGGTGATGGACGTGCCGAGGGAGAAGCGTTGACCAGTCGTGCAGACCACTGAGCGACCGGTCGAGAAGATCGCAGGTGGGCAGACGGCTGTCGGTGGCGTGGGTGAGACTTGGTCCGTGGCACCAAGTGACGAGACCGGGCAGGCAGCGGCTGACGAGGCCGGGCAGGCAGCCCGGCGTTCCTCCCCGTTCGGTACGACGCCGCCCGCCGGGCCCCCGGCCGGCGGGGCCTCGGCAGGGCCGAACGGCCGGATGCCGCGCTGGCTGCCGCGTGCCATGGTGCTCGCACTCGCCCTCGTCGCCGTGTTCCAGCTGGGCAGTTGGGCCTTCCACCAACTCACCGGACTGCTGATCAACATCCTGATCGCGTTCTTCCTGGCACTGGCCATCGAACCGGCGGTGAGCTGGATGGCCTCGCGCGGCATCCGCAGGGGGCTGGCCACGTTCGTCGTCTTCATCGGCGTGGCCGTCGTGGCCGCGGGCTTCGTCACGCTGCTCGGCTCCATCCTCGCGGACCAGATCATCAAGATGATCGAGGGTTTCCCGGAGTACCTCGACTCCGTCATCCACTGGATCAACACGCACTTCAACACCGACCTGAAGCGCGTGGACATCCAGGAGGGTCTGCTCCGCTCCGACTGGCTGCGCAACTACGTGCAGAACAGCGCCACAGGTGTCCTGGACGTGTCCGCCCAGGTCATCGGGGGCCTCTTCCAGTTGCTGACGATCGCGCTGTTCTCGTTCTACTTCGCCGCGGACGGCCCTCGGCTGCGCCGCGCGATCTGCTCCGTCCTGCCGCCCGCCCGGCAGGCCGAGGTGCTGCGCGCGTGGGAGATCGCCGTCAACAAGACCGGCGGGTACATCTACTCCCGCGGTCTCATGGCCCTGATCTCCGGCGCGGCCCATTTCGTCCTGCTGCAGGCCCTGGACGTGCCCTACGCGCCCGTGCTCGCCGTGTGGGTGGGCCTGGTGTCGCAGTTCATCCCCACCATCGGCACGTATCTCGCGGGTGCGCTGCCCATGCTGATCGCGTTCACGGTGGACCCCTGGTACGCGCTGTGGGTGCTGCTGTTCGTCGTGGTCTACCAGCAGTTCGAGAACTACGTGCTCCAGCCCAAGCTGACCTCCAAGACCGTCGACATCCACCCCGCGGTCTCCTTCGGCTCGGTCATCGCGGGCACCGCGCTCCTCGGTGCCGTCGGCGCACTGATCGCCATCCCGGCGGTCGCCACGCTCCAGGCGTTCCTCGGGGCGTACGTGAAGCGGTACGACGTCACGGACGACCCCCGGGTGCACGGCCATCGCCGGCGGGGGGAGGGGCCGGGCCCGATCACGCGCGCGAGGCAGCTGTGGGCACGGCGACCAGGGGCGCAGAAGCCCGGGCCCGGAGGCGGTGGGCCCGGGCAGGACTCCTCCTGATCCCGCCGCCGGACCGACCGAGCAGCGGTCAGGCAGCGCCGGCCGGCGGTTCCGCGATGCCGACGATGCTTCCGCCGACGTCCTGGACGCGGGCCGTCCAGCCCAGCGCCGTGAGATCGGCGGTCAGCGTCGAGGCGTCGTGGAACACCTTCACCACGCGGTACCGGCTGCCGTCGTCGAGCCGGCGCAGCACCGTGGGGACGGACCCGACCGTGACGCTCTCCTCGGCCGCGGCAGCGGAGGGGCCGTCGTCGACGAAGACCGCTCTGCCGCCCGGTGCGAGCATGCCGGCGACGGCGCTCCAGAAGGCGGGCAACCGCGCCGGCGGGACATGGGAGAGCCAGAAGGCGAAGAACACCGTCCGGTACCGCCGCTGCGGTCGCCACTCGAGCACATCGGCCCGGACGAACCGGACGTTGGGGGCGGGAGTGCGCGCACGGGCGACGGAGAGCATCTCGGCGGCGGCATCGACAGCCGTCACCGAACGCGCCCGGGCGGCGAGCAGCGGGGTCCACTGGCCCGTTCCGCAGGCCAGCTCCAGCACGTCTCCGCTGATCGGGAGGCTGTCCGTCATGGCCAGGAGCCGCTGGAGCTGCGCGCGCTCCGCGTAGGGCCGGTCGTACTCGGCCGCTCCTGCGCGGTAGTAGGCGATCTGCTCCGCGAGGAGGGTGTCGTCGTCACTGTTCATGACGGGCAGGGTCGGGCATGTCCTTGCGGGAAGGTCAACCCCGGGCACCGGGTGTGCCGCGTGGTGCGCTTGACACGAAAATCGAACATCCATTCTTATGGGGGCACCGGCACGGCTCAACGGTGGGCATTTCGACGTAGTTTGGGTAGAGAGGTGCCCGAGTTATCCACAGGCCGGACGTGCGTCGGGGCGCATTGTCAGTGGCAGGCGTTAGCGTCTTTGACGTGAAGCGATCGACTCAAGCAAATCGGGTGGAACCCATGGCAGGAACCGACCGCGAGAAGGCCCTGGATGCCGCGCTCGCACAGATTGAACGGCAATTCGGCAAGGGCGCGGTCATGCGCATGGGCGACCGGACCAAGGAGCCCATCGAGGTCATCTCGACCGGATCCACCGCCCTCGACGTGGCGCTCGGCGTGGGCGGCCTGCCGCGCGGCCGGGTCGTGGAGATCTACGGACCGGAGTCCTCCGGTAAGACCACCCTGACCCTGCACGCGGTGGCGAACGCGCAGAAGGCCGGTGGCCAGGTCGCCTTCGTCGACGCGGAGCACGCGCTGGACCCCGAGTACGCGAAGAAGCTCGGCGTCGACATCGACAACCTGATCCTCTCCCAGCCGGACAACGGCGAGCAGGCCCTGGAGATCGTGGACATGCTGGTCCGCTCCGGCGCCCTCGACCTCATCGTCATCGACTCCGTCGCCGCGCTCGTCCCGCGTGCGGAGATCGAGGGCGAGATGGGCGACAGTCACGTGGGTCTGCAGGCCCGCCTGATGAGCCAGGCCCTGCGGAAGATCACCAGCGCGCTCAACCAGTCCAAGACCACCGCGATCTTCATCAACCAGCTCCGCGAGAAGATCGGCGTGATGTTCGGCTCCCCGGAGACCACGACCGGTGGCCGGGCGCTGAAGTTCTACGCCTCGGTGCGTATCGACATCCGCCGCATCGAGACCCTGAAGGACGGCACCGAGGCGGTCGGCAACCGCACCCGCTGCAAGGTCGTCAAGAACAAGGTCGCGCCGCCCTTCAAGCAGGCCGAGTTCGACATCCTCTACGGCCAGGGCATCAGCCGCGAGGGCGGCCTGATCGACATGGGCGTGGAGCACGGCTTCGTCCGCAAGGCCGGCGCCTGGTACACGTACGAGGGCGACCAGCTCGGCCAGGGCAAGGAGAACGCGCGCAACTTCCTGAAGGACAACCCCGACCTGGCCAACGAGATCGAGAAGAAGATCAAGGAGAAGCTGGGCGTCGGCGTGCGTCCCGAGGAGCCGGCGACCGAGCCGGGCACGGACGCCGCGGCACCGGCCGACGCGGCGGCGGTGCCTGCCCCGGCGGCGGCCAAGAGCAGCAAGTCCAAGGCCGCCGCAGCCAAGAGCTGACCCGTGACACGACGAACCGACTGGGCGGAGTACGAGTACGCCGCCTCCGGCGCCCCACGGGGGAGGGGCACCGGAGGCGACACGGGCTCGGCCGTGGACGGGGAGGACACGTCCGGGGACGACCGGCTGTACGAAGGCGGCGAAGGGCTGTACGGCGAGGGCTCCCGGGGCAGCGGCTCATCCGGCCGCCGCTCCCGCGGAGGCGGCTCATCCCGGGACGGCTCGCGTGACGGCGGTGCGCGTCAGGGGCGTGGGCGCCGCCGGCGTGGCTTCGGTGAGGTGATCGCCGAGGACGGAGGTGCCCTCTCCTCGTCGAGGGCCGAGGAGGGGGAGCCTCCCGTGGACCCGGTGGAGCAGGCGCGGGCGATCTGCCTGCGCCTGCTCACCGGGACCCCGCGGACCCGCAAGCAACTCGCCGACGCCCTGCGCAAACGGCAGATCCCGGACGACGCCGCCGAGGAGGTGCTGTCGCGGTTCGAAGAGCTCGGCCTCATCAACGACAGCGCCTTCGCCGACGCCTGGGTCGAGTCCCGGCACCACGGCCGTGGACTGGCCCGGCGCGCGCTCGCCCAGGAGCTGCGGACCAAAGGGGTCGACTCCACGCTGATCGACGCGGCCGTCTCCCAGCTCGACTCCGAGCAGGAGGAGGAGACCGCGCGGGAACTCGTCGACCGCAAGCTCCGCTCCACCCGTGGGCTCGACCGCGACAAGCGGCTCCGCCGCCTCGCGGGCATGCTCGCCCGCAAGGGCTACCCGGAGGGCATGGCCCTGCGCGTGGTGCGGCGAGCCCTGGAGGAGGAGGGGGAGGACCCGGACTTCCTGGGCGAGGAACAGTTCTGAGCTTCTCGTGGAGGAGACAGCTCCGGGCCCGGCGGAGTGGTCACACCACGGGGAGCCCCGCCCCTCGCCAGGCCTGGAACCCGCCGACCAGATCGGTGGCCCGGTGCAGTCCCAGCCCGCGCAGGGACTGGACCGCCAGGCTGGAGGCGTACCCCTCGTTGCAGATCACGACGATGCGCAGGTCGTGACTCGTGGCCTCGGGAAGGCGATGGCTGCCCTGCGGGTCGAGACGCCACTCCAGTTCGTTGCGCTCGACGACGACGGCATCGGGGATGAGGCCGTCCCGTTCGCGCAGGGCGGCGTAGCGGATGTCCACCAGCAGCGCGTCACCGGCCTGGGCAGCCTCGTACGCCTGCTGCGGCTCGATCCGTTCGTAGCCCGCCCGTACGCGCTCGAGCAACTCGTCGATGCCGACGGGAGACCGGACGTCGGAGCCCACCTGCTGACCCTTGCCGCTCACTGCCAGTCCTCCGGTCGCTCCACCTGCTCGAGCCGCAGGATCGGCCCGCTGCGGCTGTAGCGGCGGATCTGCGGGAGGGGAGGGTAGTAGGCGTGCACGGAGATCGCGTGCCGGTCGGAGGACTCGTTGAGCACCTCGTGGACGTGGTGCCGGCCGAAGGCGCGGCCCTGCCCGGCCGTCAGCCGGCGTTCCCGGTCGACACCGTCGGAGAGCTCGAGGGTCTTCCAGCCGTCGGTGGGCAGTCGCGCAGCGAGCGAGTTCTCCTTGAGCTCGCCCGAGGCGGTCAGAAAGGCGCCGACGGAGTCGGCGTGGTCGTGCCAGCCGGTGCCCGTGCCGGGCGGCCAGCCGATGAGCCAGGCCTCGCTGCCACCGGGGCCGTCCAGCCGCACCCAGGTGCGGCCCTCGGGGTCGAGCGGCAGGGAAGCGATCAGCTCGGTGTCGGCCGCGGTACGCCGCACGAAGTCGAAGAGGTCGGCCTGAGTGGGCGCCGAACCGGTGGCGGAGGAGGAGACGGGGGAGGAGACAGACGGGGATGCGGAAGGGGATACAGACACGGGTGCCGTCCTGAAGGTCCTGTCGAGGGTTTCGCGAGGCAGGCGCGTCGGAGCCGCGGCAGACAGAGCGCGGCGCGCGCGGGAAAGGGGAAGACGCGAAGTCAGCAGGACGGGCGACACACGCAGCCCACATAGCGGAGGAGGTCCATATGGACCCTCCGCCACAGGCGCACACAGGTGTCGGTCACGCCCCGGAGTACACCATGCCCCTGGGGGCCGGTCAACTCACTGTCACCATGCGGACGCACGGTGACAGGGGTCACGTCACTCCGGCGGACGCAGGTGTCAGCGCGAGCCGGCCGACGCACCTGCCTCGGCCTGCGCCTTCACCGGTCCGCCCACCGCCGCCTCCGCCGCGGTGTACAGGTCGGCCGGGCGCACCCCGCTCAGCGCGGTGACGAGGTGCCCGTCGGGGCGCACCAGGAGCACCGAGTGCGCGGCCGCACCCGGATAGCTCTCGGCGACCAGCAGCTCCGCGGGGTGCGGCAGCGCCGAGACCGCGGCCGCGAGCCGGGGCATGATGCCGGCGCCGGCCCAGTGCTTGCGCTCCCACACACTCGTGCCCGGCGCGATCAGCACCACGAGCAGCGAACCCCGGCCGAGCCGGTCCCGCAGCCGCACGAACGTGCCGTCCTCCGCGGTGACCCGCACGTCGGTCACCGGTGCTCCGGGCGGTGTGTCGACGGGAACCTCCCCTTCGAGCTGCCCGGGTGCGAGCGGCGAGTCGGCGTACGCCCCCGGCGCCCCGAGCTGGCCGTGCCCCAGGTGGCCCTCCGTGAGCAGCGTGTCGTGCCCACGGGTCGAGCCGGGCACGTAGGAGCGCAGGCCCCCGCCGCCGCGCAGCAGCGGCAGCGCCTGGTCGGCGGCGCGCAGCCGGGCGGCGACGACCGCCCGCCGTTCGGTCTGGTAGCTGTCGAGAAGCGCTTCGTGCGGCCCGTGATGCCAGGCCAGGGCCAGTTTCCAGGCGAGGTTGTCGGCGTCCCGCAGCCCTTCGTCCAGGCCGTGCGTGCCCATCGCGCCGAGCAGGTGGGCAGCGTCCCCGGCGAGGAAGACGCGGTCGGCGCGCCAGCGGCGGGCCAGACGGTGGTGGACGGTGTGGACGCCGGTGTCCAGGAGCTCGTACGGCGGGGTGGCTCCGCCCGCCCAGCCGGCCAGGGTCTCCCGGATACGGGTCAGCAGCAGCTCGGGGGTGACCAGGTCCTTGCCGGGCGGCAGGAGCCAGTCCAGGCGCCAGACGCCGTCCGGCAGTGGGCGCGCGGTGACCTCGCCCGCCGAGGGGCCCGACATCCGCCACGGCGGCATGCGGTGCAGCAAGGCCTCGTCGGACCAGGGCAGTTCCGTACGCAGGGCGGCGACGGCGTGACGTTCCACCGCCGTACGGCCCGGGAAGCGGATGTCCTGGATCTTGCGCACGGTCGAGCGGGGGCCGTCGCAGCCGACCAGGTAACTGCCCCGCCAGTAGGTGCCCTCGGGCCCACGAGTATGGGCCGTCACACCCGAGGACTCCTGTTCGATGCCGTCCAGACGGCTCTCCACCGCGACCTTGACCAACCGCTCACCCGACAGGGCCGCGCGCAGGACGCCGGTGAGGTGGTGCTGGGCGATGTGCAGCGGGGGCGGCTCCGAGCCGTCGAAGACGATCTCGCGCATCACCTGCCTGCGCCGCATCGACCGCCATCCGACCCAGCGGGCACCGGCCCGGGCCAGGGACACCCCGGCCAGCCGTTCCATGAGGGCGGCGGTGTCCTCGCGCAGGACCACGGTGCGCGCCGCACGGGGTTCGTCCTTGCCCGGCCCCTCGTCGAGGACGACACACGGCACCTCCTGACGCGCCAGCGCCAGGGCGAGCGTGAGCCCGACGGGGCCGGCTCCGACGATGATCACCGGGTCCACGGCGCGGCGCCCCCTGCCCGTGGTGTTGTCCTGAGAGACGTAGGTGAACACGAAGTTGGAGCAGGGTGCACGATCACAGAACGTATGCAACCCATTGCCGGTGCTTGCGTCAAGTGACCAGGGGCAGTGGCGATCATGCCACTGCCCCTGAGTGTGTCACGCGAGGTGACCGGGTGTCAGACGGTGCCTCCGGCACCGGTCCCCGCCGTGCCGGCGATCTGCGCGTCGTTCGGGCCCACGACTGCGCCCGTCGACTTCTTGGCGCGCCGCAGCCGGCGCTCCAGCCAGCTCGCGAACGAGGTGAGGGCGAAGTTGAGCGCGATGAAGATGACGGCCACGACCGTGAAGCTGGCGATGATGTTGGCGCCGTAGTAGCCGCTCATCGTGTTCGCCGAGGAGAGCAGCTCGGAGTAGGTGAGGACGGCACCGCCGAGCGCGGTGTCCTTCACGATCACGACGAGCTGGCTGACGATGGCCGGGAGCATCGCGGTGACGGCCTGCGGCAGCAGGATCAGGCGCATCAGCTGTCCCTTGCGCAGACCGATCGCCATCGCCGCTTCGGCCTGGCCCTTGGGCAGGGACAGGATGCCCGCCCGGACGATCTCGGCGAGGACCGAGGCGTTGTACAGCACCAGACCGGTGACGACCGCGTAGAGCGGACGGTCGTCGGAGGAGACGTTGGTGTACTGGGCGAACAGGGCGAGGCCGAAGATCATCAGGACCAGCACGGGGATGGACCGGAAGAACTCGACCACGATCGCGGCCGGCACCCGGACCCACGCGTGGTCCGACAGACGGGCGATGCCGAGGACCGCGCCGAGCGGCAGCGCGATGATCACTGCCAGGGCGGCGGCCTTCAACGTGTTCTGCAGGCCCGGCCAGATGTACGTGGACCAGGCCTCGGTGCCGGAGAAGAACGGTTCCCACAGGGCCCATTCCAGCTGGCCCTTGTCCTTGAGGGCCTTGTACACCCACCACAGCACGGCAGCGACGGCGACCAGGAAGATCACCGTGAGGACGACGTTGCGCCGCTTGGCGCGGGGTCCCTGGGCGTCGTACAGAACGGAGCTCATCGCTTCACCGCCACCTTCTTGCCCACCCAGCCGAGGATCAGGCCGGTCGGCAGGGTCAGGACCACGAAACCGAAGGCGATGATCGCTGAGATCAGCAGCAGCTGCGCCTCGTTCTCGATCATCTCCTTCATCAGCACCGCTGCCTCCGCGACACCGATGGCGGCGGCCACCGTGGTGTTCTTGATGAGGGCGATCAGCACGTTCGCCAGCGGGACGACGGACGAACGGAACGCCTGCGGCAGCACGACCAGACCGAGCACCTGGCGGAAGTTGAGGCCGATCGCGCGGGCCGCCTCCGCCTGCCCGACCGGCACGGTGTTGATGCCGGAGCGCAGCGCCTCGCACACGAACGACGAGGTGTAGAAGATGAGGCCCAGGACGGCGAGCCGGAAGTTGATCGTCTCGACGTCGTCGGCGCCGAGGGAGACACCCAGCGTCTGGTTCAGGCCCAGCGACGTGAACAGGATGATCACGGTCAACGGGATGTTCCGCACGATGTTCACGTACGCGGTCCCGAAGCCGCGCATCAGCGGCACCGGGCCGACGCGCATGGCGGCCAGCAGGGTGCCCCAGACGAGAGAGCCGACGGCGGACAGCACAGCGAGCTGCACCGTCGTCCAGAAGGCCCCCAGTAGGTCGTAATCCTCAAGAAAGTCGAACACGATCTCCCGCGCTTCCGCGTATAGGGATGCCCCGGTGCGCCGCCTCGGACAGCGGCGCACCTGTCAGGCGTGGGCCTCAGCTCTTGATGTCGCCGATCTTCGGCGCGGGCTCGTTCTTGTAGTTCGCCGGGCCGAGGTTCTTGTCCACGGCCTTCTGCCAGGAGCCGTCGGCGACCATGTCCTCAAGGGCCTTGTTGATCTTGGCCTTGAGGTCGCTGCCCTTCTTGACGCCGATGCCGTAGTTCTCGTTGGTCAGCTTGAAGCCGCCGAGCTTGAACTTGCCCTTGAACTGCGCCTGGGAGGCGTAACCGGCGAGGATCGAGTCGTCGGTGGTCAGCGCGTCCACGGCACCGTTCTGGAGTCCGGGGAGGCAGGCGGAGTACGTCGGGTAGGGCTGCAGCTGGGCCTTGGGCGCCAGCTTGTCCTTGACGTTCTGCGCCGAGGTGGAGCCGGTCACCGAGCAGAGCTTGGCGTTGTTCAGGTCCTTCGGCGACTTGATCTTGTTGTCGTCGGCGCGGACCAGCACGTCCTGGTGGGCCAGCAGGTACGGACCGGCGAAGTCGACCTTCTCCTGGCGTTCCGGGGTGATCGAGTAGGTCGCGGCGATGAAGTCGACGTCACCGCGCTGGAGCATGGTCTCGCGGTCGCCGCTCTTCGACTCCTTCCACTCGATCTGGTCCTCCTTGTAACCGAGCTTCTTCGCGACGTACGTGGCGACGTCGACGTCGAAACCGGCGTAGCCCTGCGGCGTCTTCTGGCCGAGGCCGGGCTGGTCGAACTTGATGCCGACGGAGATCGACTTGCCGCCACCCGAGCCGGAGTCGCCCCCCGTGCTGTTGTTGCCGCCGCACGCGGTGGCGGCCAGGGAGAGAGCGAAGACGGTGGCCGAGGCGGCGGTGACCTTGCGGAGCTTCATGGTGAACATCCTTTGGCTGATGAAGGAGATGCGGGCCCTCGAAGGGCGGGCGACGTGGGCCGCGTCCGGCGCGACCCTCGCCCTCAGTGGTGCAGGATCTTCGACAGGAAGTCCTTGGCACGGTCACTGCGCGGGTTGCTGAAGAACTGGTCGGGCGCAGCCTCTTCGACGATCCGGCCGTCCGCCATGAAGACCACGCGGTTTGCAGCCGATCGTGCGAAGCCCATCTCGTGGGTGACGACGATCATGGTCATGCCGTCGCGGGCGAGCTGCTGCATGACCTCCAGCACCTCGTTGATCATCTCGGGGTCGAGCGCCGAGGTGGGCTCGTCGAAGAGCATGACCTTCGGCTCCATGGCCAGGGCCCGCGCGATGGCGACGCGCTGCTGCTGGCCGCCGGAGAGCTGCGCCGGGTACTTCTCGGCCTGCGCGCCCACGCCGACCCGGTCGAGCAGCGCCCGGGCCCGCTCTTCGGCCGTCTTCTTGTCCTTCTTGCGGACCTTGATCTGGCCGAGCATCACGTTCTCGAGCACGGTCTTGTGCGCGAAGAGGTTGAAGGACTGGAAGACCATCCCGACGTCCGCCCGCAGCCGGGCCAGCTCCTTGCCCTCGGCGGGCAGCGGCTTGCCGTCGATCGTGATCGTGCCGGAGTCGATCGTCTCCAGGCGGTTGATGGTGCGGCACAGGGTGGACTTCCCGGACCCGGAGGGCCCGATGACCACGACGACTTCGCCGCGGGCGATCGTCATGTCGATGTCCTGGAGCACGTGCAACGCGCCGAAGTGCTTGTTGACGCTCTTCAGGACGACCAGTTCGCCGGTCGCGGCCACATCTTCCTTGGCCACCGATACTTCGGTCATCGCTCTAAGGCTCCGTCCTCCTCGGTTTCGGAGGACAGTAGTGACGGTCCACGACCTGCGTCATTACATCTGAGGGGAATCTGAGCATCACGATCCGATAGCAATCGGACACGTGTCGTAGCACTTATGAGCAGCGCTCATATCGGCCGGGTAACGGAAGCTCTCCGCAACCGGAACCCTCTTGACGCCGTCCTCATCCATCAGCGTGACTGCACAGGATGCACGCGCGCGTGTGCACGTGATTTGTACACATCCAGAGCGTACGGCCAGTGAATCGAAGGGGGCCCGGATGAGACTGCTGCTCGTCGAGGACGACAACCACGTCGCCGCCGCCCTGTCGGCGGTCCTGGCGCGGCACGGGTTCGACGTCACGCACGCGCGCAGCGGTGAGGAGGCCCTCCAGGCACTCGTCCCCGAGAGCGACTGCTTCGGCGTCGTCCTCCTCGACCTCGGCCTGCCCGACCAGGACGGATACGAGGTCTGCGGCAAGATCCGCAAGCGCACCAGCACCCCGGTGATCATGGTCACCGCGCGCTCCGACGTGCGCTCCCGCATCCACGGCCTGAACCTCGGCGCCGACGACTACGTGGTGAAGCCGTACGACACCGGGGAGCTGCTCGCCCGGATCCACGCCGTGAGCCGGCGCACCTCCCACGAGGACACCTCGAGCGGCATCGAGACCGAGCTGCGCCTGGGCCCCGTGCACATCGAGCTGCCCACGCGCCGTGTCAGCGTCGACGGGGCGGTGATCCAGCTGACCCGCAAGGAGTTCGACCTGCTGGCCCTGCTCGCGCAGCGGCCCGGGGTGGTCTTCCGCCGGGAGCAGATCATCAGCGAGGTGTGGCGGACCAGCTGGGAGGGGACCGGGCGCACCCTTGAGGTGCACGTCGCCTCCCTGCGCGCCAAGCTGCGCATGCCGGCCCTCATCGAGACCGTACGCGGAGTCGGCTACCGGCTCGTCGCGCCTGCCGGGTAGCGGGGCCGGGTGCGCACTCGTCTGCTCCCGCTGCTGATCGTCCTGATGGCGGCCGTGCTGCTGGCTCTGGGCGTCCCGCTCGCCGTCAGTCTGGCCGGCGCCCAGCAGCAGAAGGTCGTCGTCGACCGGATCGACGACACCGCACGCTTCGCCGCCCTCGCCCAGTTCGTCACCGACTCGCCCACCGACGCCGGCGCGTTCGAGAACGAGCGCCTGGCCGTGCTCAGCAGCGAGCTGAACAGTTACCACGAGGTCTACGGCATAAGGGCCGGTGTCTTCTACCGCAGCGGCAGTGCCATGGCTCAGGCACCGGCCAGTTGGTCACTGCCGAAGGAGGGCGAGGTACGGGACGCCTTCGACGAGGCGCTGCTCAGCCGCCGCAGCCACGACCCGGAGCAGGTGTGGCCCTGGCAGCGCCGCAATCTCGTGGTCGCCTCGCCGGTCATCCGGGACGGTGATGTCGTCGCGGTCGTCGTCACCGACTCGCCCACCGGGCAGATGCGCTCGCGCACGCTGCATGGCTGGCTGGTCATCGGCGCGGGCGAGGCCGCCGCGATGCTGCTGGCCGTCGGGGCCGCCCTGCGGCTGACCGGCTGGGTGCTGCGGCCCGTACGCGTCCTCGACGCCACCACCCACGACATCGCCACCGGGCGGCTGAAGTCCCGCGTCGCCGCCGCCGGCGGGCCGCCGGAACTGCGGCGCCTGGCCCGGTCGTTCAACGAGATGGCCGACAACGTCGAGGACGTGCTGGAGCAGCAGCGCGCCTTCGTCGCCGACGCCTCGCACCAGTTGCGCAACCCGCTCGCGGCGCTGCTGCTCCGCATCGAGCTGCTCTCCTTCGAACTGCCCGAGGGCAACCAGGAGATCGCCTCCGTCCAGGCCGAGGGCAAGCGTCTCGCGCAGGTACTGGACGACCTGCTCGACCTGGCGCTGGCCGAGCACAGCGAGGCGGATCTGAAGGTCACGGACATCGGCGCGCTCGCGGCCGAACGGGTCGCGGCCTGGGCCCCGACCGCAGAGGCCAAGGGCGTACGACTGGTGGGCGACTGCCCGCCGACGACCGCGTGGGCCGACCCGGTGGCCCTGTCCAGCGCGCTGGACGCGGTCATCGACAACGCGGTGAAGTTCACGCCCGAGGACCAGACCGTCGAGGTGACCGTCGCCCCCAACGGCGACACCTCCACCGTCGTCGTCACCGACCACGGCCCCGGTCTGACCGACGAGGAACTGGCCCGCATCGGTGACCGCTTCTGGCGGAGCGGGCGCCACCAGAACATCAAGGGCTCGGGCCTCGGGCTGTCCATCTCGCGGGCCCTGCTCGCGGCGGGGGGCGGTTCGATCGTGTACGACCACCACGAGCCGCACGGGCTGCGGGTGACGGTGCGCCTGCCCAGGTCCGGGCCGACCGCCTGACGGCAGCCGGCAGGGACGGGCTCGGGCGCTACGGCTTGACCGACTGGTAGTAGCGCTGGGCGCCGGCGTGCAGCTTGAGCGGGTCGGTGTAGATCGCCGTGCGGACGTCCACGAGCTGGGCGGAGTGGACGGTCGCGCCGATGCCGTCCCGGCTGTCGATCACGGTCCGGGTGAGCCACTCGGTGAGCCGGGGATCCACGTCCTTGCGCGTGACCAGCAGATTCGACACCGCCAGGGTGGGGACCGGGTCGCCGCGCTGGATGGTGGGGTAGGCCGACTCCGGCATCTTGGTGGCCCGGTAGTAGCGGGTGGCACCGCCCTGGTCGTGGAGCTTGGCCACGAGACGGGCGTCGATCGGCACGAACCGGAAGGCCGACGCCGACTTCTTGGCCAGCCTGCTGAGCCCGTCCGTGGGCAGGCCGCCCGACCAGAAGAACGCGTCGAGGCCGTGCCCCAGCCGCCTCGGCCCGGTGTCGATGCCGTCCGACGAGGGCTTGATGTCCTTCTCCGGGTCGATACCGGCGGCCTTGAGTACGCCGTTCGCGATCAGCCGCACTCCGGAGTCCGGCAGTCCTATGGCCACGTGCTTGCCCCGCAGGTCCGCGACGGAGCGGATGTCCGAGTCCGGCGGTACGACGAGCTGGACGTAGTCGTCGTACAGGCGTGCGACACCGCGCAGCCGGTCGGCTCCCGTGCCGTGGTCGAGCTTGTACGTGGCGACCGCGTCGGCCGCGGCGATCGCGAAGTCGGCCTTGCCCGTGGCCACGTCCATGACGTTCTCCTGCGAACCGGCACTGGTCTGCAGGCGCACGTTCAGGTCGGGCATGTCCTGGTCGAGGTCTTTGCGCAGGAGCTTGCCGTACTCGTGGTAGACCCCCGCGCGGGTGCCCGTGCTGAACCTGATCGTCCCGCCCGGCGGCTCCTCGGCCCAGGGCCGCAGCCACCACAGCAGCAGCCCGAGGACCACCAGGGAGGCGGCGCCGCCCTGCAGGGCCCGGCGCCTGCCGATTCGGGGGAACATCTTGGACATGCGCGAGATCCTGCCAGCCGTGGTGCCCCGCTGACCAGGGGAGGGCTCACAGGAGGGGGCCGACCTGAGGCGAGGGGTGTGTCAGTGGCGGCCACTACAGTCGCCCCCATGAGCTCCTCGCCCGCCGACCTGGTCCGTGAATTCCACCTCGCCTTCGGCCTGGACGCCCGCAGCACCCCGACGGAGATCTCCCCGGACCTCGCCGCCCACCGCGGCGAACTCCTCGCGGAGGAGGCCGCCGAGGTCGCCGAGGTGTCGGTACGGGGCCCGCTCGACCGGCTCGCCCACGAACTGGCCGACGTCGTCTACGTCGCCTACGGCACGGCCCTCGTCCACGGCATCGACCTCGACGCGGTCCTCGCCGAGATCCACCGCTCCAACATGACGAAGCTCGGCCCCGACGGATCGGTCTCCCGCCGTGCGGACGGCAAGGTGCTCAAGGGGGAGCACTACGAGGCACCGGACGTCACGGAGGTGCTGCGGAGGCAGGGGTGGGCGCCGGAGGGAACTGACTGATGGCCGGGGGAGCTGGCTGGCGGCGCGGGGGGCTGTGCGGGCCGGACCGGCTGACAGGCAGGGGGCGTGCCGGGCCGGAGCTCGCCGGCCGCCCGGGGCGCACCGCCCCGGTCCGGTCCGGGCCACACCGGACCCGACTGACCAGCGGCCCGGGGGTGCTGGACGGGACTGGCTGACGGTCCGGGGCACCCCGCAACCCCGGCCCTCAGTCCGCCACCGGCGCCTCCTCCGTCGTCCGGGGCGTCGTATCCGGCACGTCCTGGCGGGGTGCTCGGCGCCGGCTCCACCACATCGCCACGGGCTCCGTGTAACGCGCGGTGAGGGGACCCAGGACGACCAGGATGAGGACGTAGGCCGTGGCCAGCGGGCCGAGGGACGGTTCGATGCCCGCCGAGACCGCCAGACCGGCGATGACGATCGAGAACTCGCCGCGCGCCACCAGCGCACCGCCCGCACGCCAGCGGCCCTTCACGGAGATCCCGGCCCGCCGGGCCGCCCAGTAGCCGGTGGCGATCTTCGTCAGGGCGGTGACGACCGCCAGGCCCAGGGCGGGCAGCAGGACGGGCGGGATGCTGGACGGGTCGGTGTGCAGCCCGAAGAAGACGAAGAAGACCGCCGCGAACAGGTCGCGCAGCGGGCTCAGCAGGGTGTGCGCACCCTCCGCCACCTCACCAGACAGCGCGATGCCCACCAGAAAGGCCCCGACCGCCGCCGACACCTGGAGCTGCTGGGCCACACCCGCGACCAGGATCGTCAGCCCCAGCACGACCAGCAGCAGCTTCTCCGGATCGTCGCTGGAGACGAACCGCGAGATGAGCCTGCCGTAGCGCACGGCCAGGAACAGCACCAGCCCCGCCGCGCCCAGCGCGATCGCCAGGGTCACGCTGCCGGCCAGCAGCCCGACGCCCGCCACCAGGGCCGTGACGATGGGCAGGTACACCGCCATCGCCAGGTCCTCCAGCACGAGCACGCTGAGGATCACCGGCGTCTCCCGGTTGCCGACCCGGCCCAGATCGCCCAGCACCTTCGCGATCACCCCGGAGGACGAGATCCAGGTGACACCGGCCAGGACGACGGCGGCCACCGGACCCCAGCCCAGCAACAGCGCCACCGCCGCACCCGGCAGGGCGTTCAGCGCGCAGTCCACCAGACCGGACGGGTAGTGCGTCTTGAGGTTGGAGACCAGATCGCTCGCCGTGTACTCCAGGCCCAGCATCAACAGCAGCAGGATGACGCCGATCTCCGCGCCCGTCGCGACGAACTCCTCGCTCGCGCCCAGCGGCAGCAGACCACCCTCGCCGAAGGCCAGACCGGCCAGCAGGTACAGCGGTATGGGCGAGAGCCGGAAACGGCCGGCGAACCGGCCGAGCAGCCCGAGGCCGAGGATGATGGAACCGAACTCGATCAGCAGGACGGCTGAGTGCACCGGCTCACTCCCGCTCGAGTATCGTCGCGGCGGCGTCGACGCCCTCACGGGTGCCGACCACGATCAGCGTGTCACCGCCCGCCAGCCGGAAGTCCGGCGCGGGCGAGGGGATGGCCTCGGCCCGGCGCAGCACCGCCACCACCGACGCGCCCGTGTCCGTCCGCATCCGGGTGTCGCCCAGCACCCGCCCGTTCCAGCGCGAGGTGGCGGCCACCTCGATCCGCTCCGCGACCAGTCCCAGGTCCGTGGTGTACAGCAGGCTCGGGCTGTGGTGGGACGGCTTCAGCGCGTCGATCAGCGAACCGGCCTCCGAGCCGGTCAGCCGCAGGGAGTGCGCGCAGGAGTCGGGGTCGTCGGCCCGGTACATGTTCACGGTGCGGGAGCCGTCACGGTGCGCCACCACCGACAGATGGCGGTGTTCCCGGGTCTCCAGGTCGTACTGGACCCCGATTCCCGGCAGCGGCGTCGCCCTCAGGCGCGGAGCTGACACGTTTCTTCCCCTTGTTCGTCTTGATCGTCTTGCTTGTGTCGGTGTCGTGAGTGGTGTCGACCAACGGATCAGTCAACTCCGCATGCTGCCATCCGGCCGTACGGTGACGACATGGGTGTCGTGACGGATATACGCAGCGGCCGCTCGCCGGAGAAGGTGGAGGGGGCGGAGTCGTACGCGAAGGGCGGAAGGGGCGGATCCAGGAACGTGTCACTGTTCTGGCGGATCTTCTCGCTCAACGCCGCGGGCCTGATCGTGGCCACCGCGTTGCTGCTCGGCCCGGTCACCGTGTCCACGCCCGTGCTGGCGGGCGAGGCGCTCGTCCTGCTCGGCGGGCTGCTGATGCTGCTCGCCGGCAACGCGCTCGTGCTGCGCTTCGGCCTCGTGCCCCTGCAACGACTCGACCGGGCCATGGCCACCGCGGACCTGCTGCGTCCGGGCTCCCGCCCGGTGGTCGCCGGGCCCGCGGAGACGGCCGGGCTGATCACGACGTACAACACGATGCTCGACCGTCTGGAGGCCGAGCGGGCCGCGGGCGCCGCCCGGGCGCTGTCCGCACAGGAGCGCGAACGGCACCGGATCGCCCGGGAGCTCCACGACGAGGTGGGGCAGACCCTGACCGCCGTCCTCCTCCAGCTCAAGCGCGTCGCGGACCGGGCGCCCGAGGACCTGCGCGTGGAGGTGGGCCAGGCCCAGGAGGCGACCCGGGCCGGCCTGGACGAGATCCGCCGGATCGCCCGCCGGCTGCGCCCCGGTGTCCTGGAGGAGCTCGGCCTGGCCAGCGCCCTGCGCTCGCTCACCACCGAGTTCACGACGCATGGGCTGACCGTGCGCCACCATGTCACCGGCGACCTCCCCGCCCTGACCCCGGAGTCGGAACTCGTCGTCTACCGGGTTGCCCAGGAAGGCCTGACCAACACCGCCCGGCACGCCGCCGCCGACCGCGCCGAACTCCGTCTCCAGCAGGTCCCCGGCGGCGTCGAGCTCCTCGTCCGCGACAACGGCACCGGCCTCGGAGACGCCCCGGAGGGCGCCGGGATCACCGGCATGCGCGAACGCGCCCTGCTGATCGGCGCCGGCCTCACCCTCGAACCGGCCCCGGGCGGCGGCACCGACGTACGGCTGCGCGTACCGGTGACCTCGCGCGTACCAGTGACCGAAGGACCCCGCTGATGTCCACACCGATCCGCGTCCTGCTCGCCGACGACCACACCCTCGTACGCCGGGGAGTGCGCCTCATCCTGGACGGGGAGCCCGACCTCACGGTCGTGGCCGAGGCCGGGGACGGCGCCGAGGCCGTCGCCAAGGCCCGGGAGACCCCTGTGGACCTGGCCGTCCTGGACGTCGCCATGCCCCGCATGACCGGCCTCCAGGCGGCCCGCGAACTCTCCCGCAGGCTTCCCGGGCTGCACATCCTCATCCTGACCATGTACGACAACGAGGAGTACTTCTTCGAGGCGCTGAGGGCCGGGGCCAGCGGCTACGTCCTCAAGTCGGTCGCCGACCGCGACCTGGTCGAGGCCTGCCGGGCGGCCGTGCGCGACGAGCCGTTCATCTACCCCGGGGCCGAGCGGGCCCTCGTCCGCTCCTACCTGGAGCGGCTGCACGGGGGCGGCGGCCTGCCGGAACGGCCCATCACCGAGCGCGAGGAGGAGATCCTCAAGCTGGTCGCCGAGGGCCACACCTCGAAGGAGATCGGCGAACTCCTCTTCATCAGCGCCAAGACGGTCGAACGCCACCGCGCCAACCTCCTCCAGAAGCTCGGCATGCGCGACCGTCTGGAGCTGACCAGGTACGCGATACGGGCCGGTCTCATCGAGGCGTGAGGCGAACGCCCCGGTTGTCCACAGGCGACCGGGTCACCTTCGCAGACCGCCTACCCTTGTCCCCATGAGCAGCATCGACCGGAGCCAGTCAGTGGGCGGCACGCGCACATATGAGGTACGCACCTACGGGTGCCAGATGAACGTCCACGACTCCGAGCGATTGGCCGGTCTGCTGGAGGACGCGGGCTACGTCCGCGCCCCGGAGGGCTCCGACGGAGAGGCTGACGTCGTCGTCTTCAACACCTGCGCCGTGCGGGAGAACGCCGACAACAAGCTCTACGGCAACCTCGGACACCTGGCGCCCAAGAAGGCCGGCCGCCCCGGCATGCAGATCGCCGTCGGCGGCTGTCTGGCCCAGAAGGACCGCGACACCATCGTGAAGAGGGCGCCGTGGGTGGACGTCGTCTTCGGCACGCACAACATCGGCAAGCTGCCGGTCCTGCTGGAACGCGCCCGCGTCCAGGAGGAGGCGCAGGTCGAGATCGCCGAGTCGCTGGAGGCGTTCCCCTCGACCCTGCCCACGCGCCGTGAGAGCGCGTACGCGGCCTGGGTCTCCATCTCCGTCGGCTGCAACAACACCTGCACCTTCTGCATCGTCCCGGCCCTGCGCGGCAAGGAGAAGGACCGCCGCCCCGGCGACATCCTCGCCGAGATCGAGGCCCTGGTCGCCGACGGCGTCTCCGAGATCACGCTCCTCGGGCAGAACGTCAACGCGTACGGCTCCGACATCGGCGACCGCGAGGCCTTCAGCAAGCTGCTGCGCGCCTGCGGGAGGATCGAGGGTCTCGAGCGGGTCCGTTTCACCTCGCCGCACCCGCGCGACTTCACCGACGACGTCATCGCCGCCATGGCCGAGACGCCGAACGTGATGCCGCAGCTGCACATGCCGCTCCAGTCCGGTTCGGACCCGGTCCTGAAGGCCATGCGCCGCTCCTACCGCCAGGAGCGCTACCTGGGGATCATCGAGAAGGTCCGCGCCGCCATCCCGCACGCGGCGATCAGCACCGACATCATCGTGGGCTTCCCCGGCGAGACCGAGGAGGACTTCGAGCAGACGCTGCACGTGGTGCGCGAGGCCCGCTTCGCCCAGGCCTTCACCTTCCAGTACTCCAAGCGCCCGGGCACCCCGGCCGCCGAGATGGACGGCCAGATCCCCAAGAAGGTCGTCCAGGAGCGCTACGAGCGGCTCGTCGCCCTCCAGGAGGAGATCTCCTGGGAGGAGAACAAGAAGCAGGTCGGCCGCACGCTGGAGCTGATGGTCGCCGAGGGCGAGGGCCGCAAGGACGACACCACCCACCGTCTGTCCGGCCGGGCCCCCGACAACCGCCTCGTCCACTTCACCAAGCCCGACCAGGAGGTCCGCCCCGGCGACGTGGTCACGGTCGAGATCACCTACGCCGCCCCGCACCACCTCCTCGCCGAGGGCCCCGTGCTGGACGTGCGCCGCACCCGGGCGGGTGACGCCTGGGAGAAGCGCAACGCCGAGAAGTCGGCGAAGCCGTCCCAGCCGACCGGCGTCCTCCTGGGCCTCCCGAAGATCGGCGTGCCGGAGCCGCTCCCGGCTGCCACGAGCGGCTGCGGCTGCGACTGAACCCGGCGGGGCTGCGACCGAGCCGGACGAGCTGCGACCGAGCTCGGTGAGGGCCGCGGCTGAGCCCGGCGAGGGCTGCGGCTGAGGTGAGGTGGGGTGAGGTGGGGTGAGGCCCCAGGACGCCGCATGCGTGCGAGCGGCCGGTCAGGGTTACCCTGCCGATCATGCTTGTCGCCGCCGCTGTCTGCCCCTGCCCGCCCCTGCTGGTTCCCGAGGTCGCCGCCGGTGCCGCTCCGGAGCTGGACCCCGCGCGGGCCGCCTGCACGGACGCGCTGGGTCTGCTCGCCGCCGCCCGGCCCGGCCGGCTCGTGGTCGTCGGGCCGGTGGACGGCTCCGGGTGCGAGACGTACCCGGAGGGCACTCCGGGTACGTTCCGGGGCTTCGGGGTCGATCTCGATGTCCGGCTGGGCCAGGTCGGGGGCGCGCAAAACACGGAACGGCGGCTGCCGTACGCGCTGGCGGTGGGCGCCCGGCTGCTGGAGCGGACCGGGTGGTCCGACGCCCCGGTCGAGGGGCTCGGCGTGGGGGACCGGCTCTCGCCCGAGCGGTGTGCCCGGATCGGACGGGACATCGCCGCGCGGTCCGAGCGGGTCGCGCTGCTGGTGATGGGGGATGCCAGCGCGTGCCGGACGCTCAAGGCCCCGGGCTATCTGGACGAACGGGCCGCCCCTTTCGACGCGGAGGTCGCGCGGGCGCTCGGCTCGGCTGACCTGACGGCCCTGGAGGGGCTGGACACGGATCTCGCACACGAACTGAAGGCGTCCGGCCGTGCCCCCTGGCAGGTTCTGGCGGGCGCGGCCGAGGACGCGGGCCTCGGCGGAGCACTGCTGTACGAGGACGCGCCGTACGGCGTCGGGTACATCGTGGCCGGCTGGTCGTAGCCCCGGCCGCCAGCACGGGAAACTCCGACTCCACGCCGGACGTCACCTACCAGTACGACGCCGCCGGGCAGATGACCCTGCGCGACAACGGCGTCGTCTCCGAGG